>CAVIUM010000004.1:0-50403 GCA_963645865.1 Lachnospiraceae bacterium
GACTCCACCTCCAGGTGGGCCGAGGCCATGCGTGAGATCTCCTCCAGGCTCGAAGAGATGCCCGGAGAAGAGGGATACCCCGCCTACCTGGCAGGACGTCTCTCCGAGTTCTACGAGCGCGCATGCCGCGCCAGGACCCTGTGCGGCGAGGACGGATCCATCTCCGTCATCGGAGCCGTCTCCCCTCCCGGAGGAGACCTGTCCGAACCCGTCACGCAGAACACCCTCCGTATCGTCCGTGTCTTCTGGGCGCTGGACACCAAGCTGAGGGAGAGGCGTCACTTCCCGACCATCAACTGGCTGACCTCGTACACCATGTACGACAAGCAGCTGGTCGACTGGTACAAGAAGA
Source organism: Lachnospiraceae bacterium (assembly GCA_963645865.1). Classification (GTDB taxonomy): domain Archaea; phylum Thermoplasmatota; class Thermoplasmata; order Methanomassiliicoccales; family Methanomethylophilaceae; genus Methanoprimaticola. The sequence continues at coordinate 353 of CAVIUM010000004.1, forward strand.
ACGTCGCCGAGGACTTCCCCGCCCTGAGGGCGTGGGCCATGCAGGTCCTCCAGAAGGAGTCCGAGCTGCAGGAGGTCGTCCAGATGGTCGGTTCCGACTCTCTGCCCGACGAGCAGAAGATCACCCTCGAGGTCGCCAAGATGATCCGTGAGATCTTCCTCCAGCAGAACGCGTACCACCCCGTCGACTGCTACTGCCCCATCCAGAGGCAGCACGTCATGATGACGCTGATCAAGAAGTACTCCGACCTGGCCGACAAGGCGCTCGCCGCCGGCGTCCAGGTGGACAAGATCGCGTACCTCCCCGTCAGGACCAGGTTCAACCAGGCCAAGTACGAGGAGAACACCGATGCTGAGCTTCAGGCCGTCAGCGAGGACATGGACAAGCAGTTCGCCGAGCTCGGAGTGTGATTCCAATGGCAGACATTTCCAAAGAGTACAAGACGATCTCCCAGATCGCGGGTCCCCTCGTGTACGTCAAGAACACGGAGCCCGTCGGATACTACGAGATGGTCAACATCAGGATGTCCGACGGCACCATGAGGAGGGGACAGGTCCTCGACTCGTCCAACGACCTCGTGGTCGTCCAGGTGTTCGAGGGAACCTCCGGTATCGACAAGGACGCATCCGTGCGCTTCCTCGGCGAGACCATGAAGATGCCCGTTTCGAAGGACATGCTGGGCAGGGTCCTCTCCGGAGCCGGAGAGCCTCTGGACGGCGGTGCCAAGATCGTGCCCGAGAAGGAGCTCGACATCATCGGAGCGGCCATCAACCCCTGGGCAAGGGACAGTCCTTCCGACTTCATCCAGACCGGAATCTCCACCATCGATGGAATGAACACCCTGGTCAGGGGTCAGAAGCTGCCTATCTTCTCCCAGTCCGGTCTCCCGCACAACGAGATCGCCCTTCAGATCGCCAGGCAGGCGAAGGTCCGCGGAGAGAACGAGGAGTTCGCCGTCGTGTTCATCGCCATGGGTATCACCAACGAAGAGAAGCAGATGTTCATGAAGGAGTTCGAGAGGACCGGCGCTCTGAAGAACGCCGTGGTCTTCCTGAACCTCGCCGACGACCCCGCCGTCGAGCGTACCCTCACCCCGCGTCTCGGTCTGACCACCGCGGAGTACATGGCGTTCGACCTGGGCATGCAGGTGCTGGTCATCATGACCGACATCACGAACTACTGCGAGGCGCTCCGTCAGATCGGAGCCGCCCGTGAGGAAGTGCCCGGAAGGCGCGGTTACCCCGGATACATGTACACCGACCTCGCACAGCTGTACGAGCGTGCCGGAAGGATCAAGGGCAAGAAGGGATCCATCACCCAGATCCCCATCCTCTCCATGCCCGGAGGGGACATCACCCACCCGATCCCCGACCTGTCCGGATACATCACCGAGGGACAGATCGTTCTGTCCATGGAGCTGCACAGGAACGGAATCTACCCGCCCGTCAACGTCTCGTCCTCCCTGTCGAGACTGATGGGAGGCGGAACCGGTAAGGGCAAGACCCGTGAGGACCACAAGGGAGTCTCGGATCAGCTCTACGCCTCCTACGCCGAGGGTAAGGACCTCCGCGGTCTCGTGGCCATCGTCGGAAAGGACTCCCTGTCCGCCAAGGACAGGAAGCTCCTGGACTTCGCCGACATCTTCGAGGACCGCATCGTCCGCCAGGGCGTCGACGAGGACCGTTCCATCGAGGAGACCCTGGACATCGCCTGGGAGATCTTCACCGAGCTCGACCTCGACCAGCTGACCAGGATCGACCGCAAGTACATCGAGAAGTACCTGCCGAAGAAGTGATCCGATGTCCGCACACGATGTCACCCCCAACCGTTCCGTCCTCCTGGACCTGAAGAGGAGGATCAAGCTGACCCAGGGAGGATACAAGATCCTCAAGATGAAGAGGGACGGCCTGATCATCGAGTTCTTCGAGGTCCTCGAGAAGGCCAGGAAGATGCGCGAGGGCGTCTCCTCCGACTACGAGTCGGCCATGGAGAAGATCACCATCGCCAGAGCGGTAGAGGGAGAGATCGCCGTGAAGAGCGCGGCGTACGCCTTGAAGGCAGATCCGCAGGTGAAGCTCGGAAGCAAGAGCATCATGGGAATGATGGTCCCCAAGGTGGAAGCTGAGCAGATCCACACCAAGATGACCGAGAGGGGTTACGGTGTGATCTCCACTTCCGCCTACATCGAGGACGCCGCCGTGGCGTTCGAGAAGCTCCTCGACACGCTCGTCCGTGCCGCCGAGATCGAGACCACCATGAAGAAGCTGCTCGACGAGATCGAGAAGACCAAGAGGCGTGTCAACGCCCTGGAGTTCAAGATCATCCCCGAGCTCAAGGAGTCGGAGAGGTTCGTCAAGTTCCGTCTCGAAGAGATGGACCGTGAGAACACCACCCGTCTCAAGCACCTGAAGAAGAAAGGAGCTGTAGAGGAGTGAAATCGATACAGGAGCGCTTGGAGGAGATCCGCGAGGATCCGGTGAAGCTTAAGCGGGCTTTCATCGCCATATGGGTGGTAGCCTACGGCATGCTGATACTCGGAGCGTTCCTGATCATCGCCATACTGATCAGTTCTTATCTCTGATCAAACCGTTTACCCCTCCCCTCTGGGGGAGGGGATCTTCTCAGAGATCTGGATCACCGGGTGGGACCCGGTGTGAGATGATGAAGGATGAGGGGATCACGGTCCCGCCCATCATGTTGTTTTCAGTCGCTGAACGGTCTCGGACGTCCGGCCGCGGTGACCGTGAGTTCGATCTCCATCAGGCACTTCGCACCCGAATCGCCGTATTCGAACTCCCTGTCGCGCCTCTCCACGACCACGGAGATGTCCTCGGCGCCGTTCTCCGCGGCCTTGGCCAGCACCTCCTTCCTGGCACGTTCCTCCGAATCCGCCAAGGCCTCCCCGATGGTCCCGTACTCGAACCTCCCGAGTCTGGAGAATGCGTGGAAGCAGTCGTCCTTTCCGAGGCTCTTCGGGCGCACGAGCACCGTCACGGACTCCGACACCGACGATGAGATCGCACCGATGGCGTTCCCCACGTCCGAATTGCTCTGGATCAGCACTTCCGTCCCGAAAGCTTCACCGACCCGGGGTATGTACGCCGATACCGGTGCTCCGATGCCGATGATGGGTTTCGTCAGACGGATGGAGCAGAGATAATCGTTCCCGGCACCGGAGATGGCCTTCTTCAGCAGGTCCTCTCCAGCAGGGCCGAGCTTCGACGACCCGGTCTCCTCGTCCATCAGTTCGTACATGAGTTCGGTGCACAGCTTGATCCTGATCAGCTCCCTGCATCTCGCAAGGAATCCGTCGCGGTCCATCCTGATCCCCTTGGCCAGGTATCCTGCCGCGCACAGCGATGCTTCGGAATCGAATTCATCGTACTCGCCCAGTGCATGGAGGACATCCGTAGGGGTGAATCCGATCCTCTGAACCAACCCGAGGCGTTCGAGACGCTTGATCCCGAGGGTGAACGGGTGGACTCCGAGTTCCTCCGCGACCGCATGCAGCGCTTTCGGCTCGCCTTGCAGCATCTTCAGCAGATTGATCTCCGACTGCGAGAATCCCGTGTTCTCGTCGGGTATGCGCAGGGTCCTGAAGAATTCCGACTCCAGGACGATCGAGTCCTCATCCTGCATGGCGTACAGTCTCGGGGACGTCTCTTTCAGCTTCAGGACGGCTTCCTTCACAGACTGCCATGTCTCGGCCGCGCGGCATATCGGCATCACGCGGAGCGGGCTAAGGACGGCATCGGAGCCGATGATCAGGATGCGGCTGTCGCCTCCGATCCCCGATGTGGACACTTTGGCCGCCATGACCCTCGTGCGGGCCCCTCCGATGATGGCCCCCTTGGATTCCAGTCTCGGCTTCCCGTTCCTGAGGATCCCTATGTCGGTGGTGGTACCGCCCATATCCATGACGACGGCGTCCTTGACCCCTGTCATGCGCATGGCCCCTATCATGCTGGCCGCGGGTCCGGAGACCACGGTCTCCACGGGCTTCCTCCTGGCCTCCTCCTCGCTCATCATGGATCCGTCGCCGCGGATGACCATCAGCGGCGCGCGAATCCCGTTCTCGGACAGGACTGCCTTGACGGAGTCCATGAGCTCCGTTATCACGGGGATCAGGCGCGTGTTCATCACGCAGGTGGCAGTGCGCTCGTTGAATCCCAGGCCGGAGGAGAGGTCGTGCCCGCACACCGAGGGCAGGCCGAGGATCTCGTCCACCAGCTCGCGGACGCGGTTCTCGTGAGCGGGGTTGCGCACCGAAAGATATCCTGTGATGGCGACGCCGTCGGCCTTCCCGCGGACGGATTCGAGGAACTTTCTGGCGGCATTCTCGTCCAAAGGTACGAGCTCCGCTCCATGGAGGTCATGGGATCCGGCTATCTCGGCGGAGATATCCGCGGGATACGAGCCGTCGTACTCCCCTCCGATGCACAGCAGGGCCACCCTGGCCCCCTTGCCCTCGACGATGGAGTTCGTGGCCAGGGTCGAGGACATCGACACGATGCCCACCTTCCCGAGTAGTTCCGGGTCCATCGCCTGCACCGCTCCGCGGATCCCGATGCACAGGTCCTCGCGGGTCGTGGGTGATTTCGCCTTGCACAGCACCTCGTTCGTATCCAGATCCATAATGACGGCGTCGGTGTACGTTCCGCCGGTATCGATTCCGAGTCCGATCCTCATGTGTTTCCCTCCGACCCCGGAATCGGCCCCGGGGATGCCGAATAGGTTTCACTAAGTGTATTCGTAAACCATTTAATCAATCGTTAACGTTTTTAACCTGAACCTCCATGTCCTCATGGACATGGTGTCCGAGGAGGGGTTACGATATTCGAGGAGTACGTCGTCGATCTGAACGCTGATTGCAAGTGCGGTTGCAGGGACCTGTCCAGGTTCCACAACATCTACCGCTTCCCCAACGGGTTGGGGGCGTCCGTTGTCGAGAATCCGAAGAGGCCCGGCTTCTCCGCAGGGGGATACAGGGCGTTGCTGATCCGTTTCAGCGACGAGACCACCTTTTCCAAGGCGAATCTCGGTTCCTTCGACTCGAATCCGGTCGAATGCGCCGATTGGGGCGCCGTTCTGATGGTATTGGAGGAGGTGTTCGGTCTGGAGGGCCGAACACCCTGAATCCATCACTTCTCGTGATGGGCTATGCTCTTCTCGGTGTCGAAGTAGTCCGCCAGTATGGTGTATCCGATGCCCCACTTCCCGGCGACGCCCGGCAGGACCTCCAGGGTGCTGTGGCGGATCTCGTCGTCCCATATGCCGTGGACTATCACGTGAAGGACGAACAGCGCATCATGGATCACCGTGTCCGGGACATTGTCCTGGATGTTGGTGGGCTTCGAGATGTCGACCATGCTGCACATGATGCTGTCATCCCCCACCTTCACGAAGGATTTGACGTGACCGATCAGGTCCGCCCCGTGCTCGAAGCACTCCTCCGTCGACGCCCTCATCAGGTCGTCCACGAATCCCTTGAGGTTCTCCTTGGGGATGCCCTCCTCTGATTGGATCCTCATCTCGATCGCGTACTTCCCGAGCTCGTCCACCGCGCGGTGGATCTCGAGGTGGAGCCTGCTGCCCTCCTCGGCCGGGTCGTCGTCGTGCACATGGATGTTCCCGAACTCGTCGCGGTGCTCGTGGTGCCCGTGTTCGTGATCATGGTCGTGATGATCGTGATCATGATGGTCATGGTCGTGCTCGTGGTGGTGATGCTCATGCTCGTCATCGTGCATTTCCGTCACCTGCGTTGTACTGCTTCCTCAGGAGCTCGGCCTCGCGCGCCTCGTCGTACCTGTCCGACCTGCCGGTCTCGATGGCGTCGCATGCGATCTGGATGCCCTCCTTCGTCTGCGAGGACATCCTCTCAATCCTGGCGTTCGGGTTGATCGAACGGATGACCTCCCTGGTCATCTCGATCTGCTCGTCGGTGGCCGCGTCGACCTTGTTGACGAAGCACAGGTCCGCTTCCCTGATCTGCGTCTCCACCAGCCTCTTGACGGACTTCATCAGCAGTTCGATGCGCGTGGCATCCACCAGCGTGATGACCGGTGCGTGCTCGATGTGCACCTCCGTCTTCGCTTCGGAGTATTCGGCGGCCCTCTTCAGGCCCCATGGGATGGCGACCCCGGACGGTTCGACTATGACTATGTCGGGATCGAACGAATCATGCAGCTTCGCCAGGGTCTCGGCGAACGTCCCCGCGATCTGGCAGCATATGCAGCCTCCGGAGATCTCCTTCGCCTTCAGTCCGTGGGCCTCTATGAACCTGGCATCCACGCTGATGTCCCCGACGTCGTTCACCACTATCGCTATGCGATGGCCCCTCTTGACGAGCTCATCGACGATAAGCATCAGGGCCGTCGTCTTCCCGCTTCCGAGGAAGCCAGCTATCTGTGAGATCTTCACTTTACATTCCTCCGGTAGCGGCCCCCGCCCGGATGATCGGCGGGGGCCGTCGGGCTTTCAGCCCTCGTATCATTCACCTGTTGTTGGAGACGCCCAGGGACTCGTTCCTCTGCTCCACGATCGTGTTGATGTGGTCGGCGAGGGTCCTCTCCTGGACCTTGTTCAGCACATCGGGCGATTCCTGCAAGGGGAATTCGGCATCGCACCTGCTGCAACGGACCTTCGGGCAACCGCGCACGGCCTCCGAGCAGCCCTGGCAGGCGACGGCCCTCGCATACACCAGCGAGAACTCGAATCCGCAGCAGGGGCACCTCAGCTTCCTGACGGAAGCGGTCGTGTTGAACGAGAACCCGCGGGTCCTCATCGCTTCGAAATATGGATTGGCCATGCTCTGTCTCCTCCGTTTCTTGGGTTAAAGGGGGTTGATCCCCGCCGGAGCGGGGATCCGGGATCACATGACCCCGTACTTGTGCACGGCGTCCATGACGGCCGTGACGTTCTCGAGCTTGGTCTCGAGGTCGGGCGGGACCTCGCATCCGGACGAGATGCAGTACCTGGACTTCAGACCCCTCTTGCAGAGGGCGGTCTTCGCTTCCTGGCAGAGGTTCTTCGTGGTCTCCGTGATCTGCTCGACGGACGCCCTGACGAACTGCTGCGGGTCGATGTTACCCATCACCAGGCAGTTGTCGGCGTATCCTCCCTCGATGGTCTCGGTCGCCGTCGGGCTTCCGGGGATCAGCGGGTAGTAGGCCATGGAGTACATGTCCACGCCGAACTTCTTGATCTGGGTGTCCAGGTGCGGCAGGTCGGCGCAGTTGTGGATTCCGAGTCCGATCTTGGCGTCCCTGGTGGCCTGGTTGCACGCCTTGGCGTACTTGTCGCCCTCGAACTCCGCGTACTCGGGGTCTCCGAGACAGGAGTAGTTGGCCCACAGGTAGTCCCAGCACATTCCCTCGATCCCGGTCTCGGCCAGCGCCTTGACTCCGTTCACGCAGAACTTGGTGGTCTGCTCGAGCGCCTTGTGGACGGTGGCGGGCTCGGTGAACATGTCCATGAACACCCTCTCGGCGCCTCCGGCCTGCGTCAGCGTGAGGAGCGGCCCCTCCATGAACGCGATGTGGAACGACTTGTTCTTGATCTTCGGGTTCAGGAGCCTGTTCATCTCCACGAGCTTCCCGACGCGTCCCTGGGTGACATCCGGGCACGTGATCTTGTCGTAGTCCTCCAGGCTGTTGATGATGTGCTGGTCGACGAACGGCGTGTTCTCGGTGTCCATCCTGACGTGGGCTCCGAGGTCGTGCGCGGTGATCGACAGGTCGATCAGGGTGACGGTGTAGGGCAGCTTCCAGTGCTCCACACCCTTCACGAACGACTCGGCGGCGAGCTCGGGGTTGCTGGCCCAGTCCTTGTACGTCAGCTTCTGGGGCATGAGCCTCCTGCAGAGTCCCAGCGCCAGGGGGGACGAGGCGAGCTCGTCCACGGGCTCGTTCATGATGGCCGCAACGGCCCTCTCATACGGTGTCATCGCCATGGACGATCACCCCTTCAGCCAGTTGACGCAGTCCTGGGCGTTGTTGTCCCTGTGGTCCGCGCCGATCTCCTCCGCGAAGGACGGGGATGTGGGGGGTCCGCCGATGGTGACGGTGCAGTTCCCGCGGGTGCCGTTCTCCTTGAGACACTCGATGGTGGCCTTCATGTTGTCCATCGTGGGGGTCATCAGGGTCGACATGCACAGGATGTCGATCTTGTCGTCCTTCACGGTCTGCGCGATGTTCGCGGGAGGCACATCCTTTCCGAGGTCGGTCACGATGTATCCTCCAGCGGTCAGCATCGTCTTGACGATGTTCTTCCCGATGTCGTGGACATCTCCTTCGACCACGCATGCGGCGGCCTTCTTCGCGTCGGCCAGCGCCTCGGTGGGGATGGCGGGCAGCAGGACGTCCAGTCCGGCGTACATGGAATGTGCGGCCACGAGGACCTGCGGCAGGTACACCTGGTGGGCGGCGTACTTGTCTCCGATGACGGACATTCCCTTGACGAGCCCCTCGTTGATCGCAATGATGGGGTCGACTCCCTCCGCCAGTGCCTTCTCGGCGGATGCCTTGGCGTCCGCCGCCTTGCAGTTGATGACGGCCTGGGCGAGGGATTCTAGGATCTCTTCTCTGGTCATGCTTCGTTTTCCTCCTTTAAGTTGCAAAAGCAACGTATTAAACACTACCCCCTACGGTATTAATAGACCGCAGATGGATGGTCCTAACATCCACCGCATTTCTTACATCCAACCAATAATTTGGTAACTCAACTTTTTACGATTTCGGCCAAAAATAAATAAAATGGTTGTTTTCGACTATTTTACGGCGTTAATCCCTACTCAGTTGGGGGTGTATTGTACCCGATCCGAACGACGATGCACACCATTGTTCGTACTAATGTTGAGACAACATCAAAAATTGTTGGATACAACTCTGGTTTCAATTCGCTATGTTTATAAAATTTATTGTCTCGTGCTAGAAGGAGTATGCAACCAGTGTAACGAAACGACCGAGGGATGGATGAATGGGGCGTCCCTCTCGGAACGCCAGTGTTTTCGAACCCGGGAATGTCCGGATTCAGGAGAAGGCGCACTTGTGGATCTCGGTGCCCGAAGGTATCGCGACATCCGTCAGGGACGGACAGTCGGCGAACGCGTGCTATCCGATGAACATCACGGTATCGGGGATATCGAGCTTGGTGAGCTTCTCGCATCCCATGAAGGCGTTGTCGGCTATGCCGGCGACTATCCAGTCCTCGCCGTCCAGATGGACTTTGGCGGGTATCTCGAATGCACCCTCGAAATCCCGTGGGAAGTGGGTGAGGATGCATGTGTTGATCCGGGTCTCGTATCCGACGACGGCTTCCTTCCCGTCGACGAGATGCGCGTGGTGGCGTACAGTCATGCTTCATTCCTCCCGAGGAATGATACGCCTTGTCGGAGTTTATATGCTGTTGCTCTCAGGCCTCGTGGAAATTGTGCATCCGGATCCTTCCGGAACCCAATTCCACCACGGGCATGATGCCCGGATCGGGGTTGAAGTTGTGCTGCCTCTGATATTCGGTCTGCGACTGCCAGGTCGAGGCGTTGATCAGCCTGACGCCGTTGTAGATCTCCTGCCCGGCCCCGTGCACGTGTCCGGAGACGAAGATGTCCGGGATGTACTCCATGGCCATGTAGTCCTTCTTCTCGGGGGCCAGCGCGTTCCTCTGACCGTAGATGGGCGCCAGGTGCCTCCTGACGCACATCTGCCTCATGACGTTCAGCGGGTTGTCGTACGTCAGGTTCTGGACGGCGGCGATCCAATCGTCCATGCTCTTCCCGTGGTAGGTCAGCACCGTCCTGCCTTCGATGTCCAGATAGATCGGGTTGCCGACCATCAGGATGTTGGAGTCGAATCCCTTCGTGAATCTGGAGTTCAACGCCGGCTGGGGTTCTGCGAGGCGGGCGGCATCGTGGTTCCCTGGATGGACGACCATCTTGATGTGGTCCGGTATCTCCTTGAGGTACTCGGCCAGCTTGGCGTACTGGTCGTCGATGTCGTTGATGTTGAGCTCCTTGTCCTGATCGGGGAACACCCCGATGCCGTCTACGACGTCCCCGGGGAAGATCAGGTAGTTGATGTCCTCCTTGACGGAGTTCGCCTTCAGCCAGGCGACCATCTTCTCCCAGTCCTTCTCGAGGAAGGTGCAGCTCCCCACGTGCACATCGGACAGGAAAGCCACCTTGGACGGCGTGTCCGAAGGCTCCCAGCGGTTGTTCTTCGGGATGTCCGGGCGGTAGATCTTGTCCGGGATGAGCATGGTCCTCTCGCGGTTCGGCTTCCCCTGGAGGCCGATGACCTCGTCGTTCACGAAGGTCTCCGACGACAGCGGGGAATCCTTGGAGATGAACACCTTGATCGTGTCCGAGTCGTCCTCGATGGTCAGCATCGTGTGGCCGTTCTTCGTGGTGCTCTTCTCGTAGATGATCCCGACGACCTTGACGTCCCTGTCAAGGGTCTTGGCGCGGGCTATGTCCATCGCCTTCCCGAAGTCGTTGCGCTTCTCGATGAGGCGCTTGAGGGTGTAGAAACGGGATTTGAAGTACTGGGCGAAGTCGTTGATCTTGCCTTCGCAGGTGGACTCTCCGGTGATGTCCGTACCTTTCATCACATGGATGTCCGGGGTGAACTTGTTGTGGGGGACGATCTCGCGGGGGGATTCGAAGAGGATCTTGTCCCCGGCGATGCAGTCCATGATGTCCTTCTTGCTGACGAACATCATGTTGTCCGAGAGGTGGGCGAAGACGGTGTTCGTGAACTCCATGGGATGATCGTTGGACAGTATCATCTCCATGGCGTCCGGCGTGAAGAATATCTTGCGCTTCGCCGCCGCGGACAGTATCTCCTCCCTCATGGGGGTCCCGATGGCGACGGGCCGTTTAGCCTTTCTGTTGCCGTCTTCCCTCTTAAATACGCGCACGCGGTCCCGACACTCATGACCCATATCGGCATCTCATGCCCGGTGAACCCGAGCGAGGACCCGGAGAAGGTCCGCGCCGCCATCCTCTCAATCTTCCCCGATGCGGAGCTGGAACAGGACGAGGGCGGATTCAGAGGATCGGCGCCCGGACTCGACAGATTCTCCCAGCTGATACGCAGGCAGAAGATACTTGATGCCACGCGCGCCACGCTCATCGCGGGGGTCCGCGGGGACCGCACCAGGATGATGCTGAACAAGCAGGTCGCCACCGTCGGGAAGGTGTCCTTCGCGGACAAGCGCCCCGTTCTCGGTGCGATCGAGGTCACCGTCGAGGATGAGGACCTCATGGGGCTGATCGACCGCGTGTCGCCGGTCACCGTCGACGGGGAGGAAGTGAAGATATGATCGGGGTCTCCTGCACCGGATTCAGCAGCCGTCCCGTTTCGGAATGGGCGGGGCCGGTGTCGGAGACGTTCCGTCTCTGGGAGATCTTCTCGGAGGCGGATCAGAGGGTGTACCTCGATCCCGAGGGCATCGTCCGCATTTTGGAGGAGCACGGCCTGGTCTGTCAGGTCCATGCGCCGATATGCGACTGGAACATCGCGGCCATGAGCGACAGGCTGAGGGAATCCTCCATACGGGAGACGGAGGAGACCATCGCGGCGGCCTCGGAGATGGGCGCCGGACTGGTCACCGTGCATCCCGGATTGTCCTCCATGGCCGTTCCCGGTCTGGAGGAGCGCGCGGTCGTCCGCGCCAAGGATGCGGCGAAGAGGATCGACCGCTTCTCGGAGGAATACGGCATCACCGTCGCCATGGAGAACATGCCGGAGCTCAAGTTCTTCCTCGGTAGGACGGCTTCCCAGTTGGCGGAGATAATCGACGGGACCGATCTGTCGGTGTGCTTCGACATCGGTCACGCGAACACCGCGGGGCAGATCGATGACATGATCGATCTTCTCGGCGACAGGATCGCCAACCTCCACATCCACGACAACCACGGTCGGAGCGACGAGCACCTTACCATAGGGGACGGATGCATCGATTTCCGCCACGTGATAGAGAGGATGGGCGGATACCAGGGCAATTGGATCATCGAATCCAAGAGCCTGGAATCCGCGGTTCAATCATTCTCGCGCCTGAACAGCATGTTGTCCTGAGGCGCGGGCACCCAGTTGGGCAGCGCCAGGACCTTGTCCTTGGATCCCCTCAGACCCAGAATCAGCTGCAGCAGGCATACGAACCCGATGCAGAACACGACGATTACCAGTATGGAGGTGAGGGGCATCAGGAACGTGTCCATCACGACCGATATGTAGTCGTTCATGAAGTGCACCGCGATCGACGCGTGCAGGCCTATCTTCACATAGATGTATCCGAACAGTATGCCGGATGCGAACGTCGACGGAACCTTCTCGTAGCCCCATCCGCTCGAATGGGCGAATCCGAACATCAGCGCCGAGATGACGATCAGGACGATCGCGAGCTTGCTCATCCCGAATCCTCCCAGGAGCATCTTCGGAGCATCCTTGCGCCCGAGGATCAGAGCGGCGATCGTTATCGGGATTCCGATGGGCACGAACCTGGAGATTATCTCCTCCCAGAAGCCGGCGTTGGCGAAGTCGAGGAGGGCTTCCGCGGTTCTTCCGGTATCCATGCCTTCCGGCGCTTTGACACTGTAACCGAATGCAGCCTGGATGCCCAGGATTATGAGATCCATCGCCAGTATCGCTCCGAGAATCAGGCCCACGCTGTACAGCGGGGTGTCTATGACCCTCTCGACGGCATCTTTCGATTTGTCCGTGAGCGAGGGCAGGCTCTGTTTAGCCAATAATGCGAGGGATGCGAGAATCGCCAGGACGATGATGACCCATACGATCTGCAGAGTGGTTCCGGAGATTTTGGTCACGACGATCAGCGTCGGTACCATGGCGTACACGTTCAGTTTCCCGGTCTCGCAATAGGTCCATACGTCCCCGAATCCCCAGATCATGCATCCTGCGGCGACGATCAGCAGGATGGTGATCACGGGCATCATGATGGAGGTGACCTTCTTGATCAGGGGGACGGAATCCTTCCTGATCGCAGCCTCTCCGGGATACGGGGCGCCGTTCTCGCGGAACTCCTTCCCGCAGAACGTGCAGAATCTGCTCCCGTTATCGCGCTGGGATTGGCACATGGGGCAATCCGTGAGATCCGCTCCGCAGAACGGGCAGTATTTCGAGCCCCCGGCCCTGCTCTCTTCGCATCTGTCGCAGGTCATGTTCACTCCAGAAGGGAGGCGACGCCTTTCGCGCGCTCGACTTCGATGAGCACCAGAAGGGATTTCCTATATTTGGCTACGTCTGAGATTTCTCCGGCGATGTATCTCTCGCGTTTCTCGGAGAGCAGACGGTTGCTCTTGACGTCGTTGACGAATTCATCCCATTCCAGGGCGAACTGTTCGGGGGTGGTCGAGGAGAACCTCTTCTTCATCCCCTTCTTGGCGAGGCGGTGCTCCTTCACGAAATCCAATGCAGGCACGGTCTCGCAGTACATCTCGGTGAACTCGGCGTCGTTCATGTCGAGGGCGATGACGTTGCCGCCGTCGGCGGCCAGCAGGTCCACCAGGGCGCACATGGCGGGCGAGGGCATGCGGACCTCCTCGCCCGTGAGTTCCAGCATCCTGTTGGCGTATGCGATGTCCAGCTCGCTCACCTCGAACTCGTCCTCGAGCTCCACGCGGGCCTTGATGGCCTGGATCCCCTCGATCCCCATGGCCATGCCGTACGCCTCGTATCCGCCGTAGGCCTCTTTGACCTTCTCCGCCTCCGACTCTATGCCGTTGACCACCGGGAGGATGTCCACCCGGCACTCCCCCACATGAAGGGAGATCATTTCCTGGTCCCCCTTGATGCCACGAGGTCCGTGAGCTCCTCGGGGGCGTCGATCTTCTTCAGCTCCTCGTTGGAGACCACGGCGGTGTTATCGATGGAATCCCTCTCGTGCTTGCGTTCCACGATCAGGATCGAGAAGCGGTCCATTATGCGGGCGATGTCGGATGCGACCAGCGCCCTCTGTGCCAGCTTCTCGTCGTCGGGTCCGAACCCGGTGAGCATCAGCGCGGTGCTCGTGGTGCTCACGGCCTCGAACGGGCTGCGTATGACGGGTCTGACGGAGAATCCGAGGTTGCACAGCTGGTTCACCGCGAAGGTGTCCACAGGGGTGTGCTCGTCGCGCTGCTCCTTCTCGCGCTCCTCGTTCTTGAATTCGAAGGGGTCTATCGGCTCGATGATCGGAAGACCCAGGCTCTCCTCTATGCGGAGCGCCGCGTCTATCATCGCGCCCATCCCGGACTCGTACATCTGGATGGTGCGCCTCGACACCCCTGCGATCTCGGCCATGGTCCCGAGGCTCATCCCCATGCTCTCGCGCGCTTCTTTGAGCAGGGCGCTGTCGAGCTTGACGTACAATCCGCCGGGGGCGGCGAAGATGAACGGGGGCGAATCCTCCAGGAGGAGGTCCGCCAGAGTCTCGTTCGATACAATGGATATGTTGAATCTGGAATAGACGATGCCGGGTTCCAGGTCCCCGGAGCTGGAGCGCTCGCCGACGACCATCGGTGTCGCTCCGAGGGCGTCCGCCAGCGTCTTCATCTCGGTCGCGTTCTCCTTGGAGAAAGCGTCGACGTTGCTGAGGATCTTCACGATGAGCACCCTCTCGTCGAGCCTGGCGACGACATCGAAGCATATCCCCCTCATCGTCAGCGCCGAGGATATGTCGAAACCCGCCTTGGCCAATATGGCACGGGTCGTGTTGATGAGCTCATCTCTGCCCATGGCATGTACTAGTGTCAGAACTTCTATTTAAGTGCGACACGGCACCGCTCAATCATCTCTGCATACTCTGTTCGGATGAGGGGAAACACGGGGGCTTTGCCGGTCGGTCCGAGAGTCATCGGACGGAGCAGGATACGGCAGAAGCGTCATTATTTACGGAAACGATATATTCAGAAACGGAGGGTATGATGGAGAGTTATCCGAACGGGATGGTGCGCGTCGACAGGAAGGACGGCGGATACGACTATTCGGCTGTGGATGTCGCGGTGGACGCGATCGTCCGTGATTTCTCACCAAAGATGATAATCCTCTTCGGATCCGTGGCCAGAGGCACGGCCGACGGTGACAGCGACATGGACCTCATGGTCGTCATGAACACCGAAGAGAAGCGTATGAGGAGGTCATCCGAGGTTCAGATGGCCTTGTGGAAACGGAAGATCGTTCTGGACGCGGACATCATCGTGGTCACCCCCGGAGAATACGAGGAGAACAAAGGGAACGAGTATTCGTTCATCCACGATGTCGTCTCGACCGGAAAGATCGTATTCGAAGCCGAAGGTCGGTGACTCCGTCGGTTCCATCCAACCGGTGCCATATGTGCGGCAGTATGCGGAGAAGAGCCCGATTCCGGCGCAAAACGATAAAACCCGACATCCAATCATCGGTCCAGATGACGGACGCAGGCTACAGCTCGAAGTACGAGGTCTATCTGACCCACCGCAACGGCATCCAGATAGTCACCAACGAGCTGAGCCTTAGGATCCTGGCGGAGATGCGCCGCAGGGAAGTGTCCCCTTCCGAGACCGCCCTCCTCTTCCAACTGCCCAAATCCACAATCCAGGGCAACATCACCAAGCTCCTGCGCGCCGGGATAGTGAAGCAGGAGACATGCATCGACGACGCCCGCAGCGCCGTCTACCACATCGATGCCATGCTCATATTCAGCAGCGCCGTCGACGAGGACTGGCAGAAATACGCCAGGTCCGCATCGGTCGCCCGCATCATGAGGAACGGGAGGTGCACCAGCAGGGAGGACCTGTCGCTGTACGCCGTCTCCCTCATGGAGAGCGGGTTCAACATCGTCCAGGGTCTGTTCAACGTCGGCGAGGCCCTCACCCGCGGGATGGAGGATCCCGATTGGTGGGACGGGATGGTCGCTACCATGGGCGAGCAGTGCTCCCGCGACGGCGTCAGGATAGAATTGGATACCGAGGACGCATTGAAATTGTCCTTCAGGTCCGACGGCGAGGACATCTCCGACATCCCTCTGATCATAGTGCCCATGCTGGGCGCGCTGAGGTCCAGGGCGGGCGTGATGTTCGGCTACGAGCTGTCGCACGACATCCAGTTGTCCATCGGTGACGCGGGATGCTCAGTGGACCTCAGGATCAACCCGTTCAGGGGGCAGGATTTCGCCGATGAGCGCCACTCCGATCCGCTGGAATCCTTCAGCATCGAATCGCCGTTCTCCATCTATTCGATAAAAGGGAAGGCGATGATGTTCACCAACCCCACGATGATGGGCGTCCTGGACGCGCTGTCGACGGGGGATAGGAGCCTGAACGAGCTCGAGGAGGCCATGGGCGTTCCGAAAGCGACGATCTACGCATCGGCGGCGAAGCTGATGGAGCTCGGGGCGGTCAGGGTGGATCCGGACTCCGGCACGCCGAAGAAGTACAACTTGCTGGCCGATCCCATCCTCTTCATCACCGAGCCGGACCTCCGCAACGGGGACAGGCTCGCCTCCATCGTCGCGGATTTCCAGAGGGGGACGCTCGACTACTATTCGGCGGTCATAGCCTATTCCCTGGAGGTCATCGGGCGCATGGGCATCCATTTCGATAAGATGTTCATGAGGGCCGGGATGAACACCGCGCTGATCGCGCTGGGTCTGAAATCGTCGATCCAGCCCCAGGAGCTGGTGGACCTCGCCTGCGACATGGTCTCCGGACCGGACAGGGCCGAGGTGGCGTCGTACCTCCCCATAAGGATACGCATCAGACTGTCGGATCAGACCCTCTGGGACGCCTGGCCCGCCGATTTCGTCCTGGGGTTCATCACGGAGGGTCTGAAGTATCTCCTGGAGCACAGGTACCCCGTCATCGTCGAGACCTATCGCGGTGATTCTGAGGTCCCTTCCCTCGTCCAGAAGAGCTGATCGCCTTCTTCTTCCGTTGTTTGTCAGTTGGTACGGTGAACTAGAACCGCCATCATCAAATTTTTGAACATCGGATTCAAACAAAATGCGAACGGTTTTTCTTGGATGGGTTTTGTCAGTTCGGGCCGAATATAATTCTATATAAAGAAATGTCAAATCTTTAAATATAATTGCAAATCTAAACCGATATTTTAAAATTATTTTGAGATTTTATTTGAACTTATGATTCAAACCAAATTTTATTTTATTTGAATTTTTTGGATTAAGTTTTTAAGCAGAATCCGGGATAGTTTTACCAACGAGGCGTGAAAGGCGCCCGTAGGAAGCAAGAATATGGCGTTTGAAGCAGAAACCGAGAAGCTGCAGAAGGCTCTGATCTCCTGCAAGGTCCCCGACATCACCAAGGCCGTCGAGGAGGCGCACGCTGCCGGCATGCCCGCCGGAGACATCATCAACGCCCTCGGAGCGGCGATGTCCGAGGTCGGAGTCCTCTTCGAGAGGGGGAAGCTGTTCCTCCCCCACGTCCTGTCCGCGGCGGCCGGGATGAAGAAGGCCATGGAGATCCTCGACGAGGAGCTCAAGGCCGGGGCCGGTGCGGAGACCGCCAAGGGGATCGCCGTCATGGGGACCGTCGAGGGCGACGTGCACGACATCGGCAAGTCGATCTGCTCGACCATGCTCCAGTGCGCCGGGTTCGACGTGCACGACCTCGGAAGGGACGTTCCCCTCAAGGACTTCGTCTCCGAGTGCAAGAACGGGGCCAACTTCTGCGGCATGTCCGCCCTGATGACCACCACGATGACCGGCATGAAGACCGTCATCGACAGCCTCGAGAAGGAGGGCATCAGGAAGAACGTCGTCGTCATGGTCGGGGGAGCCCCGATCACGCAGGGATACGCCGACAAGATCGGCGCCGACCTCTACGGCGAGTCCGCATCCGAGACCACCAGGAAGGCCCAGGCCATCGCATCCGACTGAGGCGATACCGATGACCGACTACTACACAAGGATGGGGGACGGCAAGAGGGTCCTCATGTCCAAGCAGCAGATCCTCGACGACATCTTCGCCGGGACCGCCGATGCGGCCGACATGGGGGAGATCCCCCAGCTCAAGGACGATGACATGGAGCGCATCGCCGAGATCATCATGTGCCAGGACAGGGTCGTCGGAGTCGCGCCCGGGGACGAGGTCGTCCTCTCGTACGACATCGGCCAGCTGGACTTCACCGGCGACAACGGCAACTCCGGGAACGGGGTCGACATGGGAAGGCTCGAGGCCGCCCTCCTCCACGAGAGGGCCCTTGGAGCAGACACCTTCGAGCTCGCCCACTCCGACTACTCGATCAAGCCCGTCAAGCCCGTCATCTCCATGGAGATGCAGACGATGGAGGAGATCCAGGCGGAGATCGTCGCGCCGTTCTTCTACGGCGCCATGCCCAATCAGGGGCTCTACTACGCCCCGGACGGACCCTACGGGAACCCGGCCGACCTCATGAGGGAGTTCAAGATCGAGGAGTCCATGCAGCAGTCCGAGCTCGCATCCGCCCACGTCACCAGGGACATCGAGTACGTGGCGACCAGGATGCAGGCCGCCGGATCGGACGGATTCAACTTCGACACCACCGGATCCGCCGGGGACGCCGACTGCGTCGGTACCCTGAACGGGGTCAAGCTCCTGAGGGAGCAGTGCCCCGAGGCGTACATCCAGGTCGGGTTCGCCGGGGAGTCCATCATGGGGATCCACGGATCCATCGAGTTCGAGGGGCAGCCCGTCGCCGGGATGTACCCCCACCAGTACGTGAAGATCGCCGAGCAGGCCGGTGCCAACGTCGTCGGTACCGTGGTCAACACCAACACCAGCAAGTCGCTGGCGTTCAACATCGCCAGGGCCGTGACGTTCATCAAGGAGGCCGTCAGGACGACCGGGATCCCCATCCACGCGGACATGGGTATGGGTGTCGGAGGTATCCCGATGTGCGAGACACCTCCGATCGACGCGGTCTCCAGGGCCAGCAAGGCCATGGTCGAGATCGCCGGCGTCGACGGCATATAGGTCGGAGTGGGGGACCCCGCTGGAATGGACCTCCCTCACTTCATGACCTCCGGGATGGGCGGCATCAGGACCTCCGGGGACCTGGTCTCCAGGATGATGTTCGGCAAGAACATGAGGATCAAGGACGCCAAGCAGTACGTCGCGAAGAAGCTCGGATTGGACGTCCTCGACATAGGCGACGAGTTCGTCATGAGGGACCTCCGTGAGGAGCTCGGCATCGGAGTGGTCACCGGGGTCCCCGGAGCCACCCGCGGAATAGCGGCCAAGATGAACATCGAGGACCTCCTCGACATCAAGATCAACAGCTGCCAGAAGTTCCGCGAGAAGATGAAGCGCTGAGCGCTTCGCAAAACGTCGGTCATGGAGGGGAGACCCTCCGATATTCCTCCAATTCTCCTTACCCGCGGAGCCCCCGTGAAGGGGGCCCGCGGGGTTTCCAACCGCATATCTGAAGCGGAATCAGTTCTTCATGGGGATCCCGCGAGCGTCGTTGTGCACCGTCTCGGTGAGGACCTTCAGGGCGTTCGAATAGAAGCTGATCCCATAGATCATGACATCTCCCGGCATCCCGCGGTAATACCGCCGGTCATGGATCTGTCCGATGGCCTCCTCGGCATCCGCTTCCAGATCCTCCGCCTTCTTCGATTTCTTCAATTCGAATACCATCGGAGGGACGGTGTCGTCCTTGGGCCAGAGGATGATGTCGGTCCTTCCGAATCCGCTCTTGCGTTCGGTCTCGATGCGGTATCTTCCGACCAGGGAGTGCATCAGGGTCATCATGATGACCTCGTACGCGTTCTCTTTCAGATTCAGGTAATTGCCGTGCAACAGGACGTCCTCGAATCTCTCCTCCATCCCTTTCGCATCTCCATCGAGGACCGCGCGGACGAATTCCGTGAAGTAGCCCGTGTTGATCGGGACCACGGTCTCGATCATGCTCTTGACCGCTTTCCTCACTTCCTCGTTCGGGATGGAGATCTCGAACATCTCGTCGGGTTCCGGCTCGCCCGGTTTCGGAGGGGGGCGGCTCCGATCCTCTTCCAAGGGGACGGCCTTGAGATATCCGGCCATGGCCATCAGGCTGTACAGGGATTTGTTCCCCGTCGTGACCGTGCCGTATGTCAGGGAAGGGGTCAGTTCCTCCACGATGCTGCTCCCGGTCAGAAGTTCCGTGATGCTCGCGAGGTTGTCGCTGTTCATGCTCTTGAACAGTTTCATGAACACGGCGTTGGATCCGCTGTCCTTCCAGTAGGGGGACGGTTTGAATCCGCTCGATATGTACCTCATTATGCTGTACGGATTGTAGACCTCGGCTTTTCCGAACATGTACCCGTCGTACCATTGCTTGGCCTCATCGAACTTCCCCTTCCCCTTGTAGTATTCCAATGCGGCCTTCACTTCGTCTTCCGTGAATCCGAATCTCTCGTCCGATATCTCCGAGAAGATGTTGTTGACAGTCAGGTTGTTCAGGTCGGAGAACATGCTCTGCTGGGCGATCTGCATGACCCCAGTCATGTAGACCATCTGCCTGTTATCGTTCCCTTTGATGCTGTCGTACATCAGGTCTTTCAGGAAATCCAGCATGGGCTTGTGGGATTCCTCTCCGAACGAATCGGACACGGCGCAGTCGTACTCGTCGATGAGGATGATCGGTTTCCTGCCGTGGAATGCGGTCAGCGCAGCGGAGAGGAGGTTGATGCTCTCCGCGAGATCGTCCCTCTCCGTGGTCTTGTCGTCGAGGGTGTCGAACATCTTCCTGAGAGGCTCTCTGAGTCCGGGCCATTCCAACAGGTGTCTGTGGGGTTCGAACGCATTCCTCACGGCGGACTGCATCTTGTTCAAGAAGGAGTCGTAGGATTGGGCCTTGGTGTTCCCCAGATCCAGATGTATCACCGGGAACGCATGCTTGTATCTGTCGAATTCCGGGTATTTCGAGATCTCCAGGTCGTCGAACCATGTCTTCCCTTCGTATCTCAGGTTGAAGAACGCATCCAGCATGCTGAGGTTCGTCGATTTGCCGAATCTGCGGGGACGTGTGAAGAGATAGACGCCCCTGCGTCCGCCGTCCAGGAGATCCTTTATGAGGAGAGTCTTGTCGACGTAGTATTTGTTCCTCTCGCGAAGCTCTGCGAAGGACAGGCCGCCGGTGCTGATCCCCTTCATGCCGGTCGAATATACTTACAAAATGATAAACATTCGTTGTTTGGCCGTTTCGAATGATGCCCGCGGAGCCCCCGTGAAGGGGGCCCGCGGGGTTCTCCGACATCACTCGATGTCGATCGTCCTCCCCTCGGCCGACGGGGACAGCTTGTCCATCGTGACCTCCAGGAGGCCGTTGTTGTAGGACGCCTTCGCGGAATCCACGTCGACGTCGCAGGGCAGGGCGAGGGTCTTCTCGAACTCCCTGCCGGGGGTGCCCACCTTGATCGTGAGCGCGTTCCCGGTGCACGAGAGCGTTATGTCCCGCTTCTCCGCGCCGGGTATCTCGGCGACCGCCCTGACGACCTTCTCCTCCTCGGAGACGTCGGTGAACGGCCCCTTCGCATCCGTGGGGCCGATGGCCCCCATCCTGCTGCCGGAGTTCCCGAACTCCTTGACGTGTCTGACCCCGTCGGGTCCCTGCCACATGGTGTAGCCGTACGTCTTCACGTCCGGGCCGGACATGTCCATCTGGGAGAACATGTCCTCGATCCTCCTGTTCAGCCTGTCGAACCCTCCGAAGAGGTCGTTCCAAATGTCATCTGCACTCATCTTCCTCACCTCATCAGTCGTGTTCCCCCCTCCCGGAGGGAGGGGTAAAGCGTTTATCGGGGGCCGTTCAGGCCTCCGAACCGTACCGCGAGAGCTCGGCCCTCTTCTTCGGACCGAACTTGTCGAGGGCCTCGTCGAAGTCCTCGTTGTCGACCTTGCACGCCTGGATCTCCTCGTCGGTGGGCTCCTTGCCCTTGGCGATCAGGCGCCTCACCGCGTTCATCACCGCCTCGTTGCAGATGGCGGCGATGTCCGCTCCGGTGCATCCCTCGGTCCTTCCGGCCAGGGCCTTCAGGTCCACCTCGTCCGCCAGGGGCTTGCCCCTGGTGTGGATGCCGAAGATCGATTCCCTGGACGCCTCGTCCGGGGGACCGATGAGGATCGACTTGTCGAACCTGCCGGGCCTCAGCAGGGCCGGGTCCATGATGTCGGGACGGTTGGTCGCCGCGATCACCACGACGTTGTTCAGGCTCTCCAGCCCGTCCATCTCGGTCAGCATCTGGGAGATCACCCTCTCGGTGACGCCGTCGTCCCCGCCGTTGCCCTTGCCCCTCTCGGGCGCGATGGAGTCGATCTCGTCCATGAAGATCACGCAGGGGGATGCCTGCCTGGCCTTCCTGAACGTCTCGCGCACCGCCTTCTCGGATTCCCCGACCCACTTGTTGAGGAACTCCGGGCCCTTCACCGCGATGAAGTTCGCCTCGGACTCCGTGGCGACGGCCTTGGCGAGCATCGTCTTCCCGGTCCCGGGCGGTCCGTAGAGGAGTATGCCCTTGGGCGGCTTGGCGCTCATGTGCTCGAACACCTTGCCGTACTTCAGCGGCCACTCCACGGCCTCCTTCAGCTCCTGTTTCGCCTCTTCCAGAGCGCCGATGTCCTCCCACCTGACGTTGGGCTTCTCGATGAGCACCTCGCGCATGGTGGACGGCTGCATGTCCCTCAGGGCGGCCTTGAAGTCGTCCTTCGTGACGGAGATCCTGTTCAGGACCTCCCTGGGGATCTCCTCCGCTTCCAGGTCCACGTCGGGCAGCACGCGCCTCAGGGCGGCCATGGCCGCCTCCTTGGTCAGTGCGGACAGGTCCGCTCCGGAGTACCCGTGGGTCTTGTCCGCGAGCCAGTCCAGGTCGACGTCCTCCGCCAGGGGCATGCCGCGGGTGTGGATCTGGAGGATCTCGAGCCTGCCGTCCCTGTCCGGGATGCCGATCTCGATCTCCCTGTCGAACCTACCCGGTCTCCTCAGGGCCTCGTCGATGGAGTTGGGCCTGTTGGTCGCACCGATGACGACGACCTTCCCTCTGGAGGTCAGGCCGTCCATCAGGGACAGCAGCTGGGCCACGATCCTGCGCTCCTCCTCGCCGGTGACCTCCTCGCGCTTCGGCGCGATGGAGTCGATCTCGTCGATGAAGATGATGCTCGGCGCGTTCTCCTCGGCCTCCTTGAAGATCTCCCTCAGCTTGCCCTCGGATTCCCCGTAGAACTTGCTGACGATCTCCGGCCCTCCGATGGAGATGAAGTTGCTGCTCGTCTCCCCGGCGACGGCCTTGGCCAGCATGGTCTTGCCGGTTCCGGGGGGTCCGTGCAGGAGTACCCCCTTGGGGGCTTCGACGCCCAGCCTCTTGAACAGCTCCGGGTGCCTCAGCGGCAGCTCGACCATCTCGCGGATCTTCTTCACCGCGTCTCCGAGTCCGCCGATGTCGTCGTAGGACACCTTCGGCACGTCGCCCTTGTTGGCGGCGGGCTTGTCGGAAACCTTCACCTCGGTGGTCCCGCAGATCATCACCGCCTCGCCGGAGGGCGAGAACGATGTGACCACCAGGTCGATCTTGTTGCCCATGACGTTGAGGGTGATGGTGTCGCCCTTGGCGATGGCCCTCCCGTCCAGGACCTGCTTGAGGTACTCCTCCCCTCCCTGCAGCCTCAGCTGCTCGGTGGGGGAGAACGTGATCTTCTCCGCGTTCTTGGCGGTGACCTTCTTGATGGCCACCCTCTCGTCCAGCGCCACCCCGGCGTTGCGCCGGGTGGAGCCGTCCATGCGTATGATCCCGAGGTTCGCATCCTCGGGGGCCCCTCTGAGGACCTTGGCGACGGTCTTCTTGTTGCCGTCTATCTGGATGATGTCGCCGACCCTGATCTCGAGCACGTCCATCAGCGCGGGGTCAAGTCTCACTATCCCCCTGCCGGTCTCGCCCGCCTTGAGCTCGGCGACCTTTATCGCTTTGTCAGCTGTCATATCTCGACACACCTCCTCGATCATTCGTTCGTTCCCATGGACATCATGTCCGCATCGTCCGTTCCGTCCTTCGCGCGCATCGCATCCGCTATGGAGCTCCGCTCGCTCAGGAGACGGGACCTCTCCAGGTCCAGTTCGGCGATCCTCCTGTCGATCTCCTCCAGTCTGGACGCCATGTCCCCCTCGGTCGTTCCGGTCGGCTCCTCGGAGCCGATCAGCTTCGCCGAGAACACATGGGTCCTCATGTCGACGATCAGGGTGAACTCGGTGCTCGGGCTGTACAGGGCCCTGTTCGGGCCCATGTCGCTCCTCACATCGGTTCTCTCGACGACCCCGTACTGCTCCATCAGGGTGAGGTTCTTCACCACCGCCTGCGTGCTGACTCCGAGTTCCTTGGAGAGCTGCAGCGGATAGCTCGGCTCCCTCACTATGCGTTCGAGGATGCGCCTCCTTGTGGGGTTCTCCACGAGCGAGAGCAGGATGTCTAGGTCGTCCATGTTATCTCCTGGTTGTTAACCACTGGTTGACTAGTCCTCTATATGTATGACCTTCTATAAAAAACTTACTCATTTGAGGTTGAAAGAAGGTCCCGAATCGATCGAAAACGGTCGGAATCGTCGGTTTTTCGCTGATTCTTTCAGAATCCCGTCCTTGACGAGATCCATCATGAGTGAGTCCAGTTTCTCTTTGGTCGCAGTGTCGGCTTCGAAGGACTTGTACGTCCCTTTCAGCTCCCCTATCCTCTCGAACCTCTGCTGCGCGAATGCGCGGAAATCCTCGAGGGAGTATGCTCCGTTCTTGATCGAGAGCATGCGTTCCCTGTCATCGCCTTCGAACCAGATGGCTCCTCCGAAATCGGAGAATCCGCTATCGGCGAACCTCTCGAGAACCTCCAGGCATCTGATGCAGTGCATGGCCTGCTTGGTATCGTAGCCGAATTTCGCGACCAGATCGGCGGTGCCGGACGTCCCTTTGGTCAGATCGTTCAGCTTCCCGCGTGCTATCCCGACGGTGGCGTCGTACAGGTAGGGGAGGTTCATTTTCGCGATCCTGTCGCGCATCCCGTATAATTCATCTATATAGGGTCTGGCGAAGGTATCCGGGATGATCACTCCCTTGGAGAACATGATTTCCAGGAAGGACGGGTTGGATCTCCAGAGCAACTCGGAGATCTTCCGGACGTCGTGGACCAGTACATCCCTCTCGGTACCGATCCATTCCTTGTGGATCATGTTGCCATTGTAGAGATCTGCGAAGGAAGGGGCGACGAACACTTTGTAATCGCGGTCGCTGGTCGGCGTGTTCAGATTGTAGTTGTGGGATCCCGACAGCGCCTCCAGTACGACCGTTCTTCCTTCCACTTCATCCATGAGTACGCTATAATGCAATCGAAGATAAAAGAATATCCTTTCTAAAACGATATTTTTCAGAATATGTTGATGAAAAACGATGGTTTTCTCCGCATATTCAGGGTTTGAATGAACATTAACGTACATCATTCTACCAATATGTACATATACTCCGAACCGATGGACGGATCCATGGCAATACCCAAGGACGCACGTATCACGCTCGATCCCGAACAGATCCCGAAGAGGTGGTACAACCTCGCGGCCGATCTCCCCAATCCCATCAAACCTCCCCTCAACCCGGTCACCCAGAAGCCGGCGAAGCCCGAGGACTTCGCTCCGATCTTCTGCAAGCCGATCATCGAGCAGGAGGGCTCCACGGAGAGGTACATCGACATCCCCGAGGAGGTCAGGGACAACCTGATCTACCTCAACAGGCCCGCCCCCCTCCAGAGGGCGTACCGTCTGGAGAAGTACCTCAAGACCCCCGCCAAGATCTACTTCAAGAGGGAGGACATGAGCCCCCTCGGCAGCCACAAGGGGAACACCGCGCTGGCACAGGCCTACTACAACGCCGAGTCCGGCATCCACACCCTGACCACCGAGACCGGTGCCGGGCAGTGGGGGACCGCCCTGTCCATGGTGTCGAACCTCTTCGACATCAAGACCACCGTCTTCATGGTCCGCGGCAGCTACGAGCAGAAGCCCTTCAGAAAGACCCTGATGCACCTGTACGGTGCCGAAGTGTACGCCTCCCCGTCCGAGTTCACCGAGTTCGGTAAGAAGATGAACAAGGAGCACCCCGGGACCTCCGGATCCCTCGGGATCGCGATCACCGAGGCCTGCGAGCTCGCGGTCAACGACCCGAACACCTGCTACGCCCTCGGAAGCGTGCTGAACCACGTCATGCTCCACCAGACCGTCATCGGATTGGAGACGATGGAGCAGATGAAGCAGGCCGAGATCGTCCCCGATTACATGATCGCATGCGTCGGAGGCGGATCGAACTTCGCCGGATTCACCTTCCCGATGATCGGGGAGAAGATCAAGGGCAGGTCCGAGACGGAGATAATCGCCGTCGAGCCCAAGGCCGCGCCC
Source organism: Lachnospiraceae bacterium (assembly GCA_963645865.1). Classification (GTDB taxonomy): domain Archaea; phylum Thermoplasmatota; class Thermoplasmata; order Methanomassiliicoccales; family Methanomethylophilaceae; genus Methanoprimaticola. Next base: position 26,724 of record CAVIUM010000004.1, read on the forward strand.
TCCCTCACCGAGGGCGAGTTCAGGTACGACTACGGCGACACCGGCGGAATGACCCCGCTCCTGATGATGTACACTCTGGGAAGCGAGTTCGTCCCCAAGAGCATCCACGCCGGCGGTCTCAGGTACCACGGCATGTCCCCGCTGGTCTCCGCCGCATACGACGAGAAGCTGTGCACCGCGGTCGCCTACGACCAGCCGGACACCTTCGAGGCCGGGCGCATCTTCGCCCAGACCGAAGGCATCGTCCCCGCCCCCGAGTCGTGCCACGCGGTCAGGGCCGCCATCGACAAGGCCCTGGAGTGCAAGGCCAAGGGCGAGGAGAAGACCATCGTCTTCTGCCTGTCCGGCCACGGCATGCTCGACCTGTACGGATACGAGCAGTTCATCGAGGGCACCCTGCCCTCCTCTTCCCTCGACAACTGAGTCGGGGAGGGGGCCGTCCGATTCCGGGCGGTCCCCATCATATCCGCGATGCGAGAAACGGTGTCGAGCACACCGCTTCTTCGTGCTCATTAGATTTCAGAAAAGTTGCTTAGGAACGCACTTCTATGAATTCCTCGACATCGAGGACGGTGTTCTCGATGGACTGCCACTGCAGGGCGGGTTCCTCGAGATAATCCAGCACGCCGTATCTGTCGAATAATCTCATCGTCTCCGGAGCGGTGAGTCCGTGCTTCGTGCGGTACGCCTCGATGCAGAACACCTTGAGTTTCAGCGTATCCGGGGCATCCGTCACATATCCGCCCATATCTTCCTGCCCTCCAACTCGTTCTCGAAGAATCTGGATAACTGATAGGCGCTGAAGTACCACGTCTTCGTCTCCTCGTCCTGGAGACATTCGTACACCTGGGAATCGAGGAATCTGCGGAGGGCCTCGTTCTCGGACCAGCCTCTGCTCTTCATCATGTAGCTGACGACGCCGATCGTCAGCGACCCCTTGATCAGCTCCCATTTCTCAGGCTCCGTCGTTACACCCCCTCATACACATCCAGGTATCTCGCATCGAAGTCGCAGCGGTTCGCGCCGTTACGAGTCTTTCCCCTCGATAGCATCTAAAACCGCTATATACACCCAGCCCTTGGCAGTGGCGATGCCGGGCATTCTGAAGGATGATTACGTAGAGGTCAGGGACCAGACCGAGGGCAGCAGGCTCTTCGGCCGCGGGAACTTCGGTTATCCGCGGAGCGGAGGGGGAGTCGACCTGGACCTGGTCGAGGCCGTCTTCCTCGCGGAGAGCCGGAAGATCGAGATCCTCGGCGAGGACGGTCAGAGGATCGAGTTCCAGGACCTCTACCGCCACGCGGCCCGCACCATCGAAGGCTTCGACATCAAGTACGCGGTGTTCAAGGACCTCAGGATCGGCCGCGGCCTGATCTGCAAGTTCGAATCCGGGGATTATGACATATCCGTGTTCCCGTCCGGCAAGAACATGACCAACTCCCGCCCGGAGTACATGGTCCGCGCCGTGTCCGAGAGGAATCCCGTGGACGTCTCGGTGTTCATGCATGAGGCGAACGACGTCAACGCCCGCAACAAGATGCTGATGTACGGCGTCGTCGACGAGGACGGGGATGTCGTGTACTACTCCGTCTCCCTCAGGGACCCCTGCGGGAAGGTGTATCCCGAGCCCATGGCATGCAAGCCGGTCGGATACCTGATCCGCGACCGCGTGTTCCTGTTCGACCGCGATTTCTCCGAGGCATTGTGGAACTACGGGTTCTACGGCACATCGACCCCCGAAGCCCTCCAGCTCTCTCTGCTGGAGGCCGTCCACCTGGTCGGGAGGGGCAAGCTCATCGTCCTGGATCAGAACGATGCCCCGCTGTCGTTCGACGACCTCATGAAGTACGGCACATCGCTCCAGAAGGAGTTCCGCACCCGCTACCTCGTCTACACGGACCTCCGCGAGAGGGGATTGGTCGTCAAGACGGGATTCAAGTACGGCACCCATTTCAGGGCGTACGAGGCGTCCATGGATGACATCCACGCGCGTTATCTCGTCCACGCCGTGACCGAGGAGAACCTCCGCGCCTGGCCGGAGATATCGAAGACCGTCCGTCTGTCGACCGGCGTGAAGAAGGAGATCCTCTTCGGCCTGGTCCGCAGGAACACGGTCCACTATCTGCAGTTCGAGTGGCTCAGGCCCGGCAACGTGAAGTCCGGGACGACTCCCGCCCCGAAGAAGAAATCGAAGAGGCGATCGGGCCTTCTCGGGCTCCGATTCGAGGCTCTCGATGAAATGAGCCAGATCCTTGAATCTGGGGCGGTTCAGGAAGTACACGTGGTCGTTCCCGTCCCTGCGGGAAGATATCAGTCCGCCGTCCCTCATCTTCCTGATGGCGGCGTTGGTCCTGGCGGCATCCATGCCGAAAAGGCCGTCCGGGAAGGGCGACCTGACCTCCTTGCGGGCGAGGTTGCGGACCATGAGCATCACGTCGGGGTCGGCCAGGGCCTGGAACATCTCCAGCTCCGGATCCGACGAGATCCCCATGGGGGCTCTGCGCGTGAGGCAAATGTGACGGCTGGGACGCTGGTTCTCTTCGGGCATGAGCGATGGCAGGCATCGCGCGGATAAAAAGTATGGAGGTACCCTCCCGGGGTAGGAGGGCCCTCCGGTTCACAGTTGGATCTCGATGCCGAGCTTCTCGGTGAGCTCCTTGTAGCGGTTCCTGATGGTGACCTCGGTCACACCCGCCACATCGGCGACCTCCCTCTGGGTCCTGCGCTCGTTGCACAGGATCGAGGAGATGTAGATCGCCGCGGCCGCCACTCCCGTGGGGCCCCTTCCGGACGTCAGCTCCTTCTCGGAGGCGTCCTTGAGGATCTCGGCAGCCTTGGATTGGACCTCTCCGCTCAGCTTGAGTTCGGAGCAGAACCTCTGGACGTAGTCCTGGGGCTTCGTGGGCATCAGCTTGAGCTTCAGCTCGCGGGTCATGAACCTGTAGGTCCTCCCGATCTCCTTCCTGCCGACGCGGCTGGAGTTGGCGACCTCGTCGAGGGTCCTGGGCACCCCGCACTGCCTGCATGCGGCGTAAAGCGAAGCGGCCACGACTCCTTCGATGGACCTTCCCCTGATCAGGTTCTTGTTGACCGCCTTCCTGTAGATCATGGCGGCCGTCTCCCTGACGTTCCTGGGCAGTCCCATCGCGGAGGCCATCCTGTCCAGTTCGGACAGCGCGAACGCGAGGTTCCTCTCGGTGGCGTTGGAGACACGGATCCTCCTCTGCCACTTCCTGAGCCTGTACAGCTGGGCGCGGTTCCTCGTGGGGATGCTCTTCCCGTAGCTGTCCTTGTTCTTCCACGAGATCTCGGTCGAGAGACCCTTGTCGTGGATGGTGTAGGTCATCGGAGCACCGGTGCGGGCGCGTTTCTCGCCCTGCTCCACATCGAAGGCCCTCCATTCGGGACCCTGGTCGATGAATTGATCGTCGAGGACCAGACCGCAGTCCTCGCAGAGAAGCTCCCCGCGCTCGTAGTCGCGGACGAGATGATGGCTGCCGCACTCGGGGCAGACCTCGATTTCTTCTGTTCCTTCTCTTGTCTTTGGCATCGCGCTTTCTCCCCTTGAAGAACGTCATGCCGCCCTTGTCTGCGACCGCGCCCTGGAACGGATTGATCGATGCGTACGGACTGTCCACCGGTCCGAATACGCGTCCAACCGTGCCGAGCCTCTCGCCGTCGCAGAACACCGCGTCGCCTATGTCTGGAAGGGTGGTGCAGCGGACGATTATCCTGCCATCGCAGGTGATCTCCTCAACAGCTCCAAGAACTTCCATACCACACACTCAGCGTTGTTCGGACAAAAACGATTTCTAACACTCCAACATCTAACCCATATTTAAAGATTTGGAGATTCTTCATATAGTTTAAGCGAAAATACGTTCAAGCATCGTTAAAAGCGTTGCTGGAAGCATACTGTTTTTGGATATATCATCCAATATGCGTCTCCCGACAGCTCCCGGATTGGGCATCCAGCAGTCCGTGGCGAATCGGTCGCTCCGCTCTTAGCGCCTTGGTCGCAAGATACATGGACGTTCGGAATCGGGGGTGTCGGATCCCGGAAGTCTGGGTGCGGAGGGCTTCCCTATCATGTTAAATAGTGATGATTCTGTTGCGGTAGCCGTAGCACCCCTGAAAAAGGGGTCAAGAATCAATCGGAGGCACAAAATGGATCTAATGTCCTTTCTGACCCTTGTGGTCTTCGCGTTCGCCCTGGTCATGCTGGTGGCGGGCATCTTCTCCGCCTACTTCGGCTCTGGAAAGAGCAGGGCGGCCGGAGCGGCGATGGCCATCATCGGACTCGTTCTGGGCATCGTCTGGGCCTACCTCGTTGGTAACAGTGGGATCTCCCCCTTCACCGAGGTCAACGCCTGGGACGTCGTCTACAACGCGATCATCGACGTTCTCGGAATCGTCATCGGCGCACTCATCGCCGTCGGCATATTCCTGGTCGTCGTTCTCAAGAGCTGATCGCCCGGCGATGCCGGACAAACGCCTTACACAAACCCCATTCCCCGTTTCTGTCTGTTTATCCCGGTCCAATAGGGTTTATAATCACCGATGGACTGGCGGAGCACGATGTCAAAGGTCTCCATTATTCTCGGGAGCAAGAGCGACCTCCCGGTCGCCGAGAAGGCCACGGGCATCCTGAAGAAGCTGGGCGTCGCGTACGATATCGCGGTCGCATCGGCCCACAGGACGCCCGCGAGGGTCGAGGAGCTGGTCGAGTCCAGCGATGCGGACGCGTTCATCGCCATAGCGGGGCTGTCCGCCGCGCTCCCCGGGGTCGTGGCATCCTTCACGATCAAGCCCGTGATCGGCGTGCCCGTTAGCGGCGCGCTGAACCTGGATGCCATACTGTCCATAGTGCAGATGCCCCCCGGAATCCCGGTGGCGTGCGTCGGACTGGACCGTGGGGACAACGCCGCGATACTCGCATGCGAGATCATCGCGAACAACGATCCGGCTGTGGCCGAGGCCCTCCGCTCCTACAGGAAGGAGCAGGCCGACAAGGTCGTCGCGGATTCGGAGAAGGTGGTTCAGGATGCTGGGTGCTGACGAATTCATCACTGATACTATAGAGGATCTGAAACAGAAGATCCCCGGGAAGGCCATCATCGCCTGCTCCGGAGGGGTCGACAGCATGGTCGCCGCCACGCTCGCCAGCAAGGCGATCGGGGACAGGCTGCTGGCAGTCTACGTGGACAACGGGCTCATGAGGAAGGGCGAGACCGACGAGGTCGAGGGGATGCTCAAGGACATGGGCATCAACTACAGGATCGCCGACGCCGGACCGGAGTTCTTCGAGGCCCTCAAGGGCGTCTCCGACCCCGAGAGGAAGAGGAAGATCATCGGCGAGAAGTTCATCAGGGTCTTCGAGAGGGAGGCCAAGAACTTCGGTGCGGAATACCTGGTCCAGGGCACCATCGCCCCCGATTGGATCGAGAGCGGGGACGGCGTCAGGGACACGATCAAGTCCCACCACAACGTCGGAGGGCTCCCCAAGGACCTCGGCATGACGCTCGTCGAGCCCCTCAGGGACCTCTACAAGGACGAGGTCAGGGACGTCGCCAGGAAACTGGGCGTCAAGGCGTCCGAGAGGCAGCCGTTCCCCGGACCCGCATTGGCCGTCAGGTGCCTGGGCGAGGTGGATCCCGAGGGGATCGCCATCGTCAGGGAGGCGTGCTTCATCGTCGAGGACGAGATCAGGAAGGCCGCTTCCGAAGGGAAGATGGAGCTGCCCTGGCAGTACTTCGCCGTCCTCCTGCCGTCCAAATCGGTCGGCGTCCAGGGCGACCGCAGGGCCTACGGCAGGACGATCGCCATCCGCGCGGTCGCCTCCGTGGACGGGATGACCGCCACCTGCTCCCGCATACCCCTCGAGGTGCTCGAGACGATGTCCAAGCGCATCACCAACACCATGAAGGACTCGGTGAACCGCGTCGTGTACGACATCACCGACAAGCCTCCCGCGACCATCGAGTGGGAGTGATTTCTCAATAAACCGGGGGAGGCGACCCCTCCCCCTTCAGGCGTTTCAGTCGCAGCCGTTGATGCAGCGGCATATGGCGCCGACGTCCGCCTTCGCGGAGAACTCGAAGGTGAACTGTCCGAGCCCGCCGACCCAGACGGTGAGCGAGCTGTCTATGTCGATCACCGCCGGGGTGTCCACCGCGAAGGCGGAGATCTTGGAGTACGGGATCGTGGTGATCGTCTTCTGCTTCCCGGTGATCCCCTGGATGTTGATGGCGATCAGCCTCTTGTCGGTGAACACGACGCCGTCGCGACCGGCCTTGAACGTCTCCAGGATCTTCTCGGACTGCGGGACGATCCCGTTCACGATGTCCGAGAATTCCTCGTTGTCCACCCTCTTCAGCTTCAGGTACTTCTTGTTCTCGAATTCGATGACCATGCATCCCCGATGCGCCGACGCCGATAAATCCGTTCACCCGGGGACCCTTACAGAAATATACGGCCCCGCTGTTCCGCACGTATGAAAGTCTATGTCGTCGACAACGGAGGTCAGTGGACCCACCGCGAGTGGCGTGTCCTGAGGTACCTCAAGGTCGATACGAAGATCGTCCCCAACACCACGCCCTTCGAGGAGATCAAGGACGTCGACGGCCTCATCCTGTCCGGGGGGGCCCCCAACGTGGCCTGCGACACCTCCCGCATGGGAAACAACGGCGAGTACCTCGACAGGGCCGAGTTCCCGATCTTCGGGATCTGCGCCGGGATGCAGTTCATCTGCGAGCACTTCGGCGGGCAGCTCGGGCCCGGGACCGTCCCGGAGTTCGGTGGCGTGCAGCTCGACGTGAAATCCCACGACGACCTGTTCAGGGGACTCCCCGATTCCTTCCAGGTTTGGGCCTCCCACAACGACGAGGTCAAGGTCGTCCCGGACAATTTCGAGGTCACCGCCTCGTCCGTGTCCTGCCCCCACGAGGCCGTCAGGTGCAGGGACAGGCCGATCTACGCCGTCCAGTTCCACCCCGAGGTGGAGAACACCGAGCACGGCCCGGAGATATTCCAGAACTTCCTGGACATCGTCGCCGAGCAGCGTTGCTGATCCTTTTTTCAAGCGCGGTCCGGCCCTGCCGGGCCGTGCGATGCAAACAATCCGGATTCTCGGAGCAGAATCGTTAAGGGCATGTCCGCCGGGCGGCGCGCGAGCGCCGTCCGGCCGGACGATGATTTTCAGAGGGTCACTTCTGCTGGCTCAGGACCTCGAGCTGGCTGATGACGTTCCAGATGATGGTCCTGCCGTGCAGGGGGATGTTGGGGTCGTTCGCCAGGTCGTCGAGGATGACGATCGCGCCGGTGGCGCGGACATCCATGGCCTCCTTGGTGTCGAGGAGACGGGCCTTGGCGTCGGTGGCGCCCTTCCTGATGTTCCTGGGGATGGAAGTATCCTCGGCGAGCATGTCAAGGACGTCTGTAACCTGTTTGATCTTGTCTGCTGCCATATCGATCACTCCGATCAGAGGGACTCGAACTCTTCCTGCAGGTCCTGCATGAGCTGCTCCAGAACCTCTTCGAAACTGGACGACCTGTATTCCCTGATCCCGCCGAGATCGCTCTGGATCTTGATCACGAAATCATTGTTCTCTTTGACGAGTTCAACATTACAAAGCACTTCTTCTTCCATGCTGTGGCCCCCTAGGGTATATACCGACCGTACTAGCAACTCCTATAAAAAGCTTCGATGGTCCGTTTTTCAGGTCTCTGCGGGGGTTCCGTGACGGTATCGGATACGGTCTCGGGACCAGTGCCAGCATGTATGTCCCGCAGTTTTCCGGGTCTGCGAAAGGTATATAATAAGGGCATTGATAGAGGGCATCCTTGACTTGTTACCCTCCAGTGGTAACGAGGACGGCCCGCAGCGCGGGGGAGAACGATACAATGGCAGACGAAGAGTCCATGGCATACGACCTCCAGGATGAGTTCGAGACCAAAGCCAAAGGCTTCGGTAAGGGGAGGTACGGCAGAATCCTGAAAATGGCGCACACGCCCTCCAGGGAAGAGTACACCAAGACGCTGTACATCACCGGAATCGGTATCATCCTGATCGGAGCCGTAGGCTTCGCCATCTGGTGGCTCATGAGCGTTCTGCCCACCTACTTCTGAGTGGATAGCCATGGCATCGATCACAGGCGACGGTATGCTCCAGAAGGTGCACGCCGGATCCAAGGCCGAATGGCCGTTCTCCGTGGCGAGCGACGGAACCGAAGTGAAGATCTCGTTCTCCATCACGACAGGTCCCGATGCGAGCGCGCCCGACTGGGACGTGACGCTCTGCGACGCGTCCAACGAAGAGATCTGGGGAAGCTACCGCAGCTCCTCGGACGTAACCATCGACGCACCCGGCAGCAGCGCCAAGCAGCTGAAGCTGGCCGTGGAGTGCCCCAGAGGCGCCAGGTACGGGGACACCGTCGAAGTCACAGTGACCGCGGACGACGGCATAACGAGCTCGATCTCGTTCAAGGCCGTGGCGTCGCAGTCCATCATGATCCTCAAGACTCAGATCGACCAGGAGAAGGCGGTCGCGCAGGCCCTCTACGAGAAGTCCAACGCGAAGGCCAAGTCCGGTGCGACCGAGAAGGATGTCTATGCCATCCTGAGCCCCGCAGGGCTCAGGGGTTACGTGTTCGTCGAAGGGATGAACACCAACCGTCTGAACGACGAGACCCGCGACATCAAGAAGGCGAGGAGCTTCGTCAAGGACGAGAAGAAATCCCGCAGCAGCAACGCCGACAGGAACAGCGAGACCAACGGGGAGATCTCCATCGAGGAGATCAGTCCGTACCTCGTGCCGGTATCGGCCGTCGTCGGAATTGTCGAGGGTGACATAGTCGAGCTCGTGAACGGTCCGTTCAAGGGCGAGAAGGCCAGGGTCCAGCAGATAGACCAGGCCAAGGAGGAGATCACGGTCGAGCTCATCGAAGCCATGGTCCCCATACCCGTCACTGTCAAAGGAGACAGCGTGCGGATAATCGAAAAGGAGAGATGAACAATGGTAGATACTGTTGAGGCATTGGTTGACGGGGGCAGGGCCTCCGCAGGTCCCCCTCTCGGCCCCGCACTGGGACCGAAGGGCGTGAACATCGGCCAGGTCATTGCGAAGATCAACGAGAAGACGAAGGCCTACGACGGAATGAAGGTCCCTGTGAAGATCCTCATCAACGACGACAAGACCTTCGACGTCAAAGTCGGAACCCCTCCCATGTCCGCTCTGATCAAGGGCGAGCTGGGTGTCGAGTCCGGGGCTCACAACGCCAAGGCCGAGAAGGTCGGGAACCTGACCATCGAGCAGATCAGGAAGATCGTCGACATGAAGGGCGAGGATCTCCTTGGCGCCACGATGAAGGCCAGGGCCATGGAGGTCGCGGGAACCTGCGTCGCCATGGGAGTGACCCTCGACGGGAAGAACCCCAAGGACTTCCAGGCCGCTGTCAGGGCCGGCGAGTACGACGCCGCCCTCGCGGACTGAAGCTTAAACTCCAAAAGGGGGGAGACCCCCTTTCATTTTTCAAACACGATCTCTCTAGCGAGTTTTTTGAACGGTTCTGGACCCCAGGAATCTATCTTTTCGAATTCCACAAATGAGGTCAAATCTTTCTTCGCATCTGACCAGTTGATGCTATCAAATCTCTGGTCGAGAATATGGGCTTGGCTCCAATACCCGGTCTCACTTTGGTGTAGGTATCCAGGCCTACAGCATCAAGCTCTTCGGAAACGGCGGTGACCAGTTCGTCTGTATCGAGGTCGTCTTTCGTTCCTCTCAAGTTGAAGTCCAGGTCTTCGGAGAATCTGTCCAGTCCATGTAGGATGCGAAGACAGGTTCCTCCATGGAATATGATATTGTCCGAGAAGCCTGCCTTGTTTATGGCGTACAGGATGATTTCTTGCATAGCCTCTTTCGTCATCATTGAGGCCATAGGCGGGTCACTGGCTGTTCCGTGCGAACCTGCAAGCTCTGCTAGCACATTCATTCACAGACTCCCAAGTATCTTGACATCGTATTGATCGTTGTACAGTGGTATGCCTTTGCCAGTTCCTATATCAAATCCAGGTCCATGTTGAGAATTTCATCTTCATTGAATCTCAGGTCCTCGAACATGAGTGCTTCTATGTCGTCAAGGGAGTTCATCGGGGGCATCTTGTACAGCTTGTCGCAGACCGCCTTTTCCTTGGTTGCGATTTTACACTTTCTGTCCTCCACATCCCATTCTTGTACACCGATGTTGAAGACCCGCTCCGGGACATCCATGTACCAGAATGTTCCGAGAGGATTGGTGAATCTCGCCGTTCTACGCTTGCCATACGTGGCGCTCGTGATTGAGACGACCCCTTCCGGTATGACTCCATACCATGACAGGACATATTCGAATGAGATGTAAGACGGTCCGAAAATCTCGTTGGCTACTAGGAACGGAGGGATCTCGGGGTTGGTCTCATAGAGTCCTCTCTTCAATCTTATGATCTCCCCACTTTCCACCATCCTCCCCAGCTTGCAGTTCGGGCTCGAGTAGTTGCCTGAGATGTCGTCTATCAACAGTTCACCCCGAATTATCATGAGTATACGATAGCATTTCTTATTAAAATTACTTACGCAAAATCTCAGTTAACATAAATCGGAGATAGAAAAGTATTAACAGACAGCTTTTCTATATCTTTATACACAGCATCTAAGTATCTGATGGCAAGTATCATGTCGCAGAGGAAATTATCATGTACGAACACAGAACGATTGCACCGGATATCGGGAGACTGCTGTCCGCATTCTGGGGGAGAGACAGGAATGGCACCGTCCCCTCTGCCAAGCTATCGGCGGCGACGGATGACCTGTTCAGTCTCATGTCGGCGATCAAACCGTACAAGAGCGACCACGAGGTCAGGTCGATATGGCTCACGGTCCCGCGCGGGAGTATGTCGGATTTCGACGATTACGAGGATGCTAAAGCGCGCGGTTCGGTGGACACGTATGAGGAGTTCGAGAGTCTGTGGAAATACCATTATCCATCAGATCCGATGTGGTATGAACTCATCACCTTCGACGTGCGCGAGAAGGATGGGAGTCCGAGATACAGAGGGGTCAGACTTGGTGGCAACACCGTGGTTTCTTCGGAACTCTCAGGCGGGTTCTGCGACCGTTTCGATTACGGGTACGATGAAGCGGCGGCCCGGTTGCTCCCGCTTCTATCGGAGCCGCTGGAGAGATCCATCGAGATGGTGCGCAACGGTACCTACAACACGTTCGTACAGATGGAACTCCCTTACTTCCACAGGACCGGGGTGGTCAGACGTTCCGACTACTGGTCGGTTTCCCCGCAGGAGAAAACGGATCTGTTCGAGGGTCTTCCGGACGATACGTACGCCTGGTTCCAGGAACTGATGGGTCAGGGAGGAAACGATGGGGAGCATGTCGGTCGCATGGAGCGTTTCACGGCGAACGACTTCTTCCGCGCCTGCTCCATCGGGTACAAGGCGTGCGGCTACGATGTGTCGACACCCGAATACGGGTTCAAAGGGCAACTCGATGAGAACGGCGAGCTGCCCATCGTGGACCAGTATCTGAAGTTCGCGGATGGTCGCGACGAGGGGTTGACGCGCGGTCGTTACGGAGACGAGGTGCCCGGGGTGGATCCCGACGATCCCGATGCGTGGGATAAGTGGTATTTCGATAGGAACCGCTCCGGAGGACATCCATGGGAGGTCTGCAGCGGAGGCAATTCGACCCATATCGACCTCATCGTAGCATCCGACAGGCGCTACCGTCCCGACGAGGGGAGGCCCGGGTTCTATCTGATCGTGAGAGGGGATGCGTGGAACCGCTGCGTGGAGGCGGTGAAGTTCTACGTCTCCCTACATGATGCGGGATATCCCATCGTTTTCGATAGAGGGGAGAACATCCTCGAGAGGTTCAGAGGGGAGGACCTCGTCGGCATCGTCCCGCACAATGTCTTCCCGGCGTACTGCGATTGCATGTTCCCCAAGAGGTATTGGCCAATCCTGGACTTCACCCATGTGTACGACAATCAGATCGGCAGGCTGGGGGATGCGATCGAGTGGCTCCCGGAGCATCAGGTGGAGCTCGCGGACCCCCGAGGGCGCATTCCGCGCCCTTTCGGGGCCGACGTGTTACCTTTATATAGTCCCCCCATATAGCCCCACTTACTTGTAGGAGAGTCCCTCGGGACTCGTACGTACTACGAGGAGGAATTGTATTGGCAGAAAAACCAACCGTGATGGCTGTGCAGAAGGCACTGGAGAGTGCGAAGAAGCGCAATTTCACCGAGACGGTTGAGTTGGCCATCAATCTCAAGGATGTTGACCTGACGGTGCCGAAGAACCGTATCCAGGAGGATATCATCCTCCCGAACGGACGCGGCAAGTCGGTCAGGATCTGCGTGATTGGTGGTGGCGAACTAGCCTTGAAAGCCAAGGACGTGGCCGATGCCGTGATCACCCCCGAGGAACTCGGAGCGATCGCGGACGACAAGAAACAGGCTAAGAAGATCGCGAACAACACCGATTACTTCATCGCCGAGGCGCCTTTGATGGCCGTCGTCGGTAAGAGGCTCGGTACCGTTCTCGGTCCTCGCGGAAAGATGCCCAAGCCCATCGCTCCCGGAGCAGATCCGGCCCCGATGATCGAGGGTCTCCGCAAGTCTGTGACCATCAGGACGAAGGACAGGAAGACTTTCCACGCCCCCGTTGGATCCGTCGACATGTCTGCGGAGGAGATCGCCGAGAACGTCGATCTCATCCTGAAGCGTGTCGAATCCCATCTGGAGAAGGGAAAGCACAACATTGCTTCCGCCTACGTCAAGACCACCATGGGCCCCTCGGAGAGGGTGCTGTAAGGAGGCATGAAGATGGCACACGTCGCAACTTGGAAGAAGGACCTCGTCGAGGAGCTGGTACAGGATATGCGCGAGTATCCCGTCGTCGCAGTTGTCGACATGCACGGGATTCCCGGCCAGCAGATCCAGTCCATGAGGGCGGGACTCAGGGCCCACGCCAAGCTCAAGATGACCAAGAACAAGCTCATGCTCTTGGCCATCGAGGAGGCGGCGAAGGAGAAGCCCGAGATCCTGGGACTCAAGGATGCGGTGCACGGACAGTGCGCGATCGTTACGACGGACATCGACCCCTTCAAGCTTTTCAAGAAGCTCGAAGCTACGATGACGCCGGCCCCCGCCAAGGAGGGTCAGCTCGCGCCCTACGACATCGTCGTCCCCAAGGGACCCACGCCTTTCGGACCCGGCCCCATCATCGGGGAACTTCAGAAGATAGGCCTTCCCGCAGCAATCGATGCGGGAAAGATAGTAGTCAAGAAGGACACCACGCTGGTCAAGGAGGGCGAGCCCATCCCCGGACCCGTGGCCGCGATGCTCCCCAAGCTGGAGATCCTGCCCATGGTTGTGGGTATGGAGCTCAGGTCCGCATACGAGGACGGGGTCATCTACGGAAAGGATGTCCTCGACATCCCCGAAGACTACTATTCCACCATGTTCGCTACGGCCGCTCACAACGCCCTCGCTCTGGGTGTTTCGATCGCGTTCCCCACGAAGGAGACGATCGTCCCGCTCATACAGAAGGCGTTCAGGGAGTCCATGGGGCTCTCGCTTGAGGCCGCGATACCGACCAAGGAGAACATCGACAGGCTCCTCGCGAAGGCTGACGCCCAGATGCTGGCGCTCGCTTCCGCTACGGGATACACAAGCGACGAGATCGCGGCGAGGCTCAGCTCCGTCGCGGCTGCAGCGCCTTCGGCGCCCGCAGCGGCCGCCGCACCCGTTGAGGAGACGGTCGAGGAAGAACAGGAAGAGGTCAGCGAGGAAGAAGCCGCCGCTGGTCTCAGTGCACTATTCGGTTAAATAAGGAGTTGATTTGAGATGGAGTATATCTACAGCGCTATGGTGCTCTACTCTGCCGGCAAGGACATCACCGAGGATGCCATCAAGGCCATCCTGACTGCCGCTGGAGTCGAGGCTGACGCCGCTAAGATCAAGGCGCTCGTCGCGTCTCTGGACGGAGTCGACATCAAGGAGGCCATTGCCAGCGCAGCTGTCTGCGCCGCGCCCGCCGCCGCTGCCGCCCCCGCCGCTGCCGCCGCCGCTGCCGAGGCCCCCGCCAAAGAGGCGGAGCCCGAGGAAGAGGCCGTCAGCGAGGAAGAGGCCGCCGCCGGTCTTTCCGCACTGTTCGGATGATCGGGTTTCGAATCTCGGAACCCACCCCAAACCCTTTACCCTCATTCTTACATTTTGAAGCGGTGCCCACATGTCCGATGAGAAGATCGTCCTGAGACTCTCCCCCGACACGTTGGCCGTCTATCGCGCGCTCGTCTCCGAAGGGGAGTTCCATTCCGTCTCGGACGCCGTGCGCTCGGTCCTGGAATCCTATGCGGACGACCGTGTGTCCGAAGGCGTCGTGCCCGTGTACGAGGTCCGCGAGGTCGCCGACATCGCGGAGCTGACCCCGGACGGCAGGTCCCTCGACGACATGGTCCGGGCCGCCGCGAACCGTTACGTCAGAGAGAAGGCCGGCACCGGTGAGAGATTTGGACGACGTCGTCCTGTTCGTCTGCGGAGGTGCCGCGAGGCACATCCTGGAATATTTTCCGATCCGCATGCCGATGGAATACGTCCTTCTCGGGTCCCAGGAACGCGACGAGGAAGTGAACGATCCGGAACGTCATCCCATCCCCGCGAGGGCCCGTCTGGAGTCAGGGGACCGCGAGGGGATAATGTGCCAGCTCGACGGAATCCGTGTGGCGTTGGTCCTGGCGGTCCTCGGAGGGGACACGGGCTCGGCGGCGCTGTCGGAGGCCGTCGGATGCGCCAGGGAGGTCGGTTGCAGGACGGTCGCGGTCGTCGGGGTGCCGATGACCTTCGAGAGCGGACGCCGTGAGAAGGCGAGGGAGGCCGTCAGTCAGAGCATCGGTCAGGTGGACCGCATGTTCATCGTGGACAATCAGGAGGCCGCCGGGCTGTACACCGACGGCAAGGATCCCAAGATCGATTCGTTCTTCAGGATGTACCAGCATCGTTTGTCCTACGCGATAAACGCCGTTGCATCCATGCTGGAAGGCCCCTTCTTCAGCACGTTCTTCGCCAAGAGCTACACATTCTCGTACGTCAGCGCATTGGATCCGGGAGAAGCCGTCGCCGAAGCGATGGATTCCGCCCTGTTCCCCGCGGATCCCGGGAGCGGGAAGCTGATAGTCTCCGTCGGATCCGGATTGGACGGAGCGGATAAGGAGCAGGTGTTCCAGAGCATCGTGTCAAAGACCGGGATAATGCCGGACATAGTCCCGAGGGACGACCTCGAGGACAGCAGGATGATCCTGTTCCTGCCGGTCACTCTTGATTCTTCTCCCAGGGCTTCCCGTTCCTGATGATCCTCACGGCGTCCCCTAGGACGCCCATGATGGTGCGGAACTCGTACTCGGACGGGATTGAACGGCCCATCATGCGCCTGAACATCACCCTGGTGCCGTGCCTGCGGTTCTCAGGATAGGCAACTTCCTCCATGAGGTCGTCGAAGGTGCTGAACAGGCGCTCCTTCTGCTCCCTGTTGGCCGGGAGGGGCTTCCTGGGCACGTGGTCCGCCTGGTACATCTCGTACATGACGATGGTGGCCGCGTGGGACAGGTTCAGGATGGGAAACTCGTCGCCGGTCGGGACCCAGACGAGCACGTCGCACCTCTCGAGCTCCTCCTGCAGGAGTCCGATGTCCTCCCTGCCGAAGACGAGGGCGATCTTCTCCTGGTATCCCCTGCATCCCTCCGCGAACTCCCTGGCGGGAACGGGGATGCGGGTGTAGTTGCTGTCCCCCTTGGTGGTCACGCCGCTGGTGCCGGCCACGAGGAAGCAGCCTTCGAGGGCCTCGTCCATGTCGTGGACGATCCTCGCGTTGTCCAGGATGAACGAACCGTGCTTGGCTCTGCGGAAGGCGTCGTCGTCGAGCTCGCAGGACGGGTTGACGAGGACCAGGTCCCTGAGTCCGAAGTTAGCCATAGAGCGGGCGACCGCACCAACGTTTCCGGGGAATTTCGGCCCTACGAGAACGATCCTGAATTCTGCCATCGCCCGAGTGAGAACCGTCGGCTACTTAGGTTTGTCCATGCGCCCGCGCGACTAGTATATAGGCCGGACCCATGATTCCCGGACGTGGACATTCCTAAGAGTCATCCCAGATACAAATCGCTCATGACCAGGGAGCTCCTGGTCGAGATGGTCGGGGAGGGCGTCGTCACCCCCACAGGCCTGATATCCCAGGGCAGGGGCGAGGCGTTCGACTACCTGATGGGGGAGCGCACCGTCGGTCCCGCCGAGGACGCCGAGCGTGCGGCCGTCGCCATGCTCCTGAGGGCCGAGAATCCCGTCATATGCATCAACGGCAACGCCGCCGCGCTGGATCCGGACGGACTGATCGCCCTGGCCGAGGCCATCCCGGCCAAGATCGAGGTCAACCTGTTCCACAGGACCCCGGAGAGGATGGAGGCCGTCATCTCCCGTCTGGAGTCCAAAGGCGCGTCCGTCGTCCTGGGGAGGGTCCCGGACGAGAGGATCCCCGGATTGGAGCACGACCGCGCCCTGTGCACCCGCGAGGGGATCTGGTCCAGCGACGTCATCCTCGTGCCCATAGAGGACGGGGACCGCGCCGAGGCCCTGGTCGCCATGGGGAAGAAGGTCATATCCATCGATCTCAACCCCCTGTCGCGCACATCCAGGGCCGCCACCGTCCCCATCTGCGACGAGATATCCCGCGCGACGGCCAACATGCTCCGTTTCGCGAAGGAGTTGAAGGGCGACGAGGAAGCAACAATAAAGGCATCCGAAGGCTTTTCGGGTGCAGAATGCCGCCGCAGGACCGTGGATGCCATCTGCGAGTCCCTGAAGGCGGGACTGGAGTGATACAATGGACGATCTCGCAAAGAAAGGATCCCTGAGGCTCCACTGGGTGGAGGACCACATGCCCGTCCTGATGGACATCAGGAAGCGCTTCATCGACGAGCAGCCCCTGGCCGGGCTCAAGATCGGGATGGCCCTCCACACGGAGGCCAAGACCGGAATGCTCGCCGTCACCCTGGCGGACGCCGGTGCAAAGATCAGGCTCGCCAGCTGCAACCCCCTGTCCACCGACGATTCCGTCGCGTGCGCCCTCAGGGAGGAGTACGGCCTCGACGTCTACGCCAAGAAATGGGAGACGGAGAAGGAGTACTACACCAACCTCAACACGGTGCTCAACATGGCGCCGGACTTCATCATCGACGACGGCGCGGACCTGATCTCCATGGTCCACACCTCCAGGAAGGACGTCCTGTCGAACGTGAAAGCGGCCAACGAGGAGACCACCACCGGGGTCCAGAGGCTCAGGGCCATGGCCGCCGACGGCGTCCTGAAGTTCCCCGTCCTCGACGTCAACGACGCGAAGATGAAGTTCCTGTTCGACAACCGCTACGGCACCGGGCAGTCCGCCTTCGACGGATGGATGAACGCCACCAACCTGATCGTCGCCGGGAAGCGCCTCGTGGTCGCCGGCTACGGATGGTGCGGGAAGGGCGTCGCGATGCGCGCCAAGGGACTCGGAGCGACGGTCATCGTGACCGAGGTGGACCCGATCAAGGCCATCGAGGCCAAGATGGACGGGTTCGAGGTCATGCCCATGGTCGAGGCCGCGAAGGTCGCCGACATCATCATCACGGTCACCGGATGCAAGGACGTCGTGTCCGCGGAGGCATTGGCGGTGGTCAAGGACGGCTGCGTCATGGGCAACGTCGGACACTTCGACAACGAGATCAGCAAGTCCGCCCTGGACTCCATGAGCGAGTCCAAGCAGAGGGTCCGCGACTTCATCGACGAGTACAGGATGAGGGACGGCAGGAAGCTGTACCTCATCGCCGAGGGCAGGCTCATGAACCTGGCCGCCGGACAGGGCCACCCCGCGGAGATCATGGACATGAGCTTCGCCACCCAGGCGCTCGGACTGGTGCACATGGTCAGGAACCACGAGGACATGGAGTGCGGAGTGCACGCGGTGCCCGCGGCCATCGATTCGGAGATCGCGAGGATCAAGCTGAGGTCCATGGGAGTGAGCATCGACACGCTCACCGCCGAGCAGATCTCATACATGACCGGATGGGAGGAAGGCACCTGAAAGCGCCGTTCCTGTCGGTGTACGGGCACGTCACCCTCGACCAGATCGTCACGGTCGAGCGCTTCCCCAGGGACAACACCACGGAGGACATCCTCACGAAGGCGTCCGCCCTGGGGGGCACCGGGGCCAACATCGCCGTGTCGGCCGCCAGGCTCGGCTGCCCCACGGCGCTCTGCTCGCTGATCGGGAGGGACCTCCCCCAGCAGTACCGCGACCTGATGGCGTCCTCCGGACTGGATCTGGAGGAGATGATCGAGGTCGACGGGTACGAGACGTCGACCTGCATACTGGCGAACGATCCTTCGCTGACCCAGAAGGTCCTGTTCTACCAGGGCCCCCAGGGGTTCGCCTCGAAGATCGGGATCGAGCTCGAAGGGAAGGCGAAGGTCTCTCAGCACGTGCACTTCTGCACCGGGGACCCCCGCTGGTACATAGACATCATGAGGGACTTGGACGGTCCGAAGAAGGCGATCGACCCGGCCCAGGAATCGCACCGCATCTGGAACGCGGAGCTGCTCGGGGAGGCTCTGCCCCTGACGGACGCGCTGTTCTGCAACAACTTCGAGGCGGAGTCCCTGGCCGGGTACGCCGGGGTCGGGGACATACTGGATCTGGATCTCCCCCTGGTGGTGTGCACCGAGGGGGCCAAGGGCAGCCGCGCGAGGATCGGGGACGAGAGGATATCCGTCCCGGTCGTCCCGGCCGACCGCGCGGAGGACCCGTCCGGATGCGGGGATTCCTACCGCGCCGGGTTCTACGCCGCCCTGTATCGCGGATACGGGATCCCGGAAGCATTGGTTGTCGCATCGTCGGTCGCATCGTTCGTCCTGGAGAAGACCGGGGCGCTGACCAACACCCCCACATGGGACATGGCGATCGAGAGGGCCGAGCCCTGGTTCGGGGAGATGCACCGATCATGGTGCTCTTCGCGCTGACGGGGACCCCCGGGACTGGGAAATCCACCCTCTCGTCGGAGCTCCGCGCCCGCGGATACGACGTGGTGGACGGGAAGGCGTTCATCAGGGAGCACGGGCTCCTCGGCGAGTACGATGCGGAGCGCGACACCTACGAGGTGGACCTCGAAGCGCTGAACGATTCACTCGATTCCCTGAGGGATGCCGGAGGTCCCGTGATATTGGACAGCCATCTGTCCCATTTCATGGACTCCCGGGGCATAATCCTCCTGCGCTGTGCGCCCGATGTCCTCGCGGAGCGCCTTCGCGCCCGCGGATATTCGGAGGAGAAGGTCAGGGAGAACGTCCAGGCCGAGATCCTGGACGAGATACTGTGCGAGGCGTCCGAGACGGACATCCCCATAGGGGAGATCGACTGCACGTCGATCCCCGTGGGGGAGGTCGCGGACATCGCGGAGAAAATCATAAGTGGGGCCGCTCAGGATTACCCCCCGGGCGGCACCGATTGGTCGTCGGAGATGGACAGATGGTTCTAGACAGCAAGAGGGCGAGCGTGGATTTCGCACTGACGCCCGTGGCGAGGAAGCTCATAAACGTCAACCCCAACATGATCTCGTGGGCGGGGCTGATCCTGGCGCTGGCCTGCGGGGTCGTCTTCTGGCTCAGCGGTACCGAGGGCAACGAGTGGATGCTCGTGCTGGGCGCGTTCATGGTCATCGTGTCCGGATACTTCGACGCGCTGGACGGGAAGGTCGCCAAGCTCTCCGGCAAGGCTGGTCCGAAGGGGGATTACCTGGACCACGTGTTCGACAGGTACGCCGACGTGTTCATGATCGGCGGCGTGGCGTTCTGCGCCGCATGGTGCGACCCGTACCTCGGCATGCTCGCCCTGATCGGGGTGCTGCTGACCTCGTACATGGGGACGCAGGCGCAGGCCATCGGAGCTCCCAGGCTCTACGCCGGACTCCTGGGGAGGGCGGACAGGGTCGTCCTGTCCACATTGTTCCCGCTGATCCAGTACATCATGATCCAGCTCGGACACGGCACCCTGGACATCGCGGGAATCTCCATCACGTGGATGGAGATCATGATGCTCTGGTTCGCCGTCGTCGGGAACCTCACGGCCATCCAGAGGGCCATAATAACCTGGCGCAACCTCGGGAAGATGGAAGCCGAGAAGAAGGAATGATCATTGTCCTCCGGCCTTCGCTGGGGGATCACCTTTCTTCTTTCTCGAATCGCCGGATTTGACCCTGTAGTACGAGAGCGGATGGTTCATCCACTCCTGCTGGCAGAGGGTGTCCGGATTGAAGCACAGACCGTTGGTCTTCATGGTCTTGCATTCCGGCGGGGTGTAGGCGTCCCCTCCCCTGTTCTCGCCCGTGATGTGCTTGATCTGATACTCCGACTTCGATTCGTCGAAGTCCGGGGACTCCGCGAACACGCGGATGATGTCGTCGTATCCCAATCCGAGGGCGCTCAGGAACGTCACCAGCGCGAACCTGGCGCTGTGGGGGAGGTTCATCCCCTGTCTGGACATCTCCATTATGCGCGTGATGCAGGGCGGGAGGAACTCGTTCTTCATCCCCTCACCTCCGGTGGGGCTGTACCTGGCCTTGGCCTCCTCCAGGGCCATGGTCACGGCGGTGACGTCCCCCGTCATGTACGACCTGAACTCGTCGGGGGTGATAAGCGGGAGTTCGGACTCGATCCTGTCCTGGAGGGCGTTCTGCATCAGACGGCTGAACTTGTCCTGCGGGAGGTGCACCATCCCGGAATGGATGTCGCTGTTGATCAGCTTCCAATCCACGCTCTTCAGGCGGTTCGCCAGACGGAGGTAATCGGTGAAATGCATCCTGAGGATGCCGTCGGCATCCGCGGACGAGGGGACGCCGAGCTGTTCCGATACATCGATCACCGTGTCCCTGTCCTCCCCGGTCAGGATCTTGTTCATCCTCACCGCTTCGGCTAGGGCGTAGCGCTTGGTCAGAAACCTGTCCCCTATGGCGGAGACGATCATCCTCGCGTACGGGTACGACAGCACCTCCATGAGACGGTCGTACTCGCTGGCACGGACCATCGGGACGTAGACGACCTCGGAGCGGTTGAGCGCATCCATGACCCTCCCGACGCCCCTGGTGCGGGCAGGTTCGTACGAGGGGGATGTGATGAGTTCGGAGATATCCGCTCCGCTCTCCTCCACGAACCTGTGTGCCTCCGCCAGGAACGGGAATTTGGCGATGCGCTCGGAGTTCATGTTGGTGACTAGACACGGACGTGTAGATAATGGTGCGCTGTCGAGTCATGTGCGACAAGCCCATCCATCGGTCATCAGACGGATCTAGCATTTCATTTTAGTAATGCAATATTTGAAATAGTTTGCATTACATGTACCTAAATAGCAGGAGATAACGGCCCGTGAGGGCCGGATCCTTAAGACGGATCAGACCCGGCCTTCCTTACGGAAGGTCGATGACGATCGTCACACGAAGCCACCCGGGCCTCTTGGTGATGATCACCGATACGGTACTCACCTCCTGCCTTGGCAGCTCCGGTACCAGATCGGGAGTCCGGTACCGGACTAACTGCCTTTCTGGCAATCGATTGAATGCAATTGTTGTATTTCTAATTAACTATTGTATTTCATACGTTCATTCTAAAGTAATCAGTGACTACAGGACTTGACATAATCTGAAACACATGTGTATGTCCAAAAGTTGTTGATTGGGAAGAAGCTTATTTTGAGTGTTTCACCCACGTCCGACCTCGAATGAAGTCGCCGTTCATGCTGCAGCCGCCAGGCATCTCAGAAGACGACGATGTCCCTCAGCCCGTCGACCACGTGCGGGTCCTCGAGCACCCTCAGCAGGTCGTCGAAGTCCTCGAACGGCCTTTCGGCGACCAGCTTCTGGGCGCGCTTCTTCCCGATCCCGGGCAGCGCGGCCATGGCCGACATGGGCATGGTGTTGATGTCGAACGGATAGGTCACGCCGGTGATCGATCTGTATCCCCAATCCGTGACGTACACGTCGCGGAACTCTTCCACATCCACCTTGTAGGGTATCCCCACGAGCAGGGGATAGGAGCCGATCTGCCTCCCGAACGTGGTGTTCCCGTCCTGGAGCTCCATGTACACGTTCCTCAGGACCGTGCCGTAGGGCGCGACCCTCTCGAGCATCGCCCTGTCGATATCCTCGCGGACCTGCTCCTTGAACCTCTTGAACCTGCGCTGGTCCACCTTGACCGAGAACTCCCTCCTCACCGGGAGCACCTGGCGGATGTTGATCCTGCGGACCATCAGCCCCTCGTCCCTGATCCCGGTCAGGATGTCCATGTCCATGGCATAGGTGCCGGACGTCTCCCCGTCCAATCCGCAGATGATGTTGATCCCGGGGAGCAGCCTCGGCATGCCGTTGGGTCCCCTGGATCCCCCGATCCCGTTGATCATGCGCACCGCATCCATCACCTGGTCGGCGGTGCTGTTCAGGTTGTTCTCGATCACCACGCGGGGGTCCGCGGACTCCATCCCCAGGGCGAGTACGTTGCCGTCGGTGCATCTCGAGGCCAGCGTCCCGAGGACCTGCTCGGACTCCTCCGGATGGGATGCGATCACGGCCGCGTTGGCGTTGTCCACGTGGAGGACGTCGAATCCCAAGGACTGCAATCCCTCGAAGAGGTCGTCGACGGTCTCCGGGACCGGGGTGGGAACGGGCGAATCCGGATCGGATCCGTACGATACGATGCATGTCTGCCCCCCGACCCTGAGGTTCCTGACGCCCAGCTCCCTGAGCCTGGACGCTTCGGCGATGATGTCGTCGGGCGAGCGCATCAGAGGCCTGCCCTTGGAGGGTTCGATGCAGTACGAGCACCCTCCGCTGGAGAACCTGTGGCATCCGCGGTACGATTCGACCTCGGCGATCAGCGGTTCGGGGAAGTCGGGATGCGAAGGGACGATGTCCGCACCGAGGAGCATCCATCTGTTCCACTCGTCGAGCGTGCGGAGCCTCTCGCCGACCTCCTTCCCGACCATCCCGTCGTAGAGGGACGCGGCGATGTCGCGCTGTATGATGAAATCGAATCCGGACGCGATGTCCGAGGATGCGGCGGACCCGCCGATGAGCTTCCAGCCCTTCAGCCTGGGGAGGAGTTCGGAGAGCTCCCTTCCGGACATGGGCATGCTCCGGAGGTACTTCCCGGGCACGGTGTTCCCCGAGAGGACCACGCTGACGCTGTCCTCTGGGATGCGCGCCCCGCGCCTGATCATGTCTATGGTGAGATAGTCGACCCTGTCGGCCCCCGCGTCGAATGCCGCTCCCGCTATGGAGCGCACCATGGGCGAGATGTACGGCGGAACGCCGAGCGCCGCCGGGTCGTCGATGTAGCCGTCGACCACCAGGACCGATATCTCTCTGCTCATGGCCATCGGGATGCATCGGATGTATAAGAGAAGGTCCGGGACGCGCCCGGGGGAAAGGCGGGCGACCGCCGGATGACGGCCGCCCTTTCGAGATGCCGACCCGTGTCGGGTCTCAGGCGGTGTAGACCTCCTCGCCCTCGAAATACACGGAGACGACGTTGGCCTCATGGATCTTTTCCTT
>CAVIUM010000005.1:0-47372 GCA_963645865.1 Lachnospiraceae bacterium
GCTGGGGTGTGATCTAGCAGTCAAACAGGTTCCGTATGAAATCTCATCCTCCGAACCCTCTTCTTTTTCCGATTCTTCATCTTCGTCTTTCTGCATGGAGTTTTATAGCCGTTCCAGGTTCATCAACGGATGCCGGTTATCAAGATCGCTTCTTCGGTCCCGTACGATTCGAACATCTATCTCGTCACAGGGGAGCGTCCCGTCATCGTGGATGCGGGTACGGGTCTCGATTCCGATGCGGTGGAGCGTCGTATCCGTTCTTTCTCGCAGATCCAACCTTCTGCGGTCATCCTCACGCACTGCCATTACGACCATGCCGGCGGTGCGAAGAAACTCGCCGATGCTTTCGGCTGCGATGTCCTGATCGGGGCGAAGGATGCCCCGTATCTGAGAGTGCCAGATCCTTCGATAACGGTCTCCGGGCTCTTCGGAGCCGATATGGATCCGATGGATGTCGGGGATCTTCATGAGGGGGATTCGATCGATACGGGGGACCATTTGCTCGAGGTCATCGACACCCCGGGTCACACGCCCGGAGGCACATGCCTATACGACAGAGCCAACGGTCTTCTGATCTCCGGAGACACTCTTTTCTTCGACGGATTCGGCAGGACCGATTTCCCCGGAGGCTCGATGTCCGCCCTCGCGGGCTCTCTGCGCAAGCTTAGTAACATTGACATAAGGGGACTGTTTCCGGGTCATGGAAATACGTGCGAACGCTACAGTCCCGGCGACTTAGCCAGGGTACTGAGGATGGCGGGTGTGTGAATGAAGATAATCAAGTGCGACTACTCCCACGGGTTCGATGCCCACTGCGATGACGCGGTCGCTGCAGCGGCCGAGGACGTCGCCGCCGGCAAGCTCATAGTGTATCCTACCGAGACCGTCTACGGCATCGGTGCCGACATCTACAATGAGGCGGCGGTCAAGAATCTGTATGTTGTCAAGAACAGGCCCTTCGACATGCCGCTCTCCGTGGCCGTCTCCGACAAGGCCATGCTCGAGAGGGTAGCAGTGCTGAACGAGAACGCCGACAAGCTGATCAAGGCGTTCCTCCCGGGTCCGCTGACGATCATCATCAAGAAGCAGTCGGACGTCCCGGATATAGTCACCTCATCCTCACAGAAGGTCGGGATACGCATCCCCGACAACAGGTTCGCACTGGAGCTCATCAGGCGCACCGGCCCCATCGTGGCCACGTCCGCCAACCTCCATTCCCATCCGGATGCCGTCGACGTCGACTCGGCCATCGCCGATTTCGGGGACGCCGTCGACACCTACATCGACGCGGGATCCTGCACCATCGGACAGCCGTCCACCATCGTCTGGCTCATGGACAACGAGGTGGAGATCGTCCGTCAGGGCGCCATCCCCGCAGACAAGATCAAGGAAGTCTTAGGATGCTGAGTTCTGACGATCTGGAGAAGCTCAGGAAGGCCGGACGCGTGTCCGGCGAGGCCAGGGAGCTCGGCCTCTCCCTTGTGGAAGAGGGCGTAAAGCTCTACGATGTGGCCCAGGAAGTCGAAGGATACATACGCGCCCACGGGTGCGGTCTCGCGTTCCCCTGCAACATCAGCAGGAACGAGATCGCCGCGCACTACACGCCGACGTGCAACGACAAGACGGTCTTCGAACGCGGGGACGTCGTCAAGGTCGACTGCGGAGCGGAGCTCGACGGGTTCGTCGGGGACACCGCGGGGACCGTCGAGGTGGGCACGAACACCTACAAGGAGCTCGTGGAGACCTCTAAGAGGGCAAGGAACCTCGTGGCCGAGTTCATCGGCGACGGGGTCACCCTCGGGGAGATCGGAAGGGCGGTGCAGATGAGCATCAACCGCGACGGATTCGTCCCGATCGAGAACCTCTGCGGCCATCAGATCGAGAAGTACAACCTCCATGCGGGGATGTCCGTCCCGAGCTACGACTCCGGCGACACCCAGCAGATCAAGGCCGGGATGACCGTGGCCATCGAGCCCTTCGCCACCGATGGAAAAGGTTATGTGAAGGACGGCAAGTTCGGCAACATAGTCCGCATCGCCAGGGACAGACCTCTGGCTGATCCGAAAGCGCAGGAGTTCCTCGACTACGTCAAAGGAGAATTCCACCAGTTCCCGTTCTGTGCGAGGAGCTGCGAGTTCCCCGATGCCGAGAAGCACGTCAGGAACCTGATGCGCCACGGCGTCCTCGCAGGATACGCGACCCTCGTCGAGGTCGGCGGAGGGATGGTGTCCCAGCACGAGTACACCTTCTACATCGACGGTCACAGGGGAGAGGTCACCACCCTCCCGTGAAAACCCCTTCCAAACCCCTACCGAGTGCTGGAGTTGCCAAGCCTGGTCAAAGGCGAAGGACTCAAGATCCTTTCTCGTAGGAGTTCGCCGGTTCGAATCCGGCCTCCAGCACCTTTATATTTATTAATAAGAAGGGCATCGCCACGCTTGCGTAAACTCAGGACCCTCCTTCCGGGAACGGGCGGAGAACACTGAGAGCTCCTTCCTGTGGGAACCGGAGCTTGAGCATATCCTCCCCTCAGGGGCGGATACATTTACGGAGGCTATCATATGGCTGAGAAGAAAAAGTCGCAGAAGGCGGCGGTGGACGAGAACTTCAACTTCATCGTCCGTATCGCCAACACCGATATCGACGGTCAGAAGAAGACCGTCGTCGGTCTGCAGAGCATCAAAGGCGTGGGCAAGAGGGTCGCCCAGATCGTCGCCAAGAAGGCCGACGTCGACCCCCACATGAAGATGGGATCCCTCCCCGACGACAAGGTCAAGGAGATCGAGGCCCTCGTCAAGACGTACGTCGAGTACGCCCCCACCTGGGCAATCAACAGGCAGAACGACTACGAGTCCGGTGCCGACATGCACCTCATCGGAAACGACCTGGACATCATCCAGAAGGATGACATCAACAGGATGAAGATGATCCGCTGCTACCGCGGAGTCAGGCACGAGGGACGCCACAAGGTCAGGGGACAGAGGACCCGCTCCAACGGAAGGCACGGCCTCACGCTCGGAGTCCAGAAGAAATCCTGAGGTGATTTGAATGGGAGATCCTAAATTCTCACGCAAGACATACGACACCCCTTCCCACCCTTGGCAGGGCGAGAGGATCAAGGCGGAGGTCGAGGTCGTCCGCGCATTCGGCCTCAAGAACAAGACCGAGGTCTGGAAGGCCGAGACCATCCTCAGGAACCTGAGGAAGCAGTCCAGGGACCTTCAGGCCCGCCTCAGGTCCGGAGACAAGCAGGCCCAGGTCGAGGCCGACGCGCTTCTGAACAAGTGCGGCAGGCTCGGTTACCTCCCCGTCGGATCCAACCTGAACGACATCCTTTCCCTGAAAGACGAGGACGTCCTGTCCCGCAGGCTCCAGACCATCGTCTTCGAGAAGGGTCTGGCAAGCACCATCAAGCAGGCCAGGCAGATGATCACCCACGGACACATCTTCATGAACGGCCACAGGGTGACCGTTCCCGGATACCTCGTCACCAGGGCGGAGGAGTCCTCCATCGAGTACAACCCCGCATCCCCCTACACCGACGAGATGCACCCCATGAGGATGTCCGCGGAGCAGGCCGCTGCAGGCATGGCCGCCAGGGCCAAGGCCGCGGCGGAGCAGGAGGCGGCCGACGCCGCAGCCGCCAAGGCGGATGCCGAGGAGGCAGGAATCACAGCAGAGGACGGTGTTCACTGATGACCGCTAAGTGGGGAATCGCTAACATTTACGCTAGCTACAACAATGTCATGATCACGCTGACCGACATCACCGGTGCCGAGACCATCACCAAGGCCACCGGAGGAATGGTCGTCAAGCAGGCCAAGGACGAGTCTTCGCCCTACGCTGCCCAGAAAGCGGCCGAGAAGGTCGCCGAGGCCGCCAAGGAGAAGGAGTTCGTCGGCATCCACGTCAGGGTCAGGGCGCCCGGAGGAAACAGGTCCGCCTCGCCCGGTCCCGGAGCGCAGGCCGCCATCCGTGCCCTCACCAGGGCCGGGCTCAAGATCGGCCGCATCGAGGATGTCACACCCATACCGCACGACGGTACCAAGAAGAAGGGCGGACGCAGGGGACGCAGGGTCTGAGGGGGAACTCTCATGGACATCGAGATTCTCGAAATGGCGGAGAGGAAGGCGAGGTTCATCCTCAGGAACTCCTCCCCCGCCATGGCGAACGCGCTCCGCAGGACGCTCCTGGCAGACCTGCCCAAGATGGCCATCGACAAGGTGGAGTTCCACCTCGGTCCCATCATGGACGGCGAGAAGGAGTACGAGAGCACGACGCCCCTGTTCGATGAGATCATCGCCCACAGACTCGGAATGATCCCGGTCCCCACGGACCTGGATCTGTTCGTCCCCCAGGACCAGTGCGTTTGCCACGGCGAGGGATGCCCCAACTGCTCCATCATGTACAGCCTGAACAAGCACGGGCCGTGCACGGTGCTGTCCGGGGACCTCGAGCCCCTCGGCAACCCCGACCTCAGGGTCAAGGACGAGGAGATACCCATCGTGGAGCTGACCGACGGCCAGGCCGTCATGATCTACGCCACGGCGGTCATGGGCACCGCGGCCAAGCACGTGAAGTGGCAGGTCTGCAACGGTGTCGGCTACTCGTACCTCCCGACCATCGAGATCGATCCGAAGCACGCGGCCGACGACGACATGCGCGATGTCATCGACGTCTGCCCGAAGAACGTCTTCGTGGTCGAGGGCGGGGAGCTCGTCGTCAAGGACCCTCTCAAGTGCAACCTCTGCATGGCATGCACCGAGATGCTCGGAGAGGGCAAGGGGCTCACCGTCACCGGCAGCGAGTCGGACTTCGTGTTCAAGTTCGAGACCGACGGTTCGCTGACCGCCCGCCAGGCGCTCGACAAGGCCGTGGAGATCCTTTCCGCCGAGGCGGAGGACTTCAAGAGCCAGATCGAGGCACTCTGAAACTCATTCCCGGCCTCCGGGCCGGGTTCTTTATATCCATTCCACATTGACGCCGGCATGAAGATTTGCCCCAAATGCGGCCATGCCACCAGCGACGATTCCGACGGGTTCTGCACCAAATGCGGGGCGTATTTCAAGGAGGCCCCGAAGGAGCAGCAGTCCTCCGCACTGGCCTCGGCCATGGGGATGTCCGCCGCGCCCGCGAGGCCCGCGGCCGTCCCGGTCCCCGATGACGGGACCTTCGAGGCCGGATTCGACGACATGTCCGCCGGGAACTACTCGGAAGGCGTGGCGCAGTGGATCTCCGCGATCCGCTCCCAGGGACAGCCTTCGGAGGAGATGTACGGTCGCATGCTGAACGCCATGCTCGACTGCATCGCATCGACCATCGAGAAGCACAAGCTCGAGGGCCGTTCCGGCACCGCGGAGCTGGCGATGGAGCTCGACGCCGACCTCATCACCGATCTGATCTCCGCCATGGTCTCCCGTTTCACGGATCTGGACGGCGCGGACGTCCTGGGCGTCTCCGCCGAGTACATGTACCTCGTCCTGGAGTCTTTCTCCGTATATCCGGACCTGCGCGACGTCAGGGAGATCATGTCGAAGGCCGCCGTCGACCTGGAGGCCTACCGTTCATCCGTCCCTCCGGAGGATGAGAACAAGGCCCTCGTCGAGAGGGAGCTCTCCATCTCGTTGTCCTACATCGCACTGATGTCCGAGGCCATCGATTCCTCCATAGCGGAGGCCGGGGACGAGAGGATGGACAAGCTCGCCGACTACTGGTCCTCCAAGGCGACGCTCCCCTACGCCAACATCGCCTTCCAGATCGCCACCCTGAACGCCCAGATCGCGTCCGCGAAGAACGCCGGGAAGCTGACCATGAAGCTCTTCAAGAAGGGTCTGGCCATTCAGGTGGACGGCTTCAAGAAGTCCTATTTCGGACCCCGTGTCTGACCGGCGTCACCGTTTAGTAGCTGTTCATCATGGGGAGGGACGTCCCGGATGCGTTGTTTGGCCGCACGCGCCGGGACACCCTTCTCAGAAGAAGTCCGACAGTTTGCACTTGCGGACCTTGTCGTTGTTGAACACCGAGTCCATCGACATCTCCAGGATCTCGACCCTCTCCTTGGTGTAGTCGTCGAGTCCGTACTTCTCGCCGATCTTCTTCGAGATCTCGAGATACTTCTTGACGGAAGCTTCGTGGACCGTCAGGGTCAGCGCGTTCCCGCACTTGATGCACTTGCCCGCCAGGGGTATGCGGCGGTACTTCTCCCCGCATTTGGTGCATCTGACCGTCTGGGTGGAGAAGCTCCTCAGATTACCGATCATGTCGGGGAGGAAGTGCTTGTTCAGCACCCTGCGGGCGACGTCCTGCTCATCTACCGCACGGATCTTCTTTCCGAGCATGAGCTGGGCGTCCATCTTGTCCATCATGGTCTCCAGCGTGGTGTAGGCGGAGTACTTCGGACCCTCGGAGATGTCCCTCGTGTCGTGGGTGAATCCCATGTGCTCGTACTGGTCGGGCGTCCCGATCCTTCCGGCGATGAGGTCCATCATCTTCTCGATCTCTTTGGGCTCTTTCATGTCCATGGCCGCGCGGTACAGCTCGATCGGATAGTGGCGGAGGCAGTCCACATTGTGGGCCTCCTTGTCGATCTCGTTCGGATCCAGTCTCGTCGTGAGAACGAGCGGCGCATCCATCAGCCCTCCGCGGCGGTCCGGCAGGAACGTCTTGGAGAAGTTCAGCAGGCCGTCCAGGGCCAGGATGACGCAGTCCTCGTCGCCGTCGCAGTTCCTTCTCTTCGCGGCGTGGAAGAACGGGTGTCCGTAGCATCCGCGGACGTTGGCGTAGCCGATGATCCTGCACAGGATGCCTCCGGACGTGTGCGGGGCTAGTCCGAACGTGATGTGGCCGATGAGGTCGGTCCTGTTCTTGACGTTGTAGTACCTGGGGAGCTTGTAGAACTTCTCGAGTTCGTCGTCCAGGTATGCCGCGACCTTCACGAGGTAGTCCCCGCAGTCCCTGGCGGGTACGATGTCCTGGACCTTGAGCTCGCAGATCTGCTCCGGGTCCGTCAGGGGGTCGTTGTTCCAATCATGGGTGTACCCCAGTTCGTGGGCCTTCTCGATGCTCAGTCCGATCTCCCTGGGCTTGAAATGCGTCAGGGGGATGTCGGTCATGTCGAATCTGATGGTTCCGTCCTTGAAGCAGCTCACGCCGTTCTTCTGCCTGAGGATGCCCTTCTCGACGGCCTCGCAGGTCTTGGTCTTGGAGATCAGGGTGTCCAGGCACTTCAGATCCGTGGGGCGTTCGCCCACGGTCTCCAGGGCGGCCTTGTACTCCTCCTCCAGGTTGATCTGCATCGGAGCGGGTCCGAGGTTGCCGAAGTCGTTCTGCTTCGGGGTGTACTCGGTGTGGGAGCCGCAGGTCCTGCACCAGTTCCTGTACGTGTAGGTGCGGCACACGGGGCACAGCCTGTTTCCCACCTCGACGGTGATCTCCGGCTTCCCGCCCTTGCGGCTGGACGCCGATGCCTTGGACACGGCGATGGCGGCGTTCATCTCCTTCCCCGAGTCGGCGTCCTTGCCGACTGGGAACAGGGAGTGGACCTTGGGGGTCATCTCGCGCTCCTTCGCCTTCTCGGGACGTCCCATCCTGGTGCCGATGCGGGTCATGGCGCGTGCGCGCACCTCGTAGCCCGCCGCCTTGCTGATGGCCTCCAGGGTGGAGCCGCCTTCGAGCTCCTTTTCCTTGACTACGCGGTCGCCTTCCGGACGGAGGCCGAGGCAGTCCATCATCGGAACCGAGTACAGCTCGTCTATGACGACGCGCCCGTCCCTCACGACATGGAGCGCGCACAGGTCCTCGAGCATGCGCTTGGAGACAGGTTCCCTGGGGATCGACAGGTTGGTCCCGTCGTAGGTCCCCGACGATACGATCGTGTCCCTCAGGGCTTTGACCCTGTCCAGGGGGTAATCGGACCAGAACAGGTTGAACTTGGGGTGGAGTGGCACGCCCATCGAGACGCACATCTCCTTGGCGCGTTCGTAGGTGGGGTCCTTCCAATCATCCGGGAGGTCGCCCTTCTCCTTCAGCTCGAGCTCGTGCCATTCTATGGGATACCCGCACGGGACCAGGGTGTGGTTGTTCTCGCAGAACTCCCCGAAGGGGACGAGGATCTCCCCGTTGTCCACGATCTCGGCGATCTGGTCGTGCACCTCCACCGCCTTGGCGACGGTGCCGCAGTAGACCAGGTCCCCGTTCTTCAGGAGGACCGTGGGGCCCTCGAGCATGTCGCACGGTGTGACGACGCTCGCTTTGCCCGGTCTCTCGATCTTCAGCTGGGTGCCGATGGCCATGAACTCGTCCATGACGTACATGCTCGCCACGCTGTAGGCCAGCGATGCCAACCCGGACGTCCTGGCCCTCCCGTATCTGAGCCTGAACCCTCCCACGGCGCAGGGGTGTCCGAAGATCGGACGCCCGGCGACGATGTCCATGAGGTACTTCTCCTTGGGCTCGACCCTCTTGGGGGCGTTCTGGTCCTCGGCCTTCTTCTCGGTCTTGTGGGCGTCCAGGAACTGTCCTATGAACTCCCAGCCGGTCATCTTGAGCTTGTCGACGTGCTTCTTGAGCTTGGACGCCTTCTGACACATCCCTTCGGCTATGACGAGGCACGCTCCTCCCCTGACCCTGTTGGTCTCTATCCGGGGGAGGTCCCTGAATCCGGAGATCTCCATCTGCTCCGTCCCTTCGCCGTCGACGCAGACGGGGCAGTTCCTGACGATGAGGTCGATCTCCTCGGACGTGGGGGTGTACTGGAGGTGCTGGCATTGCTTGTAGAGTGGGATCTCCTCGTCGAACCTGGCGATCTCACCCTCGGTGGGCTGGTATTTCCCGATGCCCAGCTCGGTCCTGACGACGTCGGCGATGAGCACGCTCATCGCCTGTCCGGTACCTCCGGCCGCGCGGATCGGACCTGCGAATATCAGGTCGACGTAGTTCGATCCGTCGGCGTTCTTGCCGATCTTGGTGTCAGCGATCCCCTCCAGGGGAGCGACGAGGATACCTTCGGTCAGAACGGCCAGACCGACCCTGACGGCCCTGTCCAGGGCCTTCTCGGTGCTCTCGGCGGGACGCTTGGCCATCTCCTTGGCGACCATCAGGGCCACCAGTTCGCGGTTCCCGAATTCGGCGGTCAGCCTGCGGATGTCCTCCGCCACGCCTTCGACATGATAATCGTCGAGGAGCTTCTCCACGCGGGATGCGAGGTCCTCCGCCTGGGGCACCTCCACGTCTATGGACGGGTCGAAGCCCATCTTCCTGGCGGTGCGGGCGATATCGTAGCATTCGTCCTTCATCGCGGAGAGTCTGGCGAAGTACTCCGCCATCTCCTCGCTGTATGCCGGGCCCTGGCTGCTCATTCGATCGGGGCCTCCGCGGCCTTGCGGCGCGCGATGGAACGGAGCTCCTCCATGATCCTGCCGGTGAGGACGTCCATCTCCTCGCCCGTCTGGGCGGAGAAGCAGATCCTGTCGCCTCCGCTCTTGAAGACGTCGCACTTGCTCTCGGCTTCGATGATGGGGACGCCCTTGAACCCCTCCTTGACGGTGCGCAGGAGCTTCTCCTGGACGGTCATGGGGAATCCGCAGGTCTCCGACGGGTCGAGCACGAACAGCATGACGTCCGTCAGGTACCTGAGCGCGAGGACGGCCTGCTTCTCGATGTCGTTCCTGGCGTCGAACTCCCTGTCCAGGAGTCCCGGGGTGTCGATGATCTGGTATTTCCTCCAGTCGTCCTGGATGTGTCCCACGATGACACCCTTCGTGGTGAAGGGGTACGGGGCGATCTCCGGCTCGGCGGACGAGAGCACCGTGACGAGGTTGCTCTTGCCGACGTTGGGGAATCCTGCGACTACGACGGTCGGTAGCGCGGGGTCCACGGCGGGGAGCTTCCTGAACTTGTTCTTCGCATCCTGGAGGAACAGCAGGTCGTCGGAGATGCGGTCCACGTAGGAGTTCAGCCTCCCGTAGAAGCTCCTCCTAGTCGCCTCGACGATCTCCGGGTCCTTGGTCCTGCGGATGTCCTTGAGGGTGTCGTTCTTGAGCTTCTCGGCCTTGGTGGCGCACCAGTTGACGGCGCCCAGGGCCTTCTTGTAGCGGTCGATCCCGATGACGATGTCCACCAGCTCCGGGAGGAAGTCGTCCTCCTTGTCGAGCCTGGGGAACCTGTCGACATAGCCCCTCAGGGCGGTCACCACGATGTCCCCCGAAGCCGTCACCTTCGCGAGCGCGGTCTTCTTCTTGGTGTCCAGAGCGTTCGTCCCCGTCTTGCGGATCTTGGATGCCCTGTGGAATGCCTTCTCCATGAGCTCCTCCGAAGTGAGGACAGTCGGGATCTTGAAGTCCATCGCGGCCATGGTTCCTCCCCATCGCGCACGTGATTATAAAGGGTGGGTTGGGGGCGGGATTGACGCCCCCCGACGCGCACATCGGACGTCTGGCTCATGCGAGGACCACCGTCGCTTTGAAGAGCCAGAGGTCGTGGGTCATGGTGTCCTTCGGACCGAGCTTCGAGGGCACGACGGCCTTGGGGCAGTTCCTGGCGAGGATACCGAACTCGATCCCCGGATCCCCGGTGTCGATGCCCGCTATGCGGGTCAGGGATGCGAGGTTGGTCCTCAGCACCATGCACAGGTCCATCTCGGGAAGGTCCGCGCCCTTGGAGAGGAGTTCCGGGAATCCGACCCCGGCGTGCAGCATCACCTCGAGGTCGATGTTCTCGGTGAACATAGCCAGAGGGTCGATGCTGTATGGATTCTTGATGCCCAGGAGGAGCGATTCCACTTTTCCCGCCACATACCTCAGGCAGTCCTTGACGAGATCCCCGTCGGTGCGGAAGGCCACCCTTATCCCGGATGTCACGGTGGATGTGGCGTCCTTCAGGTCGACGCTCACGAACACGGATGCGTCGATTATCAGGTCTGCCACGAGGTCTATCAGCTCCTCGATCGTGAACCTCACGAGGTACTGGATGAACGCCACCAGCGAGTCCAGGTCGGTGATGCTCCCGATCTTCCCGAAAGACTTCTGTACCGCGGACCATACGCAATCCTTCAGGGCGTCGATGTTGAATTCGGAGGTGACCCAGTTGCCGTTCGTGCGTCCCATCGTGCCGGTCCTCTTCACCCACTCGGAGGACCCGTCGTACCCCCTCTGCCAGGTGTCCCCGTCGTCGGAGTTGTCCTGCTTCATCTTCACCTCATCGACGACATCGCCGTTGGCATCGCGTATGACGAGCTTCTCGGCGCTGCGGGAGTCCTGACTGGGGGCGTTCACCAGGGTGAAGCTCGGTTTCACGACGAGGAACTCCCCCTGTGCCAGCGTTCCGGACAGCTCCGTTTTCTCATCCTTCTTCTTGGATTCGAGGCACAGGGTGTATCCGGTCAGGTCGATGGGGCCGTCCGTGTTGTTCAGGATCTCCACCCATTCGTTTCCGCGGTCGGTGCCGGCGGGATTCGACTCGTATTCGTTGATGAGCAGTCCGGTCTGCTCCTGGGATTTGCATCTGATCTCGAATCCCGCGTCCAATCCGACGTTCACGCCGAGGAACGGCACGGGGATGTTGCTGAGCGCAGTCCCCACGCCGGGGATGTCGCTGAGGGTGACGCCCAGTTCGTGATAGTCCTCCAGCTTCGGGGCGACCAGGGAGATCTTGTTCTTCCCCGCCTTCCCGGTGACCGAGAAAAGATACTTGCTGCTCTTCATCAGGGGATCCACGTTGGCGCTGACGGACCAATCGTCACCGGCGATGCCTCCTGAGCCGGTGATGAGGAGGTTCTCCGCTTTCACGTCCCCGCGGACCTTGGCGGTGATCCCGGCGGTGACCGTCAGACCTGCCACGGGCATGCTCATCTCGGCGGAGAACAGGGTCTTGGTCTTGGATTTCCATGTGATGGCCGATGTCTTGATCACCAGGGTGCATCCGAAGAACTGGAACGTCAGCGACTGGTCGCCCATGTTGATGTCCACCAGGATCTTGAGCGCGGCTTCGGAGATCAGGGCCTCCAATCCCTCCGATATCATCCTCGATAGCTCGCCCACGGGGTCCATGAAGATGTTGTACAGGTCTATCAGGTGCTCGTAGACGAATCCCGCGATGTCCCTCAGCGCCTCCGCCAGTTCCGTGGCCGCTCCGCGCATCGCCTCCATCAGCTTGCGGAGCGGTTCTATGAGGGGCTCGAAGACCTCCAGCAGGATGTCCCTGACGTCGGTCCAGACGGTGCAGCTCGGTTCGTAGACGACGCCCTTGAGGGCCCATCCGGATGCGACGGTCACCTCTGTCGTGGTGTCCACTTCGAACCCTCCTTTCACGGCCGACGACGTCGAACCCATCGCCTGCGCCAGGGTGCCGGACCCCTTCACCTCGTAGTCCACCCATCCGCGGACCTCGATCCTGAACGTGGTGGAGTACGCCGCGCTCTCATCCTCCCTGAATCCGACGGTATGGACCCCTTCGGGGCCGTGCACGACGACGACGGGCGGTGCGGAGGCGATCTGGAGCGAGAGGGTCTCGATGACCTCGCGCCCCGTGGAATCGGTCAGGTGGAACGTCTCCGATCCCGGGAGGTCCACGACCCCGCCGTAGGGGTTCAGGGCGTCCATCTCCAGGATCTCCTTCACCATGACATCCGCCGTATCCTCGACTGGGACGAGGATGTCCAACAGGCTCAGGCCGTAGGAGCAGACCGCCGTCAGCGCCTTCTTGATGATGCTCCCGTCCCCGCTCTTCACCTCCTTCAGGGAGGGGATGCCGGAGAGATCGGCGTACACCGCCGAACGGTACGACGACAGCGCCTTCGCCACATCCGCGGAGGCCATGACGTCGTCGATGCTGATGTCGAGCTCCTCGTTCTCGATCAATCCCGCCACGGCGGAGCGGATCCTGCTGGTAAGCTCCCCGTCCAATACGAGGTCCGAAGCATGGTCCATGACCTCGTCCGCCAGCTTGCCGTAGAATTCGTCGTAGACCTCCCCCGAACGCAGGGATTCCGATACCGTCTCGTCGACGGCGTCCATGCATTCGTCCACTGCGCCGAGGTACAGCGAGGTCAGGGTATCGATGAAACTCGTCTGATCGTAAGGATCCACCTTGACGGAGACGGTTCCGAGGTCGGTGCGCTCCGCCAGACGGACGGCGGCGCCGTTCAGGACGTCCATCACGAAGTCGCGGACGTAGTTGCCGTCCGACTCGTAGTTCTTCTTGAACTCCTTGAGCCATCCCTGGTCGAACAGGTCGGCCGTGGGGTTGGAGACGGATACGGTCCTGTCCCCGACGGAGACGGTCGTGATCCCCGCGCCGGGATATCTGTAATCCTCCTCGGAGTATCCGTTGGCGGCCATCATGTCCCTGAGATACGGGACCCCGCTGACCCTCTCCTTCCCGCTGAGGAAGTCGCTGAGGGAGCTCAGGGCGCCCTTCAGGGGGTTCAGGATCTTGTCCACCGCTTCTATCCAATCGAACGCGTAGAGGTAATCCATCCATTTGATCGCGACATCGTCTATGACTGCCGCCATCGCCTGGGCGTAGACGGCCGAGAGGTCGATGGAAATGGTCCCGTTGTCGGATGCCAGCAGGTCGGCGAGGTCCGCACGTCCCTTCAGATCCATCGAATCTCCCCCATCGCGGAAGCATATCTCGGAGATCGCATCGATGCAGAACCGATACGCCTCCTGCACGTCGGATTCGGTCAGGATCCTGTCGGTGCTCTTGTATCCGTACGCGTTCAATCCGCCGTACCCATTGAGCACCCTGTATTGGGCGATGGATGTGAGCTGATAGGAGAGCATCTGCGACAGCGAGATGCTGCCCTCCCCGGCCATGGATTCCATCAGGGAGGCCCTGTCCAGTGCCAGCGGGAGGGCGTAGTTGCCGTCCGTGTAGACCGTGAGTTCGGTCTCGGTGGATCCGGATTGGGATTCGATCCCGGCGGTTACCGTGCCGGTGCCGCGGATGTATGTGGGAGTGTACCCGAGAGTGCCGTCGGAATCGGTGATGCCCATAGGCTCGGAACGGAGCTCCACGTCATGGGAGATGTAGGTGACGGTCGTGCCGCCGCTCTTCATCGGGAACTGGTAGTCTATCCATTCGGAGATCCTGGATTGGATGGTCTCCGCGCGCTTCGCCAGGCTTCCGGCCTCGGCGTCGGCGGACACCGAACGGATGATCTCGCCGAATCCCCTGTTGATGTAAGATGTCACGTCGGATACGGCGACGTCGACGGCGTCGATGCCGTCCTTGACCCCGTCCGCGGCGTCCTCGCTCCGACCGTAGTCGAAGGAGACGGCGGCCGCGAAGACGGACACGAGAAGTATCGTCACTGCAGCTATAGCGAAAGGCATGCTTCCGCGGGTGTCGTTCTGTCTCATGACGGAGGTTTTTCCGCTTGAGATTATAAAAGGCGACTACTGCAGTCAGTATTACAGGATACTCTTCATTAGTTAGAGCAGGTTCGGGGACCGCCTCGAGGACGGCCCCCGGAAAGTTTTTGGAAGATCATGCGGAGCTCTGCTGGCGCGCCTGATGCCTCATCTCGCGCTCCTGCTTCTTCTCCTTCCTCTTCTCTTCCCTCTCTTTCTTGGTTTCGACGTGCTTCTCCTTCATTGCCATATTTCTCACCTTGCTTTCGTCGCATCCGTCGGATTTGACGAGGCGGACCGGCATTCGGATGGCTCCGGCGGGGGTTATCTCCTTCCGGGTCGTCGGAATACGCATTGCGCGGAACGGGTATTTCAAATGAGCAGTTGTTCAATCGAACCGATTATAGGGTGGATGGATGAATATAAATCGGGCTTCGGAAACTACAGGTGTGCACGTTGTGCGTCCTGTGTTTTCTGAATGGATGATGAGAAGGAAGAAGTTTGCCGCCCTCGCGGGCGGACAGTGTTTCAGGCCTCGCCGGTGATACCGGCCAAGCGTGTCCTGACGCGTTCCCTGACCTCGGGGAGCATCATCACGCTGAGGACTTCGACCAGACT
The DNA here is from genome assembly GCA_963645865.1 of Lachnospiraceae bacterium. Lineage (GTDB taxonomy): Archaea > Thermoplasmatota > Thermoplasmata > Methanomassiliicoccales > Methanomethylophilaceae > Methanoprimaticola. The sequence goes on from CAVIUM010000005.1 coordinate 14,970, forward strand.
GTCCCAATCGTCCTCGCTCACCATGACAACGTTCCCGGATTCGGCGGCGATGGTGATCTTCTCTCCGCAGAGTGCTCTGCTCACCAGTTCGCTCATCCTCTCCTGGGCCCCATCGACGTTGTAGGTTGCCATGAGCCGAGCCACTTTGTTCGTATATTTAAAGCAAACCGAAATTCGTTCGAGACCTGCAATCGGTCTCGGAGGATTAGACGGATGAACGGAACAATGCGAGGATAACTGTACGGATGTTCTGTCCTTGAAGGGAAAAAGCGTCCGTCGGCCACCCGTGCTAAGGAAATAAGAGGAACCTCTTCGTCCGAGGGACGGAGAGGTCCCGGCGCGACCCTCGTCGCACCGGATTCAGTCCTGAATGACCCTCACGCGGATGGGCTTCCCCTTGAACTTGGTCTTGGTCAGGTCCATGGTCATCCTGTTCCCGAAGTCCTTGTGGACCTCCACGATGGACGACTCGTCCCCGAGCTCGATCTTCCCGATGGAGACGTCCCTGACCCTGGCGTTCTTGATGATCAGGTCGGCGAGTCCGACCTTCTTGAGGCCGTCCTTCTTGCCGAGGTTGATCTCGAATCTGCACATGCCGTACACGTCGGAGATCTGGTCGTAGTCCACGACCCTCCTGATGGTGTCCTTGGTGCCGGGCTCGGCGTCGGGTACGTCCCTCTTCTCGATCTCCATCCCCGTGCGCATCTCGAACTCTCTGACGAGGTGCTCCTCCTCGGAGGTGACGAAGGATACGGCGGTACCCTCCTTCCCGGCCCTGCCGGTCCTTCCGATGCGGTGGATGTAGGTGTCGATGTCGTCGGGCATGTCGTAGTTGATCACGTACGTGATGTCGTCGATGTCCAGTCCTCTGGCGGCGACGTCGGTGGCGATGAGGATGTCGGTCTTGTCGTTCTTGAAGTCCGCCATTACCTTCTCCCTCTTGCTCTGGGGCATGTCGCCGTGGATGGCCTCCACCTTGTAGTCCAGGTTGGTGAGCCTCTCCTCGAGGACGTCGACCATCTTCTTGGTCTGGCAGAAGATGATCGCCTTGGGCTTGTCCAGGTCGAGGATCCTGCAGAGCGCCCAGGACTTGTTCCTCCTGCCGACGGAGATGTAGTACTGCTTGGTGAGGTCCAGGACGACCTCGTCCTTCGAGACGGAGACCTCCTTGGGGTTGCGCATGTAGTCGAACGCCAGCTGCTTGACGTTCTCCTGCATGGTGGCGGAGAACAGCATGGTGTGGCGCTCCGAGGGCATAGCCTTCAGGATGAACTCGATGTCCTCCACGAATCCCATGTCCAGCATCCTGTCGGCCTCGTCAAGGACGAGGGTGGTGATCTCGGAGAGGTTCAGGACCTTCCTGGTGATCATGTCCCTGACGCGCCCGGGTGTCCCGGCGACGATGTCGCAACCCTGGCCGAGCTTCTTGATCTGGCCCTCGATGCTCGCTCCCCCGTAGATCGGGATGCACTGGTGACCGGAGTACTTGGCGAGCTTGGACAGCTCCTCGGAGACCTGGTTGGCCAGCTCCCTCGTGGGGACGAGGATGATCGCGGAAGGGACCTTGCGTCCCGCCTCGATGGTCCCGAGGATGATGGAGCCGTACGCGCCGGTCTTCCCGGTACCGGTCTGGGCCTGGGCGAACATGTCGGTGCCTTTGAGGCCGAGGGGGACCGAGTTGATCTGGATGGGGGTGGGCTCCTCCCATCCCATATCGTCCATGGCCTTGGCGACATCCTCCGGGATGCCTATGTCTGTGAATTTGGAAATCATGCGGATCACTGATCCGAAACCTGCCTGAGACCGACTCAGACAACCTTCTTCGCAGGTCCGTACCTGGTTCCTATTTATATTACTTTATAAGGACGGAGGAGGGGTGAGAAGGATTCGATCTGCTTTAGCAAAGAGCGAATGATTGCTTTTTATGGGTCGCCTCTGTAGGCATTGGGGTTGAACATGAAGTGTCGCAATTGTCTCAACCAATATGACATATACCGCTGTTTTCATATCCAAATGAGCTTGCCATGTTCGATTATTCGCTTGTCGACGAGACCGTCAGAAGAATCGTGGAGAAGTTCTCTCCCGAGAAAGTCATAATCTTTGGATCGGTAGCGAGACGTGAAGCGGATGAGTATAGCGACCTCGACATTCTAGTCGTGATGGAATCAGATGAGCCACCATATCTGAGGTCTGTTCCGATTCATGTTGCAGTAGCGGGCATCAGAGTTCCTAAGGATATAATCGTACTGACTCCGTCGGAGTTTGAAGAGAAGAAGGACAACGAGTTTTCTTTCACGCACGAAATCGTTCGTACGGGAGTAGTCGCATATGAGGCGTGAGCGCCCTACATTGTCCGAAGGTCAGCGTGTTGATCTTGCAAATGATTATTACAATGCAGCTATGGAGGATCTGGGAACCATAGAGGTGTTGTATCGTAACGGATTCAGACACGCCCGTAACGCGTGTATGCTGATGGCACGGGCATCTGAGAAGTTGATGAAAGCCAAGCTTTTGTTGATCGGTAAAAATCCCGAGTGGATCCATGATCAGGTAGAGCTTATGCTGATGCTAGGATTTCGGGAGGACGATCCGCTTATGCATACAGCATCTCTTTTCAGCATGTTTGCTACGGGTGCTAATTATCCTTCGGATGTGCGTGATGGCATTACCAAAAGTTCAGCACTGGGATGTTACGATGAGCTATTTCCCCTTATTGAGGCAGTGGCTTTGATCGAACCAATCTTCACCATACCATCAAAACCACGCAGATGTCTGTGGACATTTTTTGATCATTCTCGAAGACAGCCGATCATTACAGATCATTGGCATTGGCAGGTTGTGTCTGCACCCCGGGAGTGGACGTTACACCTGATATGGTGACAGCTAGGCAGGCCGCCATGCATCCGATCGTGGCGGGGATCCATGAACCGGTGACGATGGCCACGATTACCAGTGAGGCGCCGATCGCGCAGACGACCGTTCCGATCCTGTCCCCGTCGTTTCTGAACATCATCGCCGACACGGCCATCAGAGCTGCCGGGATGACCAGAGGCATCACGGACAGGTCCGCACCGCATAGCAGCGAGGCGCTGATCGCGAAGCCCGGCACCGATGCGGACAGCAACGCGAGGCATTCGGCATGCATCCCGCGGGACCCGCATCCGAACGCTGCGGCCATGATGAAGGCCGATGAGATCAGCGATGCCACCAGCATGCTGTCGGGACCGAACAGGCATACGCACAGTCCCACGGTTCCCGCCATCGACACGGTCCACCTCCCGTCCAGTCCGGATGGCGCGGTCCACGATGTTCCTTGGATCATCCCCCTGGTTCCCGCGATCGCCATCGCCAACCCCATGAGCGCGAAGATGGCCGAACCCGCGACCGGGAGGATGTCCATGAGGACGAACGCGCAGATCCCGGCGACGCTCATCGCCGGAACGGCCCTGTAGCCCCTCGTCGCGCAGACGAACGCCAGGACGGCCAACGGCGGGCAAACGGCCGCCCAGACGCCGGCCCCGTCGGTCATCATCCCCGAGATGCATCCCGATCCGATCCCTATCGACAGCAGCATGATGAACGCCCCCCAGTTGGGCGAGCCCGAATGGAACAGGCATGCGCTGGTAGCGATGCACAATATCGCGGCGGATGCCACGGATACGCAGAACGCCGTCTGATGCTCTCCGCCCATCAGAGGTCCGGCGGCCGCCCAGACGGTCATGACGGAGGCGACCATCAGGCAGGAGAACAGGATGCACGGTTGGATGGGCCTCTCCGGTCCTTCGGTTATCAGGTCCCTCCTCCAGAGCTTGGAGTATTTCGGTACGATCACCCTCCCCGAGTCGTATTCGATCCACAGCGTCAGGCCGATCACCCCGGAGACCGTCTTGAAGACGAGGACGATCAGGTCGAAGCCCCAGCTGCTCCCCATGAACGGTCCCGTCAGGACGGCCAGGAGCATCATCGTGGAGTTGGCCGTCATGACGTAGTTCCGCATCGCGATGAACGCGATGACGGACGGCACGAAGATGACGGACGACAGGAGGCTCATCTCCGCGGGCATGTGCAGTCCGGCCGCTGGGAGAGCGGACAGCAGGAAGCATACCAGGAACGATCCCAATAGATAGGTTCCGAGCACGGTGAACCCCTTGATCATCGAGTACAGCGCGAAGCCCAGTATGACGAAGAGGAGCATCAGACGGAAGACGCTCAGAGGGAGGTTGTTGGCGGGCAGGAGGTCGGACAGCTCACCGATCAGGGAGAGCATCATCAGCACGATCGTGCAAAGGGCCATGACCAGGACGGTGGCGTACTGGTTCTCGGATTGTATCAGGTTGGGCCTCTCCTCGATCCTCGCATCGGCGGTCACTCCGAATCTGAACATCTTCTTCGCGGACACCGCCAGGAGCAGGATCCCGGCGACGATGGCCGGAACGGTGTGGATGCTCTCGGATGTCCCGGCGCCGACGAGGAGGAGCGATGCGACCAGGAGGGCGCAGGCGACCGAGCGCATCGGCGCTCCGTTCCTCCAGAAGATGTAGGTCGCCACGGCGAAGCCGATGCACAGGGTGACCCCTACGGGCATCATTCCGTTCGGATCCTCCAGGATGTCGGACAACGGATGGACGAACAGATAGCATCCCGCCATCAGGAAGACCATCGCCTCGGTGAGCATGCGGCCCCTCATCGCCATGACGGAGAAACCGACCATGAACGCGCTTCCGATCAGCGTGATCAGGTCCAGCGATCCGCGCGACGCTCCGGTCAGTTCGATCGCCGCGTCGGAGAGGATCGCCACGGCGAGGATCATCATCCCCGCGGAGGATGCCCCGGCTATGCGCCCCAGACCTTCCAGTTCGTGGTCCCGGGGTTCGGGACGCTTCCAGGAGAGTGCGGCCTCCACCAGGCACAGGACGGACAGGATGCCAGACCCTACGACCACGGCGGATGCAGGTCCGTCGAAGCTCCAGATCGTCAGTCCGGCTCCGAATGCGACCATGCCGGCCCCGATCGATCTCTCCTTCCCGAAGAACGAGAGCACGCCGACGAACATGCAGGCGACGGCGGCGACCGTGACCGCAGCGACCTCTTCCACGTTCGCACCGATGATCGGGATGCCGGATACGAGTCCTGTGAACGAGTACATCATGCCGCAGCATCCGGGTACTATCCCTCCGTGACGGAACATGTATGCCGAGACGGCGGCGATCGCTATCGAGACGGACGCTCCCATGTACTCCCCGATGAGGAGGCCGTTGGACAGGAGCATCATCCCCGCATGCACGGAGATGAGTTCGAGAACGAGGATCTTGCAGGTCTTGGCAGGCTCCTCGGACGCAGGGCCGTCTCCGCGGAACGCCGAGAGGGTCAGGACGGCTCCGGATGCCAAGAGCAACGGTCCGGCGAAAGCCGCCACCGACGGAGCGGTCAGCATGGCTCCCGCGAGCAGCATGGCCCCGATCCCGCGGCATCTCATGCCGTCCGTCAGCATCATTGCCGCTGACAGCGCCAGGGGGAGCACGAACGACAGACGCAGCACGGGAACGGATTCATGGTCGCCCATGGAGGCGCCGCAGATCCCTGTGAGGACGGACAGCCCCAGCATTATCGGGACCGTCCCGCCGTGCACATCGCCGGCGGAGATCGAGGTCCATGCGACCCATAGCAGCACGGCCGCCGAGATGCACTGGGTCGCGAGATAGAGCTCGGGCCCTACGACGGATATCCCCAAGGAGACCGCGACGGCGTTGATCCCCAACCAGACGAGGACCATCCCCGTCGCTATCGTCGTCGCGAAGCCGCTGCCGTTCATCCCGGATCACGTATTGAATCGCTCGAGGACGCCAGGGATCTTCATCCGTAGTACAGCGCCGGCATCCATGCGTACAGATAGACGAGCATGAGCGCCGCTACGCCGATGGCCACGATGTAGACCCCGAGGTTCCAGCTCCAGATCTTCGATCCGTCCAGCGGGGGGATCGGGAGCAGGTTGAACAGGGCCAGGAAGGCGTTCAGGTTAGCTAGCATCAGGAAGATGAAGACCAGCGGGGTGTGGTTGAATGCGAAGCATCCCGCTATCCCGATGGCCGCGAGCACGATGTTCACCGCGGGTCCGGCGATGCTGATGATCCCGTTCTCCCTCTTGTCGGGGTATCCCGCGATGACGACCGCGCCTGGCGCGGCGAACAGGAATCCCATGAACGAGGAGACCAGGGTGATGACCAGCCCGAGGGGGTACATCCTGAATTCCGACCTCATCCCGAAGTTCTGCGCGGTGAACTTGTGGCCGAACTCGTGGAGCAGGAAGCTGAAGAAAACCAATCCCAGGCAGGTCACGAACAGCAGGACCCACATGATCCCGGAACCGAACTCGTCGGTCAGGTATCCGGCGTACTGCGAACGCCTGTACAGAATCATGAACGCGATCGAGAGGACGATCATGGCGACTGCTATGTCGCCCAACTCCCTCTGGCTGAATCTGGAAGACTTGCGTCCGGGTGTCACGTTGATCGTGTACTCGTCCTGCATGTCCACGGCTACTCCGCAATCCCTTATAAATGTTAGAGATTCTGGTCCGTGCAGGTAGGAAGGATGGCGAACGCGGCTCACGGGAAGGAGTATCTGAGATGGTGCGATGCGTGCGGCACGCTGCTGCTCGGGGATTCCTGCTCCGCATGCGGTTCAGAGGGCAGGGAGTTCCGGGTGAACAGTCCCGGGGACATCCGCCCGTGCATGGGCGACAGCATCGGCATCGTCCTTTCGTTGTTCAGGGAGGCGTTCGGAACGGATTCCCCCCTTCGCGGGAAGGCCCTCTTCCTCAACAAGATCCCGGGGGAGGACCGTGCCGACGAGATCATCGCGCACGGGTCCGTTGTCGCGGTCATGCGCTACGATCTCCGCGCACATCGTCTGATGCTCGATCTGAAGCAGCCCGGTGCGGAGCTGTTCGCTCAGGCGGCGACGAGGAACATCGTCGCCTTCGCCGGGATGTCGGGGCATCTCAAGGGGAAGGTCGTGCCCGGGGCTAACATCACGTCCGTCGAGGGGGATTTCTCGAAGGGCGACCCGCTGATCCTTAAGAAGGGCGGGAAGGTCGGTCCGGGGACCGCCCTGGAGGACAGTCGGTCCATCAGGGAGGCGGAGAGGGCCGTCAGGATACGCGACCTCAACGCCCCGTCGGGCATGCCGGTCTCGCCGGACGCCGATCTGAGGACGTTCGTGGAATCCAACCGCGGTCACGTCAAGAGGATCCAGAGGGTAGCGGTCAGGGAGATCAGGAGGTTCCTGGAAGAGGGCAACAAGAGGGATCTCCCGGTCACGGTCTCGTTCTCGGGAGGGAAGGACTCCCTCGCCGCATACGGGCTCGCCGCCGAGGCCGCCAAGGACGTGGAGCTGATCAACATCGATACCGGGCTGGAGTTCCCGGAGACGCTGGAGTACGTGTCGCGGTTCGCCCGCTCCCGCGGTCTGAGGGTCCATCAGGCCCGCGGAGGCACGGGATTCAAGGACAACGTGGATGCGTTCGGCCCTCCAGCGAAGGATTTCCGCTGGTGCTGCAAGGCCTGCAAGCTCGGTCCGGTGACCGACATCATCGACGCGGATTTCCCCAAGGGGACGGTCACCGTCGAAGGGAACAGGAGGCTGGAATCGTTCGCCCGCTCCCAGATCGGGTTCGTCACCAAGAACCCGTTCGTTCCGAACCAGATAAATCTCAATCCCATCCGCGCATGGAGCGCGGCGGAGGTGTGGGCGTACATCCTCATGCACGGGCTGGACTACAACCCGCTGTACGACCGCGATTTCGAGAGGATCGGATGCTATCTCTGCCCCGCATGCCTGGAGAGCGAATGGGCCAACACCGGACGCATACACCCGGAACTGCATTCCGAGTGGGATGCGTACCTGAAGGGCTACGCGGAGTCCCGCGGACTTCCCGGGGAGTACGCCACCATGGGGTTCTGGAGGTGGAAGGCCCTCCCGCCGAAGATGATCCAGATCGCCGAGGAGATGGAGCTGGATCTGAAGCCGAAGGCCCAGGCCGGCCCCTCGTTGAAGCTCACCAAGGGGGCGTCGCCGTGCGCCGCGGGAGGGTATTCCATCGAGGCGATCGTCACCGTCCCCAGGCAGAGGGACTTCTCGTACGTGGAGGACGCCCTGCGCACGGTCGGGGACACCAAGTACTCCGAGGACTACGAGATCGCGCTGCTGAGGCTGCCGATAGGCAGGGCCAGGCTGTTCGGAGGGGGGCAGGTGTCCGTGAACTCCCCGGACGAGAGGAATGCTAGGACGATCTTCGAGAGGTCCGTGAAGGCGCTTATACGCGCGATGATGTGCACCGAATGCGGGATATGCGCCAAAGGGTGCCCCCGTCGCGCCATAAGGATGGACGGGGGGATGAGGGTGGATCCCGGGAGATGCACCTCCTGCGGCAGATGCGAGCGCTCCTGCATGGTCGTCCACTACTACGACAAGCTGATGCCCGAAGGTCCGAAGGCAGGGTCCGCAACGCTTAAAAGATGAGCGCGGTTGGGAAACCCCATGGATATGATCATGGGCCTGGCCATGCTTCTCGGCATAGCGCCGGCGCTGGCACTTATGTTCATCGGCGTCAGGAACTACACGTTCCCGAAGGTCGAGCAGCCGTTCTTCAGCGACCCCACGTTCTTCATGCTGTTCGTGGTGGGATTGGTGGAGGGCGCGGCGATATTCGCGGCCATGAGCGTGTTCAGGGCGCCCTCCAGCATCATATTGATGGCCCTGGTGTCCGTGATCCAGATAATGGCGATGGTCGTCGTGCTGAACCTCAGGAGGTTCAGGGGCAAGTCCGACTCCATCTTCTACGGATTCGCCCTGGGTCTGGGGAACTCCTGCGGTCTCGCCACCGGGTTCTGCTGGATCATGTACGCCGTCACCGACTCCGGGTTGGCGGTGGATGCGTCCGTCGTCTCCCTGGTGCTCATTTCGGTGTCCATGGCCCTCATCGTCGGATCCTGCGGTACGACCGTCGGGGAGGGCATAGCCAGGCACAGGGTGATGGAGTTCGCCCTCCAGGCACTGCTGCCCCTGGTCGCGTACAACATGCTCCTCGCCGCGGCGCTGACCAACGGGAACAGCACGCTGTTCTACGCGTTCCTCGTGATGATGGTCGTCCTCGGTGCGTTCTACTACTATTACGTGATGTGCAGGAGGCTCCCGGGCATGGTCCGCGAGGTCCTCCGCATGGAAGGCAAGAAGAGGTCGGACGTCCCGAAGTGATCGCGACCTGTAGAATCCGGGGCGGGTCTCGTAGACGAACCCGCGGTCCAGCATGGCGGAGAGCATCCTCTCCGCCCTGGGGCCGGCGACTTCGCGCACATCGTCGAGGGTGAACTCCCCGAGGATCCTCGTCAGTCCTTCCGACAGGATCTCCATCCTATCCTCGATGTCCGAGGCGTGCTCGTAGCGGTAGACCATGGTGGAGTGGGGATCGTCGTCCTCGACCCTCCTCCTCTTGGCCTCCTGCTCCTTCTTCAATGTGGATACGTCCTCCGCGTCGGTGGACTCGGTCAGGGCGCGTCTGACATCCCTGATGTCGTCGGATGTGTAATAGAATTGGAGTTTGCCGACCCTCTCGGTGCATCCGCAGTACGGGCATGTCGAGGTGGAATCGCTCCTGTCGGCGATCCTCGGCCTCCTGCACGCTCCGCAGAGGGTCAGGCCGTAGCTCATCTGTACTCCGTGAACACGAGCGCGGAGACGCAGCAGCCGTAGTGGTCCAACGGGATCTCGAGCTCCTCGGCCTCGAACTTTATCTCCCCGAATTCGACGTCGCGGATGCGGGCCATCTCCTCCATCTTCCAGGAGAGGATCTCCCTCAGGGACTCGGCCGAGCCGTGTATGTGGCCTTCGGCCACGTATCCGCCCTTTCCGTCCTTCCTGAACGCATATGCGATCCCGGCGGCGATGGTCTCGCCCTCGCATCCCCTCATCTGAGCGAGGACGCAGTGGGTCACGGCCCCCATGGTGAGGGGCTGGAAGGGGATCCTGTACGCCCCCTCCGGTATGACGGACGAGACGGAGACGAGGTTCTGCTCCCCGATCCCCGCCTTCAGCAGGGCGATGTCGAATGCGTTGAGGTCCGACGTCTTGCTCACGGCGGAGCCGCGGACCGTGAAGAATTTGCTTGGCACTAGTTCCATAGAATCAACCGTAGAGAGTGTTCTGGGTCTGGTCCCTCTGGATGGAGGCCTGCTCGGCCTCCAGCTTCCTGTGGATCTCCTCGGCCTCTTCCATGAGGATCTTCGGATTCACCTTGAGGCCCTTCACCATCTTGGAGAGCGGGGGCAGGAATTCCGCGGCGGATCCCGGGTCGGGCATGCTGGGGTTCGCGGGGCACATCAGCGCCATGGCGCTCATCCCGCGGGGGCCGCTCTCGCACATTATGATCCCCGACAGTCCCTTCACCATGCCGTTGTCCATCTTGGGGAGTCCGGAGGCCTCGGTCATCTTCGCTGTCGAAGGTCCGCTTCCGCAGACGACGGGTTTGTCGTTCTCCGACGTCCTCGGTATCCCCTCCAGGCAGATGACTTGCCTGCATCCCAGGTCGCGGAGCTCCGAGAGGACGGACGTCCCGATCTCGTAGCAGTCCTCGGGCTTGGGTGCGAATTCCGATGTGCAGACCACGACGTCCCTTCCGGTCTTGGTCCTGCTCTTGCAGCCGTACATCCTGATCGGAGGATAGGCGGTGCCGTCCGAGATCAGACAGTACGGGGGCATCGCGCTTCCGTTGAGTCCCGAGAGGGGCTCCATCTTCAGCTGAGTGACGAAGTAGTTCGCCGCGATTGAGCTCACGAGCCCCACGCTCGGGAACCCGATTATAGCCACGGGGTCCTCCAGAGCCAGGTCCGTGTATCTGTGAGTCTCGATGCCCATGCCCACACCCATCGTTCGCAATGTATTAAGCGGATTCGTCGTTGACGGGGGCATGAGCGACCGCATTTCATCATCAAAGACATCGGGCGGGATACCCGTGGTAGTCGAAAGCATCCCCGACAGCCGCAGCGCGGGGTTCATGGTGGGGGTCGCGACCGGATCCAGGGACGAGGTCCCCGGGATATTCGGACTGTCCCATCTCCTGGAGCATACCGTGTTCAGGCACACGACCACGAGGGACTCCTTCCAGATGGCCAAGGAGATAGAGGGCGCCGGCGGGGAGCTGAACGCGTTCACCGGCAGGGAGATGACCGCCTTCTACGGGATAACCATCAGCGAGACGGCGTCCGTCGCCATGGACATGGTGGGGGACATCGTCGCGAATCCGCTGATCGGGGAGGAGGACACCGAGCTGGAGAAGAAGATCGTGCTGCAGGAGCTGAGCATGATCGAGAACGATCCCGAGACCAGGATCCACGACCTGTTCGAGAGCCACCTGTGGAGGGGGCACCAGCTGGGGCAGGACGAGGGGGGCGACAAGGACATCGTCGCCAAGCTGACCTCGGCGGACCTCCGCGCCTACTACGAGGAGAAGTATCTGATCCCGAACCTCGCGGTGTACGCCGCCGGCGATGTGGACCTGGATTCCACCGTGGCCTGGGCCGAATCCGCTCTGGACGGCAGGGCCGGCGGGAGGAGGAACGTCAGGACCGGACCGCCGATGCCCAAGGCGGAGTACGAGTTCGTGAAGAGCGAGGCCGACCACCTGCAGGTGGCCATGGGGTTCCCGTCCTACGGCGCCTCGCACGAGGACAGGTCCGCCGTGACGATGCTTTCCGCGGTCCTCGGGAGCGGGACGAGCTCCAGGCTCTTCCAGTCCGTCAGGGAGAGGAAGGCCCTGGTCTACTCCGTCTACACCACCGTCAGCCAGGAGAGCGACGCCAGCTCGCTGGCCGCGTACATGTCCTGCACCGACAAGAACGTGGAGGAGGCCATGTCCACCTCCGTCAAGGAGTTCGGGAAGCTCCTGTCGGAGGGACTGGAGAAGGGCGAGCTGGACCGCGCCAAGAACCTCGTCAAGGGCGCCAACGTCAGGGCCATGGAATCCACGGAGCACAGGCTGTACAGGCTGTGCGTGAACAACCTCCTCAACGGTTCCACGGAATCCCTGGAGGAGCGTCTGGCGAAGATCGACGCCGTCACGGAGGACGACGTGATGCGCGTGGCCGGGGACATCCTCAGGCCGGAGCGCCTGAACGTCACGGTCCTCGGGAAGGCTGGAAGGTCCGTCAGGAACCTCGATATCTCGGACCTCGGTTTCTGAATTCCTTCATCAGGTGGAGCACGGCGGCCTTGGCGCTGTCCACGGCCCCCTCCACCTCCTCGGTCATCTGCTCGGTGACCGTTTTGATGTCCTGCACCTCGATGGCGACGAAGTCGATCCTCTCGGGCATTAGGTCCGGGTCCATCTGTCTGCCGATCTTGATGGCCGTGGGCAGGTTGACATCGTGGGTGGATGCTTCCGAGATGACCTCGTCGAAGTAGGATTCGGTGAATAGCAGGACGGTGCCGGGGCCGTATTCGCCGGTCTGGATGGCGTCAACGATGATCGCATGGGTGTATCCGTGGATGACCGGCAGGATGTCGAGTCCGCCGACGGCCTCCTGGAAGCAGTCCACGTCGTCCATCCCCATGGATTGGATGGCCTCGGATACGTGGAGGCCGACCGCGTCGTCGCACATGATCGGGCTTCCGAGCCCGACCACCGCCGTCCTGCCGTTGCCTTTCATGGTCGCGGCGATGGGGCGAGCGGGTTTTAGGGTTTGTCCTCGGGGCCGGGGGCCGTTCGATAAGAAATGGAATGGCCCTCGGTCCGGCCGGCACAATTGAGGCCGACCGTCCCTCGGGCGTGGTTTGTCATCCGTCGACGGAATCGTTGAGGATCACGTGCGGGCGACCGCCCACATCGATGATGTCGGCGTCCACCCCGTAGACGGTGCGGATGCTCTCCTTCGTCAGGACATCCGACGGAGCCCCGTCGGCGAACACCTTCCCGTCGTGAATCATGATGATCCTGTCGGCGTACTTCGCGGTGATGTTGATGTCGTGGCTGATCATGACCACGATCATCCCCTTCTCCCTCGGGAGACGGCTGAGCACCTTGGTGACCTCGATCTGGTGCTTGATGTCCAGGTTCGATGTGGGTTCGTCCAGGAGCACCGCGGGCGGCGTCCTGACCAGTCCCCTGGCGAGCACGACCTTCTGGTGCTGTCCGGCGGACAGCTCGTTGAAGTTGCGCATGGCCAGATGCTCGATCTTCATCATCCTGAGGGCGTCGTACACCCTGGCCAGGTCGTCCTTGGTGGTCCCGAATTTGAAGTCGTTCTGGAGACCGACCATGACGGTGTCCACGACGGTCAGAGGGAACGAGTCCTCGCTCGTGGCCGGGACGTAGCCGAGATGCTCGGCGACCTCCTTCAGCTTCATGTCGGAGACGTCCCTCTCGTTCAGGAGCACCGTTCCGCCGGTGGGCTTCAGGATCTTGTTGATGCAGTGGATCAGCGTGGACTTCCCCACTCCGTTGGGTCCCATGATGCACACGAACTCCGGCTTGTCGAAGGAGATGTCTATCCCCTTGAGGACGGGGTCCTTGGGGTCGTACCCGTATTCCAATCCGTTCAGGTCTATCCTCACGGTATCACCACATCGATCTCCTCTGCTTGATGAGCAGGTACAGGAACATCGGGCATCCGATGAACGCGGTGATGACTCCGACCGGCAGGAACGTGGGCGCGATGACCACCCTCGAGATGAGGTCGGCGACCATCAGCAGGACCGCCCCGAAGGCCGCGGACGCCGGTATCAGATACCGGTTGTCCGAACCCAGGAATATCCTGACTATGTGGGGCGCCACCAATCCGATGAATCCGATGATACCGGTGAAGCACACCACGGATGCGGCCATCAGGGAGATGATGATCAGCAGCGCGATCCTCAGCTTGTGGGCGTTGAGCCCGAGGGCGGTGGCGTTCTTGTCGCCGGTGATGAGGATGTTGAGCTTCTTCGACATCGCCATCAGGACCGCGGTCCCGATGATCGTGAAGACCGCCATGATCTTGCAGTCGTTCCAGGTGACCCCGCTCAGGTCTCCGACGGACCATTGGAACACGGCGGAGAGGCTCTGCTCGGAGATGCCCAGCTTGATCAGCGTCGTGCAGGCGTTGAACAGGTACATCACAGCGATCCCGGCGAGGATCATCGTCGCGGCGGACGTGTTCCTCAGGGAGGAGACCATGATGATGACCGCCGCGGGGATCAGCGAGAAGAAGAACGCGGTCGTGATGAGACCGAGGCTCCCCATGGTGCCCGTGACCGTTATGCCCAATCCGATGGCCAGGGTGGCCCCGAAGGATGCTCCGGACGAAATTCCGGTGGTGTACGGGTCGGCGAGGGGGTTCTTCATCATGCTCTGCATGGCCGCTCCGGCCACTCCGAGGCAGCATCCGACGATGAGTCCGCCGATTATCCTCGGCAGGCGGATGTCGAACACGGCCCAGTCGATGAGCGCGTCGCATTTGGACGGGTCCACGAAGTGGTACCATATGTCGCGGTAGACGTCGAACGCCGATATGCCGGACGATCCGATGGTGGCGGCGTATCCGGTGACCGCTACGACGCCTATGATGCACACGACGATGAACAGGATCTTCCTGAGGGTGTAGATCCTGTACTTCTCCGCCATCTCGTCGCCGTCGGGGACTTCGGAGTGCATCCGATCCCTCCTTGGAGAACACCTCGATGAAGCGGGTGATTATCCTCTCGTCGCCGGATTCTGCGGTGCTCAGGCAGTATCCGACGTCGGATATCCCGAGCTTCCCGAGGACCTTCAGGTCCCATGCGGGGCGCTCCTCCCTGCTCAGCGGCAGGTCCTTCGCGATATCCGCTATGATCCTGAAATCCACCCCGTCCTGGTTGTACTTCGAGTGGTAGTCCGGGCGGGACGCGTCCTTCGGGACGTGCTTCCTGCGGGCGTACCTCTCGTCGAACATGTGGAGGTAGTAGTTGCCGTCGATGATCATGGCCTTCCCGCCGGGTCTGAGGACCCTGACGATCTCCGCGTACGCCTTCTCCGGCTCCGCGAGGTTCCACAGGAGGTCGCGGGACACGACGAGGTCGAAGGACCCGTCCTCGAAGTCCATGTCCTGGGCGTCCATCCTGATGAACTCGGCTTTGAGGCCGTGCTCCTTCGCGTTGGCGGCGGCCTTCTTGACCATCTCCTCGGAGTAGTCGATGCCGACGACGTCCATCCCGTGGGCGCTCATGACCAGTGACAGGATCCCGGGGCCGCAGCCCATGTCCAGGACCCTGGAGCCCTTCGGGACCCCGGTCATCCTCTCGACGGTGGCGTACATCTCGTCCCCGCGGTCCGACATCTCGTGCATGACGGCGTCGGAGAATCCGGAGCTCCTCAGGTCCCAGTAGTTCCTGATTTCCTCAGTGATCTGCATGTAATCACATTGTAAAGGGGCCCGGAGGCCCCGTTTCGATCAATTGCCGAGGTACTTGTTGAGGTCGGCGAGGTCGAAGTACTCGAGTCCGTCGAAGTCCTCGAAGGAGTAGTCGCTGTGGTACGTCTCGATGTAGTCCTTGAACATCGCATCCACGTCGAAGTCGAACTTGTCGCCCCAGATCTGGTTGGCCACGTAGGCGGTCGCGATGTAGGCGGCGGGGCCCATGTAGATTCCCTGCTGGAGGAACAGGACGTTGCCGTTGCTGTATGCGGTCGTCTTGTTGATCGCGTTGACGTACTTGTTCTCGGTGTTGACCAGGGCGTCGACGATCTTCGCGTGGGTCTCGGTATTCGTCGTGTAGGTCTCGAGGAATCCGTAGTACTGGTCCAGGATGATCCAGTCGGGCTTGATGGTCAGTGCCAGGGCCTCCTGGTCGATGCTTCCCTTGGAGTAGCCCTCGTCGATCACGGTGCGTCCGCCGGCGGCGGTCACGAGTTCGTGGATACCGTTGTGCATCGAGGAGATGCTGGTTCCGTTGTAGGAGGCGAACACGAGGGGCCTGTCCTTCAGGTCGATGTCCTTGAGGGCCTCGTTGATCGTGTTGTAGACGAGGTCGGCCTTGTCCGCGTATTCGTAGGCCTGATTCTCGTGACCGATGAGGTATCCGAGGGTGATCACGGCGGAGACAGCTCCGTTGTCCTCCCAGAACGGGAGCCTGACGACATCCATCCCGAGGGGGGCGACGGTCTCCTCCATGTTCTCGTCGAACCATGCGCGGGTTCCGGAGAGGAAGTAGCTGGGCGCATCGTCCTTGAAGACCTCGTAGTCGGGGGTGAACCTGCTTCCGTAGCACTTGACATCCTCTCCGAGGAACATCTGGTACCACATGGCATAGGAACCGTTCTGTCCGACCTGGTTGCACACATGGGTGACGGTATCGGCGGCTCCGCAGATCAGGAGCGCCTCGTAGTTGGATTTGTATCCGACGGCGGCCGTGGTGAGGGGGTATGTGCAGGAGCTGACGACGCCGTCGACGTCGTAGAACTTGACCTGCATGTTCTGTTTGCGGTCGACCATGTTCTGTATGATGTCCACGTCGGCCTGGTCGATCTTACCGTCCGCGTTGGCGTCGGCGAAGGACCTCTGGACGACCTTCCCTCCATAGGAGAGGTAGCAGTCGAAATAGGTGGCCTCCTGCTCTCCGGCGATGATCGCCTTGACGGTGTCCACATCCCTCTGGTCGATGTAGTCGTCTCCGTTCGCATTCCCGAATATCGTAAGGCGGCTCTCCGTGTTCGTGCTGGTGCCGTACGATTTCTTCCCGCCGTCGTTGTTGACGACCAGGAAAGCGGCGACACCCGCGATCACCACGATGGCAACGACTGCCACCGCCATCATCTTCTTGTCCATTCTATCACCAATTGGATGATACATCCAATATTTTCGCTGATTTCAGGAACCAGTATTTAAACGATGATGCTCTGATATATTTCGTTCAAAATTTCTTTCAGATGTTTGGATGGGATTGACGGTCATTGGAGACGACATAAACCGTTATGAACGGATGTTGGATGCATCATCCGATGGGTACCGAATCGGACGGCAGGAGCGGATACGGCGGCATCGCCAGGGAGGACATCCACGGCGAATCCATGCGCTATTGGGACGAGAGGTCGAGGGGATACAGTCTGGCGACCCGCATGTCCCTCAACGACAAGGACGACGGCATCCGCAGGCTGTTCCGCGAGAACCTGCCGGATAACAGGAGGCTGAGGGTGCTAGACATCGGCACCGGCGCCGGATACGCCGCGATCATACTGGCCCAGATGGGGCACGACGTGGTCGCCGTGGATGATTCGGAGGAGATGCTGGAGAGGGCCAGGAGCAACGCGAGGAGGTTCCATGTGGACATCGTGTTCATGAAGGCCGACGTGCAGCATCTCGACCTGGACGAGTTCTCCTTCGACGTGATCGTCGCAAAGGACACGGTGTGGTCATTGACCGATCCGGTGGCCGCGTACATGGATTGGATCCATTTCCTGAGGCCCGGGGGATATCTCCTGGTGATCGACGGGAACTACTACCTCGACATCTACGATGAGGATTACGCGAAGAGGCGCCGGTATCTCGATATGAAGAACGGGGTGGACAACAACCTCCACGCGAAGACCAACATCGACGGGGTCGACCTGAACAGGATACGGGAGATCGCGAAGATGCTACCTCTGAGCAGGGAGCGCAGGCCGTCGTGGGATGTCGCCGTCATGCTGGGGATGGGATTGGTCGACATCCGGGTGACGTCCCTGGATTTCAACTCCTATTCCGTTCTGACCAAGGACGGGATGATGAAGCTCCCCTCGAAATTCACGATCCTGGCGAGGACGCCGTACGAGAGGGAGAGGGAGGATTCGGGGTACGTGCGCGAGGAGATGGTCGATCAGCTTTCGCAGGAGATCATCTCGTCGGATGTGTCGACGGTGCCGATGTTCAAGGCCCTGGCGGACCCGAAGAGGCTGAGGATGGTCATGGCGCTGTCCAAGGGGAGCATGAGCGTGGGGCAGCTGTCCAGGGTGCTGGAGGAGTCGCCCTCCCTCGTGTCCCATGATCTGAAGCTGCTGAAGGACGGGAATCTGGTGAGGTCCTCGAGGGAGGGGAAGGAGGTCCATTACCGGCTGACCGACAGGGTGGCCATCGACGAGATCATGCGGATATGCGAGGCCATGATGGCGCTCAGGCGATACGAGTCTCACGTGTGAGGCGGGAAAGAAGATTATCAGAGCGGGGATTGAGATCGCCGTCATGATTATCGTTGCTATCTCGAGGGTTCCGATTTCCTGGTGATCGTATGCGAAGGTGATGCACGTCATCATCACGGAGACAACGCTCACTGCCAGTACGGCCACGGACAAGAATTCCGTGTGTTCAGACATCCATTTCATCGATTTCGTCAATTCCCTGCTCTGATGAGCCAGATCGTCCTGGATGGCATCACGTTTGGTGGCGTAGATCGCATCGATGAAATAAGATATGGAAGTCAGACGTTCCAGATATTCCGAATAGAGCCGTCTTCGACGGTCACGAGGACGGTCTTTTCAAGCGTGCTTCCGGCTCTGTATATGACACGCAGGGGGTCGCCGTCTTTCTCTTTCTTGCACAGGGTGAATACATCCGTGCTTTCGAGAGGGTGTCCGCGTAGAATCGCTGGTTCTCTTCCGCTCAGGATTGGGATCCAGCCGTACCACATCTTGTACCCTCCCTTGACTCGGATCTGTACTCTTCCAGGAATCTAGGGATATCACGGTTCGTTTTGATGCTCCCATCGATTATCCTGCGACCTCTTTCTGTCGGTGTTATGTTGCCATATTCATCGAATTCGAGGTACCATAGGCTGCGCATTGTCTGGAAAGCTCTGATTTGGCTTGCGCTGAGTTTGTAGTAGTTCTTTCCGTTGAACTCCTGTATGACGATCTGGAGAGGGGTCGGTTCGGATTCGACTTCTCTTTTCGCGTTATGCAGGCCCACGGCTCTTCCTTCGTGGATAGAACGTCGACATGATATTAATATGTATTAGTATTTTCAACTTTGTAATCATATAACTTCAAACGTATAGCAATATGACGATAGAGCGAACAGTCCTCGGTATGGGTGGCATTCCCCGTTCCATGCGCCATAATTATTACCGCCCATCCTATCGACCTTATCCGTGCAGATACGCGTTCAGAGCTCTCAGACGGTCAACGGAAGGCCGGTCACCAACCGTCAGCTGGAGGCATTGCTGGCGGTCCAGGACACGGGGAGCCAGACCGCCGCGGCCAGGAAGCTCGGCATCTCCGTCCCGGTTGTCCACAAGTACATCTCCGGCATCGAGGAGGCGGCAGGGGCACCGGTCCTCAAGACCACCCCGTCCGGCTCCAGGCTGACCGAGGAGGGGGAGAGGATAGCGGAGATCGCCCGCTCGATGGATATGCGCTGCAGGAGGGACAGGGGATTCACCGTCTGCTGCAGCCCGGTCACCGAGGATCTCATGATGTCCGTGATATCGTCGCTGAAGATCCCGGACGCGAACATCGTCGTATCCGGCGACGAGTACAACATCAGGATGCTCAGGGAGGACCGCGCGGATCTGGCGATCATCGACGACCCCCTCTACCTGTTCGACGCCGACGAGTTCGAGATGGACGAGATAGGGTACATGGGGATGGTCCTGGTGGACAACGGTCCGTCCTTCATCCGCTACAAGTACGGCGCCCAGAGGGTGGCGTTCATGTTCCTCGACTCCGAGGACCGCCAGTACACCATCGACGCCGAGACGTTCTCCCTGCCGGAACTCCTGGGGTCCAAGAAGAGCTTCTTCGTCGAGGAGTATCTGCTGACGAGGAGGAACCTCCGTCTCAAGAGCGCCGTCGATCCCAACATGCTCCGGCACGCGATCACCGCCCTCTACAGGGAGGAGAGCAGGAACGTCTCCAAGGTCATCTCCGCGCTCAAATCCAGGAATCTGTGAGATTAAGGTTTACCAAAAAGGCTAATACCCCCTCCCAGTCTTCTATATCTATTAAATATCAGCAAAGTCTGGCAAGGGCCGGATACTATGGTAACACCCAACCCCGATTTCTACGAGGAGCTGACGGCCGCCGGCGCCGGCGACGTCAAGCTGTGCTTCCAGTGCGGCACCTGCACCGCGGGCTGCCCCTCCGGCAGGAGGACGTCCTACAGGACCAGGAAGCTCATGAGGATGGCCCAGCTCGGGCTCAGGGAGGAGATCCTCTCCAGCGACGAGCTCTGGGAGTGCAGCACCTGCTACACCTGCGTCGAGAGATGCCCCCGCCAGGTCCCCATAGTGGACATCGTCATCTCCCTCAGGAACCTCGCGGTCGCCGACGGGCACATGTTCGCCAACCACAAGAACACCGCGAAGAACCTCGCCAAGTACGGTCACACCGTGCCTGTGAAGGACGACATCACCAAGCTCAGGGAGTCCCTCGGACTGCCCGGCGTCCCGCCCACCGTCCTTGCCAACGACAAGGCCAAGGCCGACCTCGACAAGATCCTGACCCTCACCGGGTTCGACAGCATTACAAAGGAGTGATGAAAGATGGCAAAGTACGCGTTTTTCCTCGGATGCATCGCGCCCCTGAGGTACCCCGGAATCGAGAAGTCCACCAGGGAGGTCTGCAAGGCCCTGGACATCGAGCTCGAGGACCTGACCGACGCCAGCTGCTGCCCCGCACCCGGAGTCATCAGGGCGTTCAACAAGAAGACCTGGCTCGCCGCCGCTGCGAGGAACCTCGCCCTGGCCGAGCAGAAGGGTCTGCCCATCATGACCGTGTGCAACGGATGCTACGGCACCCTGTTCGACGCGGCCCACGAGCTCAACGGGAACGAGGAGGCCCTCAAGGAGGTCAACGAGGTCCTGAAGGAGATCGGGATGGAGTACAAGGGAACCACCGAGGTCCACCACTTCGCTGAGGTCCTGTACAACGAGATCGGCGTCGAGAAGATCAAGGAGAAGATCACCAAGCCCCTGGACTACCAGGTCGCTGTCTTCTACGGATGCCACTTCCTCAAGCCCAGCGCGATCAAGAAGGTCGACGACCCCGAGAACCCCCACATCCTGGACGACCTCGTCGAGGCCTCCGGTGCCAAGAGCATGCCCAGGAAGCAGAAGATGCTGTGCTGCGGAGCTGGCGGTGGTCTGAAGGCCGCCTTCGGCGATGTCGCCCTGAAGTTCACCCAGACCAACCTGGAGAACATGCAGGCCTCCGGAGCCAAGTACATCATCGACGTCTGTCCCTTCTGCCACCTGCAGTTCGACGGCAGTCAGAAGGAGCTCGGGTTCAACCTGCCCGTCCTGCACCTCTCTCAGCTCTACGGCCTCGCCATGGGCATGAGCGAGGAGGACCTCGGTCTGTCCGCGCACATCACGCCGGTCGTGCTCTGATAAAACTCAAACGAAGGGGGTCCGCCCCCTTCCAAACGTCTTTCTTCTTTCGCCTTTCCGCAGTGTCTCCCTTTTGTGGATTCCGTCTTGCAAGGCCTCGGATCCGACGGTGGAACCGCCCTTCTGACCCTTTGGATTCCGGCGATTCATTCTAAGTTATTTCAGGTGAAATTCAAATATATGCGGTACCAGTCCAAAAAGGATAATGTATTCCTGAAAAGGATATCGGTCGGATGTCTGGCTATGTGCGTTTTTCTGGAAAACCATGGGAACCCGTTCCCGCATAGCCTTTTATATGACCGATGAATCCTTCGCGACAGTTTCAAAGGAGCTACTAAAATGGCAGGAGCATCTGTTGCAGCTAAGAAGGCCAAGGCGGCCGGAGGAGGACGCAAGGTCAGGGACAAGTGGAAGGCGAAGGAGTGGTACAAGATCCACGCCCCCCGCATGTTCAACGAGGCGGAGATCGGAGAGACCCCCTCCGCGGACCCCGAGTACGTCATCGGACGTACCGTCGAGGTCACCGTCCAGGATCTCACCGGGGACTTCTCCAAGATGCACATCAAGCTCAGGTTCAAGGTCGCGTCCGTCGACGGACACGACGCCAAGACCGAGTTCATCGGCCACGACCTGACCAGCGACTACGTCAGGAGGCTGACCCGCAGAAAGAAGACCAAGACCGACCACGTCGTCGATATCATGACCAAGGACGGATTCTCTTACAGGATCAAGACCATGGCCATCGCCGACAAGCGCATCCAGTCCTCCCAGGAGGACGCCATGAGGAGGGTCATCGGAGAGACCCTCGTCGCGATGGGCCAGGAGCAGACCCTGTCCCAGATGGTCAAGGCCATCGTGTCCGGCGACCTCGCCAAGGACCTCGCCAGGGCCTGCCGCGTCGTCATCCCCATCAAGAGGATCGAGATCCGCAAGTCCGAGGTCAGGGCAGCCGGAGACTCCGAGCCCGAGTCGATCATGCCGGAGACGGAGGTCGAGCCCGAGGCCGAGGAGACCGAGGAGGCCCCCGCAGAGGAGCCCGAGGCAGTCGAAGAGGCCGCCGAGGAGCCCGCTGAGGAGTGATCCCGTCGGCCCCTTCGAGGGGCCGGCAACTAAACCCTTTCCTTTTCCGCAATTTTCATCCAGCTGGCCGTTCCCGATCGGGCGTCGCAACAAGACTTATAAACAATGACCCAATCGGGAGGTTCAAGGCCGGGGTGGCTCAGCCTGGTGGAGCGTCGGACTCATAGGGTTCTGGTCTAACAGACCTCTTCCAGGGAAATCCGAAGGTCAAGGGTTCGAACCCCTTTCCCGGCACCATCTTTCCTCATACTCGGTTAGTGTCGATCATCCTCTTCACGGGGACGTACGCCTTCTCCAGGGTCTCCTCGTCGAGGACGACCTCGTTCGACAGGTTCTCCATGACCGTGAGCACCGACATCAGGTCGATCATCTTCATCGCGGTGCAGACAACGTTCTCGGCGAAGTGGAACCTCTTGCCGGGGCACTCCTTCTCGAGCCTGTGCTTCATGCCCACCTCGGTCAGGATGATGATGTCCTCGGAATCGCACTCGCGGGACATGCCGATCATCTTCTCGGTGGATCCGATGGCATCCGCCAGAGCGAGGACCTCCGTCCTGCATTCGGGGTGCGCTATGATCGGGGCGTCCGGATACTCCTCCTTCAGGGCCTGGACCTGGCGGACGGTGATGAACTGGTGCATGGGGCAGAAGCCGTCCCAGAGGATGACGTTCTTCTGGGGGCACCTCCCGGCGACGTAGCGTCCGAGGTTCATGTCCGGGATGAAGATCACATCCTCCCCTTCCAGCGAGGAGACGACGTCCACGGCGTTGGACGATGTGCAGCACACGTCCAGGCGGGTCTTGCAGGCGGCGGTGCTGTTGACGTATCCGACCACCTTCGCTCCGGGGTGCTTGGCCCTCATCCCGTCGATCTGCTCGGGGGTGCACATCTGGGCCATGACGCAGAAGGATTCCGGCTCGGCCATGAGGACCTTCTTCCCCGGATTGAGGATCTTGGCGGTCTCGGCCATGAACGTGACGCCACAGAAGACGATGACGTCCGCATCTGTCTTGCTCGCCTTGATCGCGAGTCCCAGGGAGTCCCCGACGAAATCGGCGACGTCCTGCACCTCGGGACGGCAGTAGTTGTGCGCGAGCACGACGGCGTTCAGCTTCTTCTTCAGTTCCGAGATGCGGTCTGCGACCTTCCGGGCATCCATGCGCAGGCATCCTGCGGGTCGGATTTAAACAGTGCCCCGCGGGGTGTTTCGACCAATCCCTACCGAATCGGTAGGATTAAAAGGGCGCCCGTCATCCGCGTTCTCATGGACGCGAAGGAGCTGGAGGAGGCCGTCATTTCCACTATACAGGAGACGCAGGTGAAGCTCGGCTCCCTCTCCGGGACGGAGTCGTTGTACCTCCCCCTGGGCAGCGTCGATCCCGACGAGGACGTCGGGAGGATACAGCGGATCCTCGATTCCTTCCGCGAGTCGTGCCGTCCCCGTCTGGGGGATGTATCGTGCGAGATCCTCGACGGGCGCGTGAGGATAACCGTCCCCGAGTCCGGAGGACGCTACGTCTCGTCACTCCCCGTCAGCCCGGTACTCGGGCTGATGGTGGATTCCGTCGTGTCGCACAGGAGTCTGGAGCAGCTCAAAGAGGCGCTCCTGGATCAATTCCCGTCGTGCACGTGGCGCGATGTGGACGGGGACGGATTCGAGCACATAGCCTATTTCGATGAATCCGTGGATCCGTACGTCTATTGCATCGGGACCGAATGCTGCATGGTCACGTACCACCGCTTCTCCCGCAAGGACTATCTGGCCTTCGGTTTCGGACCCCTGCGAAGGCCCCTTTGGACCGTTTATATAGGACGTCTCTCAATCATCGGCGCATGAGGCTCATCATCTACACGGGCAAGGGGGGCGTCGGCAAGACGTCCACTTCAGCCGCCACCGCTTACAGGCTCTCCGAGCTGGGTTACAGGACCATACTGATGAGCACGGATTCCGCCCACTCCCTCGGGGATTCCCTCGAGATGAAGCTGGGGACATCCATCACCCACGTCAAGGAGAACCTCGATGCGCTGGAGATCGACATCATCCACGAGATGCGCACCAAGTGGAGCGACATCCAGAGCTACATCTCCGCGTTCATGCTCTCCCAGGGGATGGGCGAGATCTCCGCCGAGGAGATGGCGATCATGCCCGGCATGGAGATGATCGCCGCCCTGTTCTACGTGAATCAGTTCGAGGAGAACAAGATGTACGACGTCGTGGTCATGGACACGGCGCCGACGGGGGAGACCCTGAGGCTCCTCAGCTTCCCGGACGTCACCAACTGGTACCTGGACAAGGGCTATTCCATGGTCAGGAAGCTCATGAAGATCGCCAAGGCCACCGTCGGCAAGTTCATGGACATGCCCCTGCCGTCCGACGAGGTCATGGAGAGCGTCGAGGAGATCAAGGACACCATGTCCAAGGTCAAGGCCATCCTCGAGGACCCGGAGAGGACGACCGTCAGGTTGGTCCTCAATCCGGAGAAGATGGTCATCCGCGAGACCATGCGCGCGTACACCTACCTGAGCCTCTACAGCAAGAACGTGGAGGCGCTGGTGGTCAACAGGGTCATCCCGCCGGAGGCATCCGATTCGCCGTTCCTCGCGGACAAGATGAAGGAGCAGGAGGAGAACATGGAGATGATCCACAACGCCTTCGACCCCATGCGCATCATGACCTGCGAGATGATGAGGACCGAGCTCCGC
Organism: Lachnospiraceae bacterium; assembly: GCA_963645865.1. Classification (GTDB taxonomy): domain Archaea; phylum Thermoplasmatota; class Thermoplasmata; order Methanomassiliicoccales; family Methanomethylophilaceae; genus Methanoprimaticola. Next base: position 40,116 of record CAVIUM010000005.1, read on the forward strand.
GGGGAGACCAAGCTGAGGCGGATGGCCGACATGGTGTTCGGAGAGGGGGATCCGGCGGAGGTCTACTCCGGAGCGAGCCCCATGGCGTTCTCCACCAGGGACGGGAAGGACGTCCTGGAGCTGAGGATGCCCTTCGTGGACAGCCGCGACGTCGAGCTGTTCAGGATAGACCCGTCCACGCTGATGATCCATGTGGGGAGCCAGAAGCGCAACATCCAGCTGCCCGACGTGCTGGTCCACTCGGATATCGACGGGGCAGAGTTCAAGGACGATAAGCTCATTATCAGGTTCGGGAGGCAGTACCAATGACAGGCGATGAAGAGTTTCAGGAGTTCGTACGCTGCAACAGGGATCTCATCGAGAGGATGATCGCACTGCAGAAAGGCGCGGCCGAGGGTTTCATCGGAGCGGAGAAGGACATGGCCAGGGAGGCCTACGGCCAGGCGAGGGATTTCGCGGGCTACGGCAGGGCCAGGACCGAGGACGCGTTCAGATGCGCCTATTCGGCGTTCACCGACCCGGAGGTCCAGAGGCACTTCATGAACATGGGGATGGAGTTCTTCATGGGCATGTCCGCGCTGATGCAGAGGGCCCCCATGCCGGACTTCATGAGAGAGGGGATAACCTCGACGGAGTCCAACTTCAGGGCGTCCGCCTGCAGATCCAACGTCGACTGCGGGGCCAGGAAGTCCCCCCAGAAGGTCGACATCTCCAACGCCGAGGAGAAGAGGGACGTGCCCGACGACGTGTTCAAGGGCACCGAGGAATGAGCGCGGGATTCGGGGAGGCGGCCGTCGCGCTGGCGAGGTCCGCCGTCCGTTCCGAGGTCACCGGGTCGGAGGTCGTGCCGATCCCGACGGATCCGCGTTTCGCGGAGCCGTCGGGGGCGTTCGTGACCCTGAACACATACCCGTCGGGGGACCTGCGCGGATGCATAGGGTATCCGTTGCCGTCGATGCCCCTGGGCGGGACGATAGTCGAATCGGCCCGCGCGGCGTGCCACGACCCCAGGTTCCCGCCTCTGGCGGAGCCCGAGATCGACGAGGTGACCGTGGAGGTCACCGTTCTGACCGTTCCGGAGGAGATCGCATTCTCGGATCCCTCGGAACTGCTCGCCAAGGTGGCCGTCGGACGCGACGGCCTCATAATCGAATTCAGGGGATGCAGGGGACTCCTGCTCCCGCAGGTGCCGACCGAATACGGCTGGGATGCCAGGACGTATCTGGAGCACCTGAGCATGAAGGCCGGGATGCCTCCGGACGCATGGACATATCCGGGCGTCAGGATGTGGGCTTTCAGAGGGGAGGTCTGGACGGAGACGTCGCCGGGCGGCCCTGTGGAGGGATCGCGATGACCGATATCGAGACCGTATTGGAAGGAAGGGCGCTGATAGACGGGGAGCTCAGGTACACCGAGGTCGGGATATCCGAGGAAGGGCGCATCGTCGCCGCCGGGAGCTACGTCTCCGGCGGGGAGAGGAGGGTCGACCTGGGGACCAGCAGGATAATGGTCCCGGGGTTCATCGATCCGCACGTGCATCTCCGCGATCCCGGGATGACATCCAAAGAGGATTTCGGCACCGGGACGATGGCTGCGATACATGCCGGGGTGACCTGCGTCTACGACATGCCCAACACGAAGCCCCCCGTGACCGACGTCCGCACGTTCAACGAGAAGAAGGCCGCCGTCCGCAGGAAGGCGGTGACCGATTACGGCCTCTTCGCGGCCGTGACCCCCGGGGTGAACGCCCGCATGCTCGCTCCTCTGGCGGTAGGATTCAAGCTGTTCATGGGCTCCACCACGGGAAACATCCTGCTGGATGACGACGAGGAGCTGATCCCGGCCGTGAGGGACGTCCTCGCCACCGGGAGGAGGATGTCCGTCCATGCCGAGGACGACCATCTGATAGCGAAGGAGGAGGAGCGCTGCTGCAGGGACCATCTGCGCAACCGTCCGGCCTCCGCCGAGACGAACGCGATATCGCGTCTCGCATCCAATTTCAAGGGTTCCGCGATCAACATCTGCCACATCACCACCGTCGAGGGCGCCGCGATGGCGGAGGCCGCCGGGTTCTCCACCGAGATCACCATGCACCACATGACATTCGACGTCGACAGGTTCCCGGGGGCGGAGTACAAGGTCAACCCCCCGATCAGGACCGCGGACGTCCGCGACGGGCTCCGCAGGAGGTTCCTGGCAGGGGGATTCGACATGATCGGCACCGATCACGCCCCGCACACCGCCGCCGAGAAGGAGCAGGAGTTCGGGGCCGCCCCGTCGGGGATACCCGGCGTGGAGACTACGATGCCCATGGTCATGGAGATGGTCCGCAGAGGGGAGCTGCAGCTGGCGGAAGCGGTCCGCATGGGGTCGCAGGAAGCGGGAAGGCTGTTCGATGTCCCCAAGGGGAGGATCGCCGAAGGGTACGACGCGGATATCGCGGTGTTCGATCTCAGGACGTCGTCGAGGATAGACGTCAGGCGCCTCCACAGCAGGTGCGGCCACTCCCCGTACGCGGGATGCGATGCGGTGTTCCCCCGGGACGTGCTCGTGAGGGGAAGCCTTCAAGTACGCGACGGAGAGTTCTGCGGCGAACCCATCGGGAGGGACGTCCGTGGAGACCGATATCGACTATTCCGAGATTGCAGGCAGATTGATCGAGTGCCCGCCCGAGTGCGGGATGTGCTGCCTCTGCCAGCCGGAGGTCCTGCCCGACGAGCGTCCGTTCTTCAAGAAGAACCACCCGAGCTGCCTCGTGAAGTCGCGCGGTCCGGACCACTACACCGCATTGGCGCTCAAGAAGGGCCGCGGGTCCTGCGTGTTCCTCAACGGGAGGCGTTGCTCGGTCTATCAGAACCGTCCCACGTACTGCAGGCAGTTCCCGTTCCACCTCTACGCGGGCGACAGGCTCCAGGTGGAGCTGGACCTCTCGTGCAGGGGCGCGTGGACCGGCAAGGGATACAGCGCCATGGACGAGGCGCGCGCCATAGTCGCGGCGGCCCAGCCCAGGATAACCGGCGCCCTGGAGGAATCCAGGGCGGTGTATTCGGAATTCTTCGCCAACTGCAGGGAGGCCGGCGTCATGGCGGACCCGTCGGGTCTGAGGATGTCCGTGTCCGAGAACATCGACATGTTCACCGACCTGGCCTGTCTCAGCAGGATGATGGACATGGCCCAGCTGGAGCCGATCATGTCCCTCCGCGCGGTACAGCCGGAGAGGAACCCCGATTTCAAGGCCCTCGAGGAGGCCGGGATGGACGCCGCCATGGAGTCCATGTCTTCGGACGATCCGCTGAGCGTGCCCGTGTATTGTGACCCGCAGTGGAACTGGAACATGTTCATGGCCGTGGACGGGAAGATCGAGTGGATGGTCATGGACGACGAGGGCGAGCTGCACCACAAGGCTTTCGCCGAGGCGTCCGAGATCGAGCTCAAGGTGCCCGACAGGGAGGGGATCGCGGTCCTGAGGGACTACGTTAACACCCTGAACGGCAGGGACAGCTTCATGGGGAGCGTCTTCGCCATGATGCACGAGGTCGGGTACGAGGACGACATGTCCAACTCGTACTACGGATCCATGTGCGTCACGGTCATGGACCTGATCTGGAGGATGTCCATGCTGGACAGGTTCATGGGCGTGGGGTGCGGCGCCGAGGGCATGAGGGAGGCCATAATCTTCTACGACATGGACCGTCTGGATGCCCCTACGATAGGCGGATTCGTCTGACTCGATACCTTAAAATAACCCCTGCTTATTGGTGTCGCCTAGTAGCCGTATAAACGTCCTATCCCGCACGTGCGGGAGAGGTTGCGGCATTCACGATTCATGGAGTGATGATCATGGGAAAGGGAACACCGGCACAGGGAAAACACAACAAGTTCAAGACTCACATCCCCTGCCGCAGGTGCGGCAAGCGCGCGTACCACGTCAGGAAGGGCGTCTGCGCCTCCTGCGGGTACGGCAAGACCGCCACGATGAGGACCTACAGCTGGGCCAAACTCCGCGACTGATCCGAAGGGGATCCGGATGACAGGGCCAAAGCACAGCTGCGGCGTGGTCGGCATCAGCGCCGACTACGACGTCGCCGCTTCGATACATACGGCCCTGATGATCATCCAGAACCGCGGTCAGGAGAGCGCCGGCATCTCCGTTTTCGACGGCGCCTCCATAAACACGCTCAAGGGCAACGGCCTCGTGACCGTCGCCCTCCCCATGGACGAGGTCAGGTCCCTCCTGGGACACGTCGGCGTCGGCCATGTGAGATATTCCACCACGGGATCCAAGAGCATCATCAATGCTCAGCCGCTCACCGTGATGACCAACTTCGGCACCGTCGCCGTCGCTCACAACGGCGACATCACCAACTTCGCCGAGCTGAAGGAGAAGTACATGAAGGAGGGCTGGACCTTCCTCACGGATTCCGACAGCGAGCTGGTCACGAAACTCATGGGCAAGTACATGACCCTGTACAACGACCCCGTCAAGGCCATCAGGGCCACGATGGGGGAGCTGGACGGCGCGTACGCGCTCACCATGATCATCAACGACAGGCTCTTCGCCATACGCGACCCGTACGGGTTCAGACCGCTGTGCATCGGCAGGCTGGACGGAGGGTACATCGCCGTCTCGGAGAGCGCTGCCATCGACACCCTCGGCGGGGAGCTTGTCCGCGACGTGGAGCCCGGGGAGATATGCGAGATCACCAAGGATACGTTCAAGATCTATCCGGCGGTGGCGCAGCACCCCAGGTCCTACTGCATGTTCGAGTGGGTGTACTTCGCGAGGCCCGATTCCATCATCGATGGGAGAGGGGTCTACGACGTGAGGAGGAAGATCGGAGTTATCCTGGCGAGGGAATGCCCCGCCGATGTGGACCTGGTCATGCCGGTCCCCGACTCCGGACGCGCACACGCGATCGGATACTCCGTCGCCACGGGCATCCCGTACGAGGAGGGGTTCATGAAGAACCGCTTCGCGGACAGGACGTTCATCATGCCCGATCAGAAGCAGAGGGAGACGGCCGTCTCCATGAAGATGAACCCGATCAGGAGCACCGTCGAAGGAAAGCGCATCCTGATCGTGGACGACAGCATCGTCAGGGGGACCACCCTGAAGAAGCTCGTCCACATGCTCCGCAAGGCCGGTGCGAAGGAAGTGCATGTCAGGATCGGCAGTCCGCCGATCATCGCCCCGTGCTATTACGGCGTGGACATGAAGAACAGGGACCAGTTCATCGCTACCCGTCACAGCGTCGAGGAGATCAGGGAGATCATCGGCGCCGACAGCCTGGGTTACATAAGCATCGAGGGTCTGGTGGAAGCGCTCGGATTCAAGGAGTGCGACCTCTGTCTCGCCTGCGTGAACGGAAAATACCCCACTCACATCTCGGGCGAGGTCCACAGGTTCCAGACGCAGCTCCACTCCGACTTCGGCGGGCAGGAAACGGATAGAAAGGTTTAAGTACAAGACTACTATCCACACTTTAACTGGGCAGGTAGATCAGTTGGAAGATCGTTACATTGGCATTGTAGAGGCCGCGAGTTCGAATCTCGCCCTGTCCACCTCTTCCTTTTCTTATTAATCATGCCATCCGAGGGGCCTTCCCTCGGCGTTCTTCTCAGACGGGGTTCAGCTTTCTGATCCAACCGGGGCGGTCCGTGAGGAACAGCGCTGCGCTCTTCCCGCAAGACATGGACATGAGGGTGCCTTCGTCGATCATCCTGCGGACGATCTCATGCATGGTCTCCGGATCGGCCTTCAGCCTCTGCGACAGGAACTCCTCGGTGACGCCGTTGCTCCCGACCATGATCCTGATGATGTTGCAGCTCACGCCGTCGTAGACCGATCCCATGTCCATCATGCCCGGTAGGACGGCGATCACCTCATCATCCCTGAATTCCACCGATGGGAGGTGCTAGCACGCCTTGTAGGACCAGACTACCCCATCGATCCCGCGGACCGCCGGATCCTTCAGGCCGGACGTTCTGAGCACCGTGGCCAGGTTCGGATTCCTGGTGCGTTCGCGGAAGCTGTTGCCGGTGCGGACCGGGCCTCCCGGGGAGGACACCGTCACCGATTCGGCCCTGATGTCGACCGTTATGGGCTCCGGACTGCAGTAGCTCCTGTGGGAGACGGCGTTCAGCAGAATCTCGTTCAGAGCCGCATGGGGGATCTTCCTGAGCTCGAGGCCGTAGTCCCTCGTCAGGCGTCTCCTGATGTCGATTATCCTCGTCTTCGCGGATTCGATGTGCGAATAGACCGGGCCTCCGACGACCTCCTCGGAGGTCCCTGCACGGATCCTTATCGTCCAGGGGCATTGGTCCGACATCATCAGGGCGAGGTTGGTGTACCTCGAGAGGTCGTCTCTCATGCCGTAGGCACGGAGGGCGTATCCCGGCCGTCCCTTCCTGGTGTCGATGGCTTCGGTCGTCCAGAACGTCAGGTCCTGGCGCTCCGAAGGGAGCCGGTCGAAGATCTCCTACCCCTTGAGGTACATATACGAATAATTACGTCATAGGAATTATAATGATATCGTCCGGGTAGGGCCATCCTATATAATCCGGGGTCAATCAGGAGGGCATGGAAGGCAACGATGTAGTCGCATGGCTCACCGACAACCTCCCGCAGGTCATCCTGCTGGTAGGGGGGTTGCTGGCGCTGATTATAGCCGTGACGTACGTCAAGGACAAGGATTCATGGAAGTACAAGTTCCTCATGTTCCTGGGCCTCGTTTTCGGGGTTTTCATGGCCATCGAGGCTGTCGTCTGCTACGGAAAATGGGAGCTCGTCACATCCATATTCGTGGCCGTGGCGGCATTCACACTGATCATCCGTCCGTTCCGCGAGGTACACTTCGCGGTGATCCTCGGATTGTTCGTGATGGTCCTGATATACATCTGGCTCGGAGGCATCACCGAGGTGGCCGGCCTGGATCTGTCGTTCGTGGCCAAGAATCCAGCACGTGCGATCATAGCGTTCATTATCGGAGGATTGTGCTACGCTGTGCTCAATTTCGGGGAGGCGATCGTCAAGTTGTTCGGGAAGCTCCTGAACTGGTGGCCTCTGCTCTTCGTGCTAGGATTGGTGTGCATCGTCGAGGCCGCATTCATGTTCCTCGGTTACGGTTCAATAACCGACCATGTCAATACTGGCTCGGTCAACTGGCTGGGCTAAGCTTTAAATGGTAGTAGCAGATGGGGGAAAGAGTGGGCTCGTGGCTTAGCCAGGATATAGCGCTGGCCTTCTAAGCCAGACGC
>CAVIUM010000006.1:0-43752 GCA_963645865.1 Lachnospiraceae bacterium
ACCAGCGCCTCCATCCTGGTGAGCAGCTGGGACGCCTTGAGCCTCTCCGTGAAGGAATAGGTGACGACGGGGAGCCGGGTGTGCTCCTGGACGAATCTCCTGAGCTCGTTCCTCACCAATGCGGCCTCGGCGCACCTGAAGCAGGTGCTGATGAACACCGCGTCGGCGTCGTACTTCTCGTCCGCGAGGGCCGCGGCCCTGGCGATCATGAGCTTGAGCTGCGGGGAGCGGGGGCTGAACCCGAACCTCTTGACGGCATCGTCGATGTCCGCGGCCGAAACGTCGGGGTAGACGATCTTCGCCCCCACCGACCTGGCGGCCTTCTCTATCTCGTACTGCACGCTGCTGTACTCGGTACCGCAGGACAGCTGTGCGATCTTGATCGTCACTTCAATCCCTCCAGGAATTCCTTGGTCTGCGCCACGAAGTTGACCGCCTGCTCGTCGTCCTCCGGGTAGGAGGTGTGGAGCACGGGGATCCCGCGCCTCTTCAGCAGGTACTTCACCATGGTGTTGGACCTCTCGCATCCGACGCATCCGAAGCTGTACGGGCAGTCGTCCATGACGATGGCCGCATCGGCGGCCTCGATCATCGGGCCCCACAGGGCCAGTCTGCCCCTGATCCCGGAGGGGACCTCCACTCCCGCGTACTTCAGTCCCCTGACGACATCGTCCAGGGTCACGTTCATCGGGGGCATGTCGACCTCCAGATTGTCTACTCTCTCCTGAATGGCCGCCATCGCGCTGAGGGGCTCGTGGCCGAACCTCTCGACAAGGTCGTAAAGGACCAGGCTGTTGGGCGGATCTATGAACACCTTCATCGCTGCGCCTCGCAAATTTTCTTGAAGTCGTTTACGGGAATGCGTTTCTTCTCCTCGGGCGCCTCGTACTTCGCGCCCTTCTCCACCTCTTCGAGGCCGTGCTGTATCCTCGGGAGCAGCGCCCATTCCTCCTCCAGCTGGGCGTATCCCGGGCGGGTGCCGTGCTGCGCCCTGCATCTGACGGGGTCGCTGCACCTGTACGCCCTGATCTTGGAGAAGACCTCGTTGGGGTACCTCTCCCTGACCTTCGACAGCACCTCTCTGACGACCGCCGCGGGAGCCTCCGCGAGGCATCCGTAGCAGGTCTCCTTGACCGTGACTTCCATCCCGAACGAGTGGATCATGCGCACGAGCTGGTCCGGCGTCAGCATCGACCCCGGGGATATCATGAACAGTCTGGTCTCCCTCTCTTCGCTCATAGGTCCTCCTCCGTGATGTATACGACGTCCTCCTCGTTCAGACCGTCCATCAGCCTGTCGAGGTCATCTTCGAATCTTCCGACTATGTTCGTCCCGTACGGCTCCTCGCCGGTGGGCCCGAACTCCTTGCTGTTGTCCAGCCTGATGCCGATGAGTCCGTGGTGCGGTCTCGCCTGGTTGGTCAGGCCGATGTCCCCCCTCTTGACCCTCTTGAACGGGTCCTGGGGGTACAGGTTCTTCCCGCGGTCCTCGTCCCCGTAGAACGTGACCATCGGGAGGCCCTCGAAAGTGAATTGGACCTTCAGGATCCCGACGGGCTTGTGGCTCAGGCCGGTGACCTTCCTGAAGTACTGGGCGCTGATCGGGTCCTTGTCGGAGACGGACACCTTGAACACCCTTTCTCTGGGGACGCCGAAGATCTCGACCTTCCCGGCGGACAGCGCCTCGAGGGTCCTCTCGGGGGTCTGCTCGGCGATGATCGCATCGTCCGACGTGTCGCCGGTGCGCTCCGCCTGGATCCCGGCGTTCCTCAGGAACTCCTCCCCGGCGGATTGCGTCATACCGACGGCGAGCGCCCTCGGCGGATCGGTGACGACGGTCACCTTCCCGCCCTCGGGGACGTAGGACAGCAGAGCCTTCCCGTTCCCGACGGTTCCGGCGTGGTTGTGGGATTCGGATGTCTGGCGCCTCTCCCTGTAGATGTACAATCTCCCTTTCCCGAGACCGTCGTTCCTGACGGTCACGGCTCCGGAATCCCTGACGCGCGACACCTCCTTCGGTATCTCCACGTCCAGGTCCTCCGAGCAGGACGCGTAGCTGCCGGTGGACTCGGTGACATCGAGCTTCCCCTCCTTGGAGAGGATCAGGACGTGCTCCGCGGAGACCGGGGATTCCCTGTCCAGGGCGATGCCCATGTACGTCTCGACCCTGTACCCGTCCTCGAGCTTGAACGACAGGTCGTCGGTGACCTTCACGTTCTCCGTGCTCGTCTCCGAAGTCATCGGCTTGACGGACAGGATGTGGTCCCCCTCGCGGATCTCGTCCAGGATGTGCCTCCCGACGGTGATCCTCCCGATGACCGCCTTCCCCGCTCCGTAGGAGCCCCTGTGGTTGTCGCGGGCGATCATCACATACGTGGTGTGATTGTCGAATCCTCCCAGCGCGAGGAAGCAGTCGTACACCTTGTACAGGTGCTCCGACCTGTCCACCGGGAGATCGGTGGGGAAGCTTCCGAACGATGCGATGTCGTGGGTGACCCACCTCGCCGTCAGGTTCGCGCCGCTCTCCGCCAGCCTCCTCCAGGCCTGCGCCTCGGGGGTGTCGTTGAGGCGCAGGACCATGGTCCCGCGCTCGGTGGAGATCTCGAAGTCGCTGGTCTCCTTCACCAGCCTCTCCTCGGAGAGGTGGACGGCTACGAGGGAGCCCTTGACGTAGGGCTCGCCGTTGATGACCGTCTTGAGCGTCGAACCGGCCCTGACGGATTTCTCGACCCCGTTGACCGTTATCTTCATCTCTTCCCCTCCGGGAGCATGGACTGCACCTTGGAGACGATCTCGTCCAGCTTGTCCTGGGTGCATGTCACTCCCCTGACCACGCCGGTGACGATCTCGATGATCTCCCCCTTGGTCTGTATCTTGTCGTCCGGGGGCATGACCCTGGACGTCTTCACGCCGACAGCCGCGAAGTCCTCGTAATCCACGGGGCACTGAGCGACGACTATCGCCGGGATGTCCACGTTCCTGAGGATCAGCCTCGCCTTGTACACGATGTGCAGGCGGACGTTCCCCAGGTGGATCAGGGCGACCTTGAACTGCTGTATGCGCTCGACCTCGATCGGATCCAGACCGAAGCAGGATCCCGTGGTCATGTCGGGTGCATCCGCCGGAACGCCGGAACCGGCGTTCACCACGAGCACGCTCGTGTCGATCCCCTCCTCCCTGAGGGCGTAGGTGATCTCGCACACCGGCTTGGTGATGTGCCTGCGTCCGGGACCCATCGCTATGGCGACGACATCCCTCCCCGACTCGGAGATGGTGGCCCTGCTCGCCAACCCTCCTCCGACGCCGAGTCCCATGGACTCCCTGCACTCGACGAAGCTGAGGTGCCTCCCCATCTTCTGCTTCATGCGGCATCATTCCCCTTCGGGGACGGGCTCCATCTCGAATTCCTCGAGGACCTCCTTGGGGTCCCCGATGGTGACGACCTTCCCGCCCTTCATGAACGCGGCGCGGTCGCAGCAGTTCATGATGAAGTCCATGTCGTGGCTGACGACCACGAACGTCTCGCCCAGGGTCTCCCTGGCGCGGATGACGGATTTCGCGATGATCGTCTTGGTGATCGGGTCCATGGTCCCGGTGGGCTCGTCGAGGATGACGATGCGCGGTTCCTTGATCAGGACCTGTGCGAACGCGATCCTCTGCTGCTCACCGACGGACAGGGAGTCCGGGTAGGCGTAGAGGATGTTCTCGATGGATGATTTCTCGAATCCGACGCTGATCAGCACCTGGATGGCCTTGATCTTGGCCAGTTCGGCGGGCATCTTCATCCCGATGCAGGTGCTCAGGTTCTGGAGGACGGTGTCGAACGGGTACAGGGTGTACTCCTGGTGCAGGAACCCGATGTACGGGGTCGCCCTGCCCTTGCCCATGAATCCGCTCTCGGACATGTCGATCCAGTCGTCCCCGATCTTGATCTTGACGCTCCCGGAGGTGACGGGGGACATCCCCGCGATCATCCTGGACGTGGTGGTCTTCCCCGCTCCGGAATATCCGACCAGGGCGAAGATCTCCCTCTCCCTGATCTCGAAGCTAACCCCGTCGACGGCTTTGACCACTCCTCTCACGACGGAGAAGTAGTGCTTCTTGGCGTCCTGCAGGACGATGAGCGGGTCCCCGAGGATCTCCTTCTTCCTTGTGTCCTCGAAGTGGTAGTCCTTCATGAAGGCCGAGCAGACCTTCTTGGGCTCCCCGTGCTCCAGGGTCTTCCCGTTCTCCAGGAGGACGGCGTCGTCGGCCATCCTCTCGATGGCCTCGGGCCAGTGGGAGGCGAACACCATGCAGATGCCCTTGCTCCTCACGTAGTCCACCAATCCGGAGTGCACGATCTCGGCGGTGGTGGGGTCCAGGGTGCCGGTGGGCTCGTCGGCGAGGAAGAACAGCGGCTCCTTCGCGAGCTGCCTGGCCATGACGACCCTCTGCTTCTCCCCTCCGGACAGGTCCCTGGCGATGTGGGTGGTCCTGTGGGTCATGTTCACGAGCTCCAGGAGCTCGATGGCCTTGTCGGTCCTGGCATCCCCGGTGATCTCCTTGGGGATGGCCTCCATGACGTTCTCCACGACGGACATGTCGCCGAAGAGGGCGAAGGTCCTCTGGAGCATGATCGCGATCCTCGATTTGACGGCCTGCCTGAGCGGGTCGTCGGGCTTGAGGGACCAGAAGTCGACGGCGAGGGTCTCGGTCTCCCCGCCGCACGCGGTGCACGGCCTACCCTCGAAGGGCAGGTCCAGCCTCCCGCAGCACTGGCAGCGGTTGACGTTGTAGATGACGCGTCCCTTGTCGGGCGCGTACTCCTCGCTCCCTCTGATCATGTGGATGAGCACGCTCTTTCCGGCGGCGCTCTTCCCGATCAGTCCCATGATCTTCCCGGTGGACAGCCTTGCGCTGAAGTCGTCGAGCACGCATCTCCCGTCGAAGGATTTGGATACGTTCTCGATAACGAGAAGTTCCGTCGAGTCTTGAGCCATGAGACGCCGATTTACTCAGCCGATATAAAGGGTACCCATTCGCCCTTCGAAGTTAGGGCGTGTTAACGCCGTGTACTTTTCTTGGCAGCCAGTGACGGAAGAATGTGCCAACGGGGCAACTTTATTAAGATTGGATGAACGATATATCCATCATGATGCCGAGGGCGAACAGATTGGGCGGACCTGTGCCCAAGTTCAACGACTATCACATCTGGAAGGCGCTGGAGAGCCTCGACGAGGGCATCCCCGTCGGAAGGAAGAGGCTGTCGCAGCTGCTGGGCATAGGCGAGGGCAGCACCAGGACCATACTGTCCCAGCTGCAGGAGCAGGGCCTCATCACCATCGGGAAGAGCGGCATCCTCCTGACCGACCGCGGCCTCGAGTTCAAGCTCACGTACCACATGGACGTCGCCGACGTCACCATCAGCGACCTCACCATCGGTGACAAGGACTGCGCCGTCCGCGTGCCGAAGAGGGCCAAGGACGTCAAGTTCGGCTGCGAGGAGAGGGATGCGGCGATCAAATCCGGCGCCACGGGGGCCACGACGCTGGTCTGCGTGGACGGTAACCTGGTCTTCCCCGGATCCGATTACCCCGTGGACGACGCCATCTCGGAGAAGGTGCGCACGCTGTTCACGCTCAGGAACGACGATGTCATCATCATCGGGACGGGCCCCACGAACGAGATCGCCGAGATCGGCGCGGTCACCGCCGGGCTGACGATCATGGGCGGCCTCCAGTTCACCCGCGACCTTAAAGACATCTTCACGCCGAAGAACGCGGGCAATGAGATTATATCCCTGGCGTTCGCAATACATGACCTGGTAGGAGGATTGCCCGTCTGCGCCAAGAGCAGGGACAACCTCGGCATCAGGATAGAGAACGGGGCGGTCATCGACAACGCGTACGACGGACCCGTCCTCGAAGAGGTGATGAACGCGGGGACCACCATCCGCAAGATCGCCACATCCGGTCCGTACAAGGGGATAAGGGTCATCGTGACCCCCATCGAGCTCGATAACCGCATCATCGCGGTCATCGGGGTCGTCGATATCCGTACCATGGCCGGAGCGAACAACCTGATCAGGCTAAGGAGTGACGACAATGAGTGAGGAATGCAAGGTATGCGTCGACGGCGGCGTATGCAAGATGAAGACGCTGATCACAGCGAAGGACAACGGCATGGGTCTGATCCAGATCGACATCAAGAGCGACTGCCCGAACGTCCTGAAGATGTCCTGGAAGCTGGAGCCCATGAGCCCGTATGCGGAGGTGGAGGCCAGCTTCATGGATTCGTCCGTGTACAAGCTCGCCGCGGAGGCGATCCCCCACACCGCGTGCCCCGTCCCCGCCGGGATAATCAAGGCCCTGGAGGTCGCGGGCGACCTGGGTCTGAAACGCGACGCATGCATCCACTTCGTCCAGGACGGAGAGGACATCCACATCAGTTGAGCTGTGCCACACACATATTAACATCCGTCCAGCCTTCCTTATGCTGGACGGAAACCTTTTCTACCCTTGTGGCTCTTGACTGAGCATGGCAATAGATGTAGATGCTCCCGGTGACGCACAGCTGGAGATCGTGCGCGGTCTGAGAGGCGTCGTCCACGCGTTCTATCTGGACAGGGACATCCTCGAACAGGTCAGGGAAGAGGAGGCCAAGGTCCGCGCCATGGGGAACATCGCGGTGGACAACATCGGTTTCACCGAGGCCCTGAAGAGGGAGAACGTCATCTGCATCGTCAAGGATCCGAGGTTCAGGCCCCCGCCCGAGCCCACCGTCCTCCTGGAATCAGGGGACGGGGAGATCATCGGAGAGGAGGTGTTCCCGTTCACCGCGCACAAGTACGCGGACAAGCAGGACGTCGTCTGGCTCTCCGACGGATTCGTCATGTTCCCTTCAGTCAAGGCCAACGGCGGCGAGACATTCACCATGCCTCCGGTGTCCTTCCCCGAGCTCAACCCCTCCAACGGATGCAAGGACGTCATCTCGTGCAGTCCCGCGCCCACCTGCGACCTCATGATAAGGAAGCACTACGGCCTCGAGGACAACCCCAAGCTGGCCTCCGTGCTCGTGGCGTTCAACAGGCTCCAGCCCGGAGAGAGCGCCCCCGACCTCGATCCCCAGATCGCCAAGGTCAAGGAGAGGGAGGAGAGGATCGAGAAGATCGTCAAGTGATCCTCTTGATATGAGAAGCGGGCGTAGGCCCGCGTTTATCCCGTTCGGGATCTCTCGTCCTTCAGACGGATGTATGTCAGGATGAGCTCGGTCGCGCCATCGACGCCGATGGGTCCGGAGTTCACCGACAGGTGGTAATTCGATACGGATCCCCAGGTCATGCCGGTGTACCTCATGTAGTACTCCGCCCTGCCCTTGTCCTTCACGGTGATGCGGTCATAGGCCTCCTTCTCGGAGATCCCGTTGCGTGCGGCCGACCTCTTGATCCTGTCAGGGACGGGCGCCGTCACGAACACGTTGACGACATCCTTCCTCTCGCGCAGGACGTAGTCCGCGCACCTGCCGACGAACACGCACGGTCCTTCGGATGCCAGGTCCCTGATGGCGGCGGCCTGCTGCTGGAAGATCGGATTCGGGGACGGGATCCCGCCGAAGTACAGCTTGCTCCCGGTCCTGCTGGTCTCCTCTATCTTCCCGATGTTCTCCACCGTCGTCCCGCACTTCTCAGCGGTCTTCTCGACGATCTCCTGGTCGTAGCACGGGACTCCGAGCCTCTCTGCGAGCAGACGGCCGATCTCGCGACCTCCGCTCCCGTTCTGTCTTCCGATGGTGATTATTGTCATGCTCCGATCTCCTCGTTGGATGCTTCCTTCAGCATGCGGATGTGCTTCCTCTTCATGATGCACCTCGCGGCGGGCTGGGCGATGAGCATCTCCACCCAGAATGCGACGCAGAAGTTCACGGGCCAGCAGGAGGGCCATGCGTAGACGACGTCCATGGACAGGTTCCCTCCGAGGATGTGCCCGATAGTGGGGCCGACGAGCGTCATGATGGCGGACATCATCAGCACGCACGGGATGATGTTGAACACGATCTTCGTGTAGAAGCTGTCCGTGGGTTCGGTGTATTTCTTCACGAAGGCGTCGGCGATCCTCCCGACGATCAGCGTCATCAGCAGCATCACCGCGATCCAAATGAAGGGCAGGCTGATGAGCCCGTTCACGAAGAGGTCCAGGCTGACCTCTCCAGCGTTCTTGAAAAGATTGAACTCGCACATGATCAGGCCGGTGATCAGCGCGATGACGCTCCCGTACAGGAGGCCCTCCTTGTTGCTCCATGGCAGTCTTAGCTCTTCCATTTGCTTCACTCCGAGCCGGGACGCCCGTTTCCGACCGCTGGGAAGGGTCTGCCGTGGTACACACGTCTCCGAATCTTGACCGGATGGTCGGAAGCAGTCCATTCGGAGGTCGGATAAAAGTCCTGCCGAACACGGAAATCCGATACGCGAGCTATGATGAGCGCGTTCTCGTGCTATGAAGTTCGAAATCAGACAGAAGTAAGGGGTTTGGGGAAATGGTTTGTGATGAAGGCGAGCGCTCATCCGCCTCCGGAAGGCATGAACTCGGTGATGTCCACCTCCTCCTTCTCCTTCCTGAGTTTTTCGAGGGCATCGCGGCCCCCGTCGTAGACTTTGCGCTCTTTGAAGGATACCTCGATGTACTCCGACGGGTTGGCGGGGGTCAGCAGCGTCGCATCGTAGTAGAGGTCCGTGAAGTCCAGTCTCACCCAGGTCTTCCCGTCCCTCTCGCGGATGTCCGTCACCTTCCCGACCGTCGAGGTCGGCAGGTACTTCTGCAGGTCTCCTACCTTCATCTGGGATCAGCCCTTGATGACAGCGCTGCGCTCGCCGGCAGGCTGGAACTCCCTGAGGGCCCCGCGTCCGATCTCCTTCGTGACGTTGGCGAAGTCGAAGACGAGGGACGGGTCAGCGAATGCCACCCTGACGAACGGGTTGCAGGTGAAGGCGTCTCCGCGAGCGACGTGGGCGGCCTTGGGGATACCGGTGTATCCGGAAAGGTGTCCGACGTTCATGGCGTAGTTGGGGTAGTTGGGTCCACGGACCTCCATGGGGAGACCCTCATCGGACCTGTACGCGAACGAGTTGGCGGAACCGCACTGGTCCTGCAGGTCGAATCCGTAGAATCCGAGCCTTCCGGTCCTCTCCTTGTGCTGGAGCATGGACAGGTACCAGCAGTTGAGACCGACGTCGGCGACACCGGTAGCCATGGCACCGGCGATACCGGTGGACGCAGCTGCGACGGTGGCCCTCTGGGATCCACCGAAGTGGGTCTCCATGACGGCGGGGTACTTCTCGTACATCTCGAGAGCGTAGGTGTTCACGTCGTCGGCCAGTTTCATGACCTCGTCCATGTTGCTGGGGTCGAGCTTGCAGAAGCCGCCGTACTTGGATTTGATCTGGTCGATGGCGTAGTAGACGTAGTCCTCGAGGATGTTGTCGGTGTAGGCCGCAGTGGCGTACTGGGTGAATCCGACTCCTCCGGACATGTATCCTCCGAGGTAGACCTGGTCGTAGACCGCGGCTCCCAGAGCGACAGCCTCGAGGGCTCCGCGTCCGGGGTCGTCGGGGTAGACACGGTCGGACTGAGCGATGTCGGCCATGTATCCGAAGGGTATTCCACCGGGCTCGTTGGGTCCCCTGGCGCGCCTTGCGGGCATCATGGTTCCCATGTTGAGGGACTGGTGTTTCGCGGAGTACGCGAAGTCGGCGATGGCGGCCTCTCCTGCTGCGAGCTTGTAGGAGGAGATGAAAGCCATGGAGATCTGCATGGCGGCGTGCCTGGAGACAGTCGCTCCGTCCATGAGCCTTCCGACGATGGTCGGGACGCGGACGGCCTGCATCAGGGTCTTGCCGATGGCTTTCTTCAGCTGCTTGGCCTGCTCCTTGGGGAACAGCTTGTTGATGTCGATGACGAACCTCTTGTCGATCTCGTCGATGAGGTCGTCGTCTCCGGAGAAGACCTTGACGTAGGAGTCCCAGACGAGAGCAGGGTTGATCTCGGCCATGTGCTCCTGAACGACGGCTCCGCCGGGCATGGTGTGGTTGACGGTCTCGAGGTACGCGTTGATGGTCTCAGGCGTGACCTCTTTTCCGAGCCTCCTCTCGATGGTCTGGTGGGGGCTGTCGAGACCGACCAGGATGGTCCTCCTGATGTCGTCCCAGGCCTGCTGGATAGCGCAGTTGTTGACGCAGTGCAGGTCATCGGCCTCCGCGAAGATGTCGGTGTGGCTCAGCTGGTAGGGCATCCAGCTCCTCTGTCCGAGGGGAACTCCGATGTCCTCGTTGAGCATGGGGATGCCACGCTTCTTGGCGATCTCGTCCGCGGACTTCTGGAACTCGACCTTGGACTTCGACTGCTTCCATCCACCGTAGCAGTAGTACTTGGTGGACATGTCGGTGGGCTCTTCCTTGAACTTCTTCTTGCATGCTTCCATGAACAGCTTCTCTTTGCCTGCCATGGTAATCACTCTCCCTTGACCTTCCACGGCTGGTAGCCGCCGAGGGTCCTAAGCTTGTGGATCCTGAGGCCGTACATGGTGACCTCTTTGTCGTCCTGCATGGCGACGCCGTCGGCCCTGAAGATGGTGGTCCTCTTCTTCAGGTCGGACATGGCAGCGGGCTTCCCGACGGAGATCTTCCTGTCGAGGGGAATCGCGACCTGGTCCTTGACGTAGACGACCTCTTTCTTCTTGTCGTCCCAGATGTACCTCTGCCAGCCGTCGAACATCAGGCCGTGCTCGTCGAGACGGCAGGCGTGTCCGTGAACGGTGGCTCCCCTGATACCGGTGAGGGCGGGGTCGAAGGTCTCGTTGTCGATGAACTCTTTCGCCATCTGCTCGAGGTTCCTCTCACGGACCTCGATGATCTGCCTTCCGGACAGGGTACCGGTGTCGATTCCCCTGTACCTGGACAGGTACATCCATGCCCTCTGGTAGGGGGAGATGGGTGCGAAGTAGACGGAGTCGGTGAACTGGATGTACCTGACACGGTCTCCGTGCTTGGCTCCCTCGATGGGGACGACCAGTTTCCTGATGGGACAGTTGGGCTCCTTGCCCTCCTCTATGGGGGGGTGGATGGACTTGTACTCCTCTCCGGGGTTCCTGTGTCCCATGATCCTCACGACGTCGTCCATGGAGACGTCGCGCAGTTTCTTCAGTTTGACCTTCGGGTCCATGTATCTGCGCCTGTTCTTGGCAGGTGTGGTGGTACCCGGATAGAACTGCCTCTTGTATGCCATTTTATGCACTCCTGTAATCATGTAGAGTTGGTCTGTATTTCGAGTATCTTCCAACCTGGAGGGTGTATCCGTGCTCAATCGTGCTGTTGCACGCGGCCTTGATCTCCTCCAGCTTAGCGTCGAGCTCCGATTCGTCCTCGACCTCGAGTTCGATGTAGAACCCTCCGACGAGGTAGCGGAGTTCGACCTCATGCTCACCGACGTGGATGACCCTGCGCTCGGTGTGGTTGTTCGGAAGCCCCTTGCCCGGACCGCTGTTGACGGTCTTGGGGAGGCTCTCTCCGGTCATGTTGATCTGCCTGATGCCGGCGATCGAATCGAGGGCGTTCAGGACCTTTTCCGTCGTCTCAGCGCTAAGAAGGCGGTTGGTGACGATCTGCACCTCGGGGAGAGGCACTCCGGCGTAATCCGCTGCGGGGGCTGAAGAACTCGACATGAGACACCTCAGATCTTCTTCTTGATTTTCTTGGCCTCAGCAGCGACGTACTGCATGGGCTGCCTGAACTCTTCGATGTCTCCGAAGACCTCTTTGAACAGACCGGAGGTGGCCTCTGCAGAGAAGGTCTGGGTTCCACCGTCGAGACAGTTACCGGCGGTGACGGCGGGGATGAGAACTCCCTTGGCGTGCCTGGTGACGACGTGGTTTCCGTGGAACAGTCCAGGTCCGCCTCCACCGTAGATGGAGTGCGAGAAGAAGGACATACCGACTCCGACACCCTCCGCGCGACCGTAGTCGACACCGGGGAGTCCGGACTCGTGCTCGAGCAGGTCGTTGTAGTACAGGATGGTACCGGGGACACCCTGGGCGGCCCTGGCAGCTCCGACGTTGACCATGATGGCAGCGACCATTCCAGTGGCAGCGTAGGCGTTCCACTTGGGGAGGTCGTCGGTGGTGTACACCTTGTATCCGGACGGGAGGGTCTCCTTCACGCGGATGACGCCGTCCTCGATGGCCCTGTCCATGAGGGACTCGATAACGGTTCCGACGGTTCCGGTCTTTCCGTTCTTTTTGACGAGGGTGTACAGCATGTTGTTGGCGTTGAGTCCCTGGTAAGCCAGGCTCAGGAGTCCGCCCCTCTCGAAGTTGCCGACGAGGTCACCCATCTCGAAGGATCCGCACTGCTCGTAGATAGCGGAGAGGGCGGTTCCCTGCATGGCGTTCCTGTCGACCAGAGCGACGACGTGGTTGGCCATGATGTTCCTGAGGGCGAATCCGGCACCCTCGTTGTTCTGGGGAACCTCGAGGATGGATTTGACGTTGGCGCCCTGGAAGGTGATGGTCTGGGGGTATCTGCCCCAAACGGCGGCCTTGACCATGTTTGCCTTGTACATGGGGATGTCGAACATGTCGATGATGGCCTCGGTGGTGGCTGCAGCGACGGTGGTGAATCCGGTAGTGTACTCGACACCGGCCTCCATCCTGACCTCGGGGACCACGGCGACAAGGTTCTTTCCACCGGTCTTGACTTTGACAACGGTTCCGTCGTCGTCGTAGACCCTGATGGTGTCCTCGATGGCCTTGGCGAGTTTGTCGGCATTCTCGACGAGCGGGATGTCGATCTCTTTTCCCTGGATGATGACGCCTCCGCCGGTCATGCTTCCGGTCTTGAGAGCTTTCTCAATGCCGGCCAGGCTGACGGCGCACGTCCTCTTGGTCAGGGACACGATCTTCTTGATCGCGTTGTTGCGCAGCGGACTGATGGCTTCGAGCGGAACATCTTTTGCGATGCGCTTTCCGCAGTCGTCATACAGGTCGACTACGTCCTCGTATTTTGGCATTTCATACCTCCTTGTTCTATAGACGGCCCCTCTCGGGACCGCTTACCCCTTGCGGTCAGGACAACCCCCTCACTTGATATAAAGGGATTGGAAGAACGGCGATTTCGGCCTTAGCCAGCGGTATGGATGCATGGTTGGATGCGGGCGGGTTTTCCCCGGGGTGCCGATGCCCGCCCGTCCTCATTTATTTAATAGGTTCGATGGATTCGGCTGGATGCATAAACCCTGCAGAATTACAGCATGTTTAGTAATAATTAAAGGGTTTAGAGTAGCACGCTGGGTCTCAGTCGCGCTTCGCCTTGGGCATGACGAGCTCGGCGTACCTCTTCAGGCGGTCCGCGAAGCCCGGGATCATGGCGTACGGGATGCCCACTGCCATCTCGTCCGCCTTCATGCCCGTCTTCTTCCTGCATCCGAAGCATCCCAGGGATATGTTGGGCGATCCGGTCGCGACGGGCACCGCGACGATGTCCTCGCAGCAGCACTGGAACGGCGATGTGGAGAACGTGGCGCGGCCTCCCTTCTCGGCTGTCGAGAGGGGGACGATCCAGTAGCATCTCTCCGGGATGTCCTCGATGGTGACCACATCGGGCACGAAATCGGCCTCCTTCAGGGGGCAGACCACCTCGCCGATGGTCTCGAACGGCACGATGAGCCTGTCCGCGATCATCTTGGCGGCCGCTTCCTTGGAATCGTGCATCCCGATCCCGGCGTGGAAGTCTCCGGTGGCTACCTTCTCGGGGGTGGGCGTCATGTTGAGGGCGGAAGCGCCGACCATGCAGTTCTCACAGGCCAGGGGGAGCTTGAACGATTCCCCCTCCTTCGCCCTGAAGATCGCCTGGCAATGGCTGAGCTGGCTCACGGGCTCCTCGTATCCCTCCGGGAACTCCTCGCCCTTCTTTATCAGCTTGACAGCGACCGGCTCTCCCCTGAGTCTGAGGACGTCCCTGAGGACTGCGGCATATTCTTTGTTCTTCTCGAGGATTTCCGACATGCCGGAGGGACCGACGGACGAGTACTTAAGGAACGTATAACCCAGAAAGAATGTTAACGGGTGTTTGGGAAGGGAAGTTGGCCCGGGGGCCGTTTCTCGTCAACACGTTGCTGACACGTACGTCGGGGACGCGCAGATCGGGACGACGGTCTCATCCGCGGAGTCGACGTCCGCGGGGATGTCGAAGAAGGATTCGGTACTCTCTCCGGACTCCTCCTCTTCCTCCGCGGGCTCCTCCCAGAACACGTTCACGTAGATGAACGAGGCAACGAGGATGATGACGACGGCGCCCAGGAAAGCGACGTTGATTGCATCGGTTCTGTCCATTTTATCACCTTGGCGCATAGCGCCTTCAGGCACGCCTACATTTTCAGATTATATATAGTTTAGGCATTTCTAAAATTATTTAGACATGTAGAAATCCCTTGAACATGGGGTTGTGGAGAAGAGGGGAAGGGGTTTGGGTCCTTCTTGCGAAGGCTCCGATCACTCGGAGATGCAGCTGGCGGGGCACTCGTCGATGCAAGCGCCGCAGTCAACGCATTTCGAGGTGTCGACGACCGCGATGTCCTCGACGGTCAGGGCGCCCTCGGGGCAGACGTCTACGCAAGCGCCGCAGGCGACGCAGTCGGATCCATTGATTGTAACTGCCATGTGTGTTACCTCTGGTACGGCGATTCTGGGTACCGTATATAAAATCTGGCGAAAACGAGTTAGGAAAGGCGAAAAATCGGCATTAATCTGTAGGTAATCCTAATACATCCAACTCCGATAGCCAGTATAAGGATTCATCCGCATAATATGGCAATATATGACGATAAACGGATATTGAGTGTTTTAGGAGGAGCCTGAATCATTCGATCTGGGAGGATATCAGGTCCTCGACGATGTCGAGGAACCTCTCCTTCTGATCCGCGGGGATCGTCGCCCCTGCGGCGACGGTGTGCCCTCCTCCGAACCCTCCGACCAGCTCCGAGGCCGTCTTCATCACCGACGACAGGTCCAATCCCCTGTCGACCAGGTCCCTGTTGGCCCTGGCGGATACCTTCACCCCGTCGTCCGAATCGGCGAACGCTATTATCGGGACGTTGCGCCTGCAGTCGGCCGACGAGAGCATCATCCCCGCCACGATCCCGACCACCGTCTCCCGTATGTCGGATCCGGCGTCGAACCATTGGATGAACCGCCTCTCGCGGAGCAGGTGGTTCTCGCGGATGTAGTTCAGCGCGGCGGAGATGTGCTTCCTGTGCTCCGCGCGGTTGTCCTCTGCGGCCTTCAGGGCGTCCACATCGCCGCGGCAGACCCTCAGTCCCGTAGGGGCATCGTCGTAGCGTCCGCAGGAGTTCAGGATCGTGGCGAACTCCTTCGCATCCCCCAGGCCGGTCCCCGGAGTGTATCTGGTGATGCGGTACATCTCCCCCACGGCCCTGCCGGCATCGGGTCCGAGGATCTCCTCGATCCTCTCCACCGCCCTGTCGTGCTCCTCCGGGGTGAGGTCGCACCAGCAGCGCCATCTGTCCCCCTTCTTGGCGGGTATACCCAGGGAATCCAGCAGACCGAAGCATCCCTTCGGGTCGTCGCTCACTCCCGGAATCGACGGGTCGGTGGCGTATTGCAGATACTGGTTGATCGGGCGCGTGTATCTGCCGAAGTAGCGCAGGTCCTCCTCCGCAACGATGTCGCCGGCGGCGATCGCATCCCCGAGCACGGTCCTGTTGAGCCCCACCAGCCTCTGATGGTTTGAATCCTGGAAGTCCCCCACGGCCCCGACCACCCCCAGGTAGGCGAGGTCGGTGTTGGACGGGTCGATCTCCCTCGACAGGAGGTACGTCATACCTGCTCCGCAGACCTCGAACGAGCCGTCTATCCCGTACGTGTGGGGGTTGAGATGCTGTATCCCGCAGAAATTGTCCAGCCTGGTCTGCCGTCCCCTCCATTTCGGGTCGGGGACGTGGTGGTCCGTGACGACCAATCCGTCCCTGCGGAATTCGGACAGGTATCCGCTGCCCAGGTCGCATATCCATACGACGTCCTCCGGGCTGGAGTTCACGCTCTCCACGACCTCCTCGGTGATCTTCTTCTCGAATCCGACGGTGTGCTCCTTGCCCATCCTGTCCAGGGTCATGTCGGCGATCGCCCCGGCGGATATGCCGTCGGCGTCGATGTGGGTGACCACGCGAACGGACTTCGCATCGCGGAGGACGTCCGCGGCCACGCGGAGGTCCCTGTCGAGACGGCGGAGGTCACCAGACGAATCCCGCATGCTCCTTCACCAGTCTGCCGTAGATCGTATCGGCGATGGTCTCCAGGTTGACCGTATCGGCCCTGTTGTATTCCGTGAGGATGTCCAGCGCGTCGCGGTCCCCGTGCCTCTCCCACTGCTTCCACAGACGGACGGCGTCGGCGCCGTCCATGCCCTCGATCTCGTCCGCACGCGAGATGCCGAGGTCTATCTCCAGTGGCTTGAGCCCGCCTCTGTACCCGACCTTGCGGGATGCGAAGCGGAGGTCGTACTGCGGGATGTCGAAATCCACCTCGGGGAAGCTGTTCCTCAGCACGGGGACGTCGAAGCAGCTGCCGTTGAAAGTGACAAGGAGCTTCGCGCCGTCCAGGGCGTCCGAGAGCGTCTCGGGGGACAGGTCGATCCCCTCCGTGAGGGTGACCGTCTCCTTCTTCGAATGCACGGTCACCACCGTGACGAGGGCGTCCCTGCTGAGGCCGTCGGTCTCGATGTCCAGGTACTTCGCGTCGTCCTTGAAATCGCCGAAGAGCCTCCAATGCTCGCTCTTCGGGGTCATGTCCGCCAACGCCCCGCACTCGCCGTCGTCCAGGAGCTCGCAGGCCTGCATCAGGAGCGCATCGCCCCTCTCCTTGGCCTCCGGCTTCATGGTGGAGACCCTCTCCGAGGAGATGAAATCGTCCCATGTCCTGACGCCGGATTCCCAGATGGCCTTCTCTTTCTTGGCGCCCACGGAGGGCAGGAGCACGAACGTGTTGCGGATCACGGCGGGGGCATGGCGGTTCCGCAATAAATCCATCGGCACCGTTATCATCCCACGGGGTCTTAGCATCGTCAAGCAGGCGGAACGGTCCGTCTGGAGGTCACCGCTATGTACAAGATGCTCCTCGTCAGCGACGATTCCGGTTTCATGGTCCTGTCGCAGAAATTCATCCCCTTCATCGACTCGTCGGCGAAGGTCCTGCCCGAAGGCTCCGTGGAATCCGCCATGAAGTGCATGGAGACCGACAGCATCGACGCCGTCGTCTTCGACCACACCGAGGGGAACGACATCCGCGACATGATACGCGCCATGGACCGCGCGGGGAAGCTCACCCCCATCGTCCTCGTGTCGAGGATCGCCACCAAGGAGATCCTGGCGCTGGCGGTGAACGAGAGGATCGAGGGTTTCGTGGACAGGAGCGCCGTCGAACCGCTCGAGTACTTCAAGGAGATCTGCCACCGCACCATACTCGCCGCCGAGCGCAGCCGCGTGGGGGCCGACCGCAATGTCAACGAGAGGCGTCTCGAGGCGATGGTCCAGATGGCCAAGATGAACGACAGGGACTTCTCCGAGATCGTCAACTACGCGCTGGACAACGCCGTCGAGCTGACCAGGAGCGAGGCCGGGTTCGTGGCCAGCTACGACAGGGACCGCAGGGTCCTGAGGATGCTGGCGTGGTCGAAGGGCGCCATGAAGCGCTGCGACATCACCAACTACCCCGTCGAGTTCCAGCTGGACACCACCGGCGTATGGGGGGATCCGATACGCAACGGGAAGTCCGTCATAATCAACAATTACGAAGGGGACCGCAGGCTCCTGAAGAAGGGCGTCCCCGAGGGACACATGCGTCTCAGCCGTCTGCTGCTCGTCCCGCTGTTCGCGCAGGACGGGGGGATAGTCGGCACCGCCGGCGTCGCCAACAAGAGCGACGAGTACACGGCATCCGACGAGACCCAATTGAACCTCCTGATGGGCGAGATGTTCCTAATGTTCGCCAAGCGCGAGGAGCTCAAGAGGGCAACCGCCCCGGCGCAGGTGCTCCGCGAGCTGACCGAGGTGGGAACCATGGGGATAGCGTTCGTCACCATCGACATGGACCTGGCGTTCCTGAACAGGTCGGGCATGTCCATCCTCGGCGTCGATCAGACGGCGCAGCTCCCCATCCGGGCCGACGAGGTCGGCACGACGCAGATGCAGACGATCCTCGACCTGGTCAACCGTCTCCGCACCCACGGCGGACCGTCCCTGAAGGGGGCGGTCACGGCGAGGATGGGCCAGCGCAACAGGAGCTACTCCGTCACGGTCTACAGCACGGCCGGCCTGGGGGACATGCATCCCGGATTCACCGTGTTCATGGAGGATGTCACCGACATGAAGAGGATGGACGAGACCGCGACCCGCGTGAAGGAGCACGTCTCGATCCTCGAAGGGCCGGTGTTGGACAGCCTCATGCATGCCCGTCCGGACCTGGACGCGGTGTGCGGGCAGATCCCCGAGGAGCACAGGGGGGCCGTCGGGAGGCTGAGCGAGACGATCTCCTTCATGTCCGACTACCGCAACGTGGGGCTGATGCCGGCGATATGGATCGACCTGGAGGACGCCGCCCGCTCCGCGAAGAACAAGATCATACCCGCCGACGTCAAGGTCAACGTCCGCACCAACGGGATCAAGGTCCTGGCGGACCCCGCCTTCCCGGCGGTGTTCAGGCATCTCTTCCAGAACACCATGGACCACGGCGGGTTCGCGAACGAGATCGACATCAGGTGCAGCATCACCGACGGGAGCCTGACCATCGTGTACGAGGACAACGGGTCCGGGGTGGATCCGGCGGTGAGGAACAGGATGTTCGACATGGTCTACGAGGGGAAGTTCGGGATGTTCCTGGTCTACAACATCGTGTCCATGTCCGGATTGTCGATAAGATGCCCGGAGACCCCCCGGGGGGCCGTCTTCGAGATAACGGTCCCGCCGGCGAAGTACTCATTGGGATGAGAACGGGCGGGGGCGTCCAGCGGCGGTGACGGTCAGCTCGACCTCCATGAGGCATTCCTGGCCGGTGTCCCCGTAGCGGAAGGTCCTGTCCCTGCGGTCGCAGGTGACCGTCACATCCTCGGCGCCGCCCTCCGAGACGGACCTCTCGGCGTGCTCCCTGGCGCGCCGTTCGGAATCCTGAAGGGCGGATTCCAGGCCGTCATAGTCGAACTTCCCCAGCTTGGAGAACGCCTGGAATCTCTTCTCCGATCCGATGGATTCCGGACGGATCAGAACCGTGACGGTCTCGGACACGGACGACGATATGGCGCCGATGGCGTTCCCCACGTCGGAGTTCTCGTGGATCAGCACCTCTGTGCCGAACACCTCCCCGACCCAGGGCATGTACGCCCTCACGGGAGCGCCTATCCCGATGATGGGCTTGGTGACCCTGATGGAGCACGCGTAATCCCTCCCGGCCTTCCCGGATACGGCCTTCACCAGGAGGTCCTCGCCCGCCCTGCCGAGGTTCGTCGACCCCGTCTCCTCGGAGAGCAGCTCCTTCATGAGCTCGGTGCAGAGCTTGGTCCTGATCATATCCTTGCACATCGCGAGGAAGCTGCCGGTATCGGTCCCGATGCCCCTCGCCAGATATCCCGCCGCCGTCTTCGACGCATCCGCGTCGTATTCGACGTAGTCGCCGGAGGCGTGGAGGACATCGGTCGGCGTGAACCCTATCCTCTGGACCAGTCCGAGGCTCTCGAGCCTGCGGACGCCGAGGGTGAACGGGTGGACCCCGAGGATCTCCCCCGCTCTGTCGAGCGTCATCGGCTCCTCCGACAGGACCTTCAGGAGATCGATCTCCAGAGGGGAGAAGTCCCTGTCGTTCCTCGGCATGCGGAGCGTCCTGAAGAACTCCGAACCGAGGACGACGGTGTCCTCGTTCTGCATGGAGTACATCCTGGGGGATCCCCCTTCGAGTCCGGATACGGCCCGGGCCACGGAGGGCCACTGTTTCGCTGCGAAGCATATCGGGCAGACCCTGAGCGGAGCTAGCTTGATCTCCCTGCCGAGGACGAGTATGCGGCTGTCGCCCCCGATCCCGGAGGTCGATATCTCGGCGGCCATGACCCTCGTGCGGGTGCCCCCTATGGTCGCCCCCTCCGGTTCCAGCCTCGGCCTCCCGTTGCGCAGGATCCCGATGTCGGTGGTGGTGCCGCCCATGTCCATGACGATGGCGTCCTTCATGCCCGTCATGCGCATGGCCCCGATGAGGCTGGCGGCGGGACCGGACATCACGGTCTCCACGGGCTTCCTCCTGGCCTCGGCCTCGCCCATCATGGAGCCGTCCCCGCGCACCATCATGAGGGGCGCGGCGATCCCGTACTCGGCCATGACCCTCTTCACGGACTCCATCAGATCGGCGATCACGGGGATCAGGCGCGCGTTCATCACGCAGGTGGCGGCCCTCTCGCTGAATCCGAGGCCGGACGACAAATCGTGACCGCAGACGGCCGGGATGCCGAGCATCCTGTCCACCATGTCGCGGACGCGGTCCTCGTGCTCGGGGTTGCGCACCGCCAGATATCCCGCGACGGCTATCCCGTCGACCCTCCCTCCGACGGACCCGAGGAAATCCTCGGCGGCCTTCTCGTCCAGGGGTTCGGTCTCCATGCCCTTGAGGTCGTGCTTCCCTCCGATCGTGATGCAGAAATCCGCCGGGTACGACGATTCGTACTCGGACCCTATGCACACGAGGGCCACCCTGGCACCCTTCCCCTCGACGATCGAGTTGGTCGCCAGCGTGGATGAGAGCGAGACCACCCCGACCCTCGTCAGATAATCCGGATCCATCAACCCTATCGCTTTGCGGATCCCTATGCAGAGGTCCTCGCGGGTGGTCGGCGATTTCGCCTTGCACAGGACCTTTCCTTCTTCGAGATCCATGACCACGGCATCAGTGAACGTGCCGCCCGTATCGAGTCCGAGTCCTATCCTGATGGGAAAGCCCCCTGTATGTTCAGAAAGGAGGGGAGGGGTCCGCGCGGATGACGGCGCGGATGCCCTACCCTCCGGGTTTTGGAGGAAACAGAAATGGTTTGCGGGGTTTCGCGACCTCGGCGTCTCGTGGAGACTATGCCGAGGCCGTCGTTGCGGCTGGTGACGATGCCACCCATGTGATCCGCGAGCGTCCTCTCCTGGACCTTCCCGAACACATCGGAGGACGATTCGATCGGGAACTCGCAGTCGCATTTGGCGCACCTCACCTTGGGGCATCCGAGGGAGGCCTCGGAGCACCCCTGGCAGGCGAACGTCCTCGCGTACACGAGCGAGAACGCGAACCCGCATCTGGGACAGGTGAGGCTCTTCCTCACGGATGCCGTCGTGTTGTTGGAGAACCCGTAGGTCCTCATGGCATCGAAGTAGGATGACATCGCCGATCAGCTCACTCCATCCTTCCGTACTGGTGGGTGGCGTCCATGACGGCCGTCACGTTCTCGAGCTTGCACTCGAGGTCCGGAGGCACCTCGCATCCGGATGCGACGACGAAGTGGGAGTTCAGTCCGCGCTTGCACAGGGCGGTCTTGGCCTCCTGGCACAGGTCCTTCGTCGTGTTCGTGATCTGCTCGACGGATGCCCTCATGAACATCTGCGGGTCGATGTTCCCGAAGATGGTGCACTTGTCGGCGTATCCACCCTCGATGACCTTGGTCATGTTGAGGCTCTCGGGGACCAGCGGGTAGTATGCCAGCGAGTAGACGTCCACTCCGAACTTCTTGATCTGGGTGTCGAGGTGGGGCATGTCGGCGCAGTTGTGGATACCGAGTCCGAGCCCGGCCTTCCTGGTGGCCTCGTTGGTCGCCTTCGCGTACTTGTCACCCTCGAACTCGCCGTATTCGGCGTCGCCGAGGACGGAGTAGTTGGCCCACAGGTAGTCCCAGCACATCCCCTGGACGCCGGTCTCGCCGATCTTCTCGACGGCGTCGCAGCACATCCTGGTGGTCTGCTCCAGGGCCTTGTGGACCGGTGCGGGGTCCGTGAACATGTCCATGAACAGCCTCTCGGCGCCGGCGGACTGGGACAGCGTGAGGAGGGGACCCTCCAGGAACGCGATGACGAAGCTCTTGTCCTTCAGCTGGGGGGCGACCATGCTGTTCATCTCGATCAGGTGCCCGGTGCGTCCCTTGGTCACATCGGGGACGGTGATCTTCTCGTAGTCCTCCATGCTGTTGATGATGTGGCCGTCGACGAACGGGGTGTTCTCCGAGTCGAGCCTGACGTTGGCCCCCAGGTCGTGGGCGGTGACGGACAGGTCCTCGAGGGTGACGGTGAAGGGGAATTTCCATCTGTTGTATCCCTCGACGAACGACTGCGCGCACTTCTTGGAGTCGGTGGCCCACTCGCGGTATGTAACGGTCCCGGGGAGGAGCCTCCTCTGGAGTCCGCAGACGAGCGGATAGGCGCCGAACTCGTCGATCTTCTCGTTGGCGAGGGTGGCGAGGGCCCTCTCGTAGGGTGTCATCGGTGCCATCTCAGTTCGCCTTCAGCCAGTTGACGCAGTCCTGCGCGTTGTTGTCCCTGTGGTCCGCTCCGATCTCCTCCGCGAAGGAGGGGGATGTGGGGGGTCCGCCGATGGTGACGGTGCAGTTGCCGCGGGATCCATTCTCCTTCATGAGGCTGATGATCTCCGGCATCCTGTCCATGGTGGGGGTCATCAGGGTGGACATGCACAGCACGTCGAGCCCGAGCTCCTTGGTCTGTCCGGCGACCGTGGCGGAGGGTATGTCCTTGCCGAAGTCGGTGACCATGTATCCGCCCGCGGTCAGCATCGTCTTGACGATGTTCTTGCCGATGTCGTGCACGTCTCCTTCGACGACGACGGTTCCGGCCTTCTTGGCGTCGGCGAGGTCCTCCTTCGGGATGGCCGGCAGCAGGATGTCGAGTCCGTTGTAGAGGCACCTGGCGGAGACCAGGACCTGGGGCAGGTAGACTTTGTGCTCTGCGTATCTCTCTCCGACGACGGTCATTCCCTTGACGAGACCTTCGTTGATCGCTTCCACGGGGTTGATGCCCTCGGCGAGCGCGGCCTCGGCCGCGGTCTTCGCCAGATCCGCCTTGCAGTTGACGACCGCGTTGGCGAGGTCCTCGAGAATCTGTTCCTTGCTCATTCGTTATTCCTCCTTTTGGGCGATTTACGCCCTGACTGCCCGTTTCCGGGATGTTTCTACCATCTTGGTGTTGGATATTTAATGGTTGAATATGGTTGGATGTAAAATCCATCTAATTTCGTACGAATTACTCTTTTTTTGGTTGGCTAGTATTTAAAGAATGGGATAAACAAAACTTAAAATCGGCCTTTGGTCGTTTTTTGTAGTTGGATATGTAGTGAATATAACTAGACGTTTGATTTTTTCAAAAAATCAAATATAAAAATATATCTCAAGTTTCGCAGCGTTCCCTTATAGGGATTGTAGAGCACCGGTGACATGGTGGTTGAAACACCCATCCAAGCCCTATGACAGCGTCACGTTCCGGATTCCGGCCGGAGACGGTCCGTGGAACGGTGCCGTGAGACAAGCTTCGGATCGCCCGTCGGGGATCGTCCTCCGAGGTCTCGGACAGTTCCGGAATTATGTTGTTTGGACTTAGGAATCCTGCCGCAGAACACCGTCGTAAATCGGATCCCGTCACATATGTGCCAGACTTCCTATTCCGACCCATCCAACAACCGCCGTGGTTGTTATTTCCGGCTCTGGTAGCGACGTCCTCCTTTAAGGCGTCGGACGGTTTCTCAGAGTACCGATGAGATGCACATACTGCGGGAAGGATATCCCATCGCTGTACCCGTTTTCGATGTGTCCCACTTGCGGGCAGCCTATCGACGGCCCCGCTGCCGTCTCCCCTGTCGCGGGAGCGCGCGCAAACTGATCGGGATGACCCGCCCTCTTGCGAGGGCGGCGACCCAATTCCTTAACCTCCGTTCCGCGTTCCACGGGACAGCATATGAGAACCCTCGAGATACGCCCCGGCGTCCGCATTTCCAACGACAAGTGCCTCATACTCGACGAAGGCCCCACTGTGGTCATCGGCGACCTCCATCTTGGGTACGAGCGTGCGCTGGAGCAGGACGGGATGTATCTCCCCCGCATCAACACGGGTTCGATACGCGACGCCCTCAACGACATCCTCGGTACGTACGAACCTAAGCGCGTGGTCCTCCTCGGCGACGTCAAGCACGACTTCCGCCGCGCCGGAAGGGAGGAGAGCGACCAGGTCAGGGGGATAGTCGAGATGATCTCGGAGGATGCTCAGGTCGTGGTCGTCAAAGGTAATCACGACAATTACATCCAGAACATAATCGCCGAATCGGGGATACTCGCCGTCGACCACATCGATATCATGGGCTACAGGCTGGAGCACGGCCATGTGGATTCCGGGAAGCGCCCCGTGATCATAGGTCACGAGCATCCGTCCGTGAGGATCCCGGGGGCCGTGGGAGGCGGTCTGAAGATGCTCTGCTTCGTACACGCGGAGAAAGAAGGCGTGATCGTCATCCCCCCGTTCAGCCCGTTCTCATCGGGGAACGACCTCGTCGCCGACGAGGAGTGCGTGATGGCCCCCGCGCTGAAGTCCTGCGACTACTCGGAGGCGAGGATCTACGGGGTTACGGACATGGGTCTGATGGACCTCGGGACGCTCAGGAGCCTCTCCGACATCAAGGTGTAATTGGAGCATACATCCATCTCCGTCATTCTGCTACTGGCAGTTCGCTCCGCTGGATACCTTCGGATATTCTTTACAAGTAAAATCCGTATACTTTAAGAAGGGAGAAACGATACTGCGGGTCAGGAGAACTTATCATGACAATGACTCCTAGAGAGAGAGTACTCGCAGCAATGAAACAAGAGTCCCTGGACAGGCCCCCTGTGGCCATCTTCACCCAGTCCGCCACCCTCGGACAGATGGAGAAGGTCGGCGCCGCCTGGCCCGAGGCCCACAAGGACGCCAACCTGATGGCGAAACTCGGATGCGCCCAGGCCGATATCCAGGGCTTCGAGTGCGTCAGGGCTCCTTTCTGCCTGACCGCCGAGACCGAGACCCTGGGCGCCCGCGTCCAGGTCGACAAGAAGGACGCCGCCCCCATGATCAAGGAGCACCCCTTCAAGTTCGACCCCATGATGGGAGAGTACCAGGACCCCGCCGACATGATGCCCATCGAGGACTTCATCAAGTCCGGAAGGGTTGCTGTCGCCCTCGAGGCCATGGAGATCATGAAGAAGTCCCACGGCGAGAACTACTGCATCGTTGCCGGAAACACCGGACCGTTCACCCTCACCGGAAACCTCGTCAACACCGAGAACCTCGTTTTCGGAATGATGATGGCCCCCGAAGAGGTCGACAAGTGGGTCGACGCCGTCAACCCCTACGTCAACGCCTACACCCACGCCCTGATGGACGCCGGTGCAGACATCGTCCAGTGCTCCGAGCCTTCCGGATCCACCGACATGCTCGCTCCCGACATGTTCGAGGAGGCCGCCGGAAAGCACGTCAGGGTCGCCCTCAAGCCCAAGGATGGCAAGTACACCGTTCTCCACATCTGCGGAGACACCCTGCCCATCCTCGACCAGATGGTCGCCACCGGAGTCACCGGAATCTCCATCGAGGAGAAGGTCAAGCCCGAGGATGCAGCCGCCAAGGTCGGTGGAAAGACCGTCCTCGTCGGAAACGTCGGATCCGTCAGGCCTCTCTTCCAGGGAACCCCCGAGGAGGTCAAGGAGGGTGCTCTGCGCTCCGCCAACGCCGGATTCAACGTCATCTCTTCCGGATGCGGAAT
Source organism: Lachnospiraceae bacterium (assembly GCA_963645865.1). Lineage (GTDB taxonomy): Archaea > Thermoplasmatota > Thermoplasmata > Methanomassiliicoccales > Methanomethylophilaceae > Methanoprimaticola. The sequence continues at coordinate 25,839 of CAVIUM010000006.1, forward strand.
CGCCGTCGCCACTCCCGACGCCAACATGGAGGCCCTCGTCGCCGCCATCAAGGGAATGGCTTGAAGCCTGACCCGTCGAGATAAGCAAACTTCTTCCCGCCCTTCGGGGCGGGATCCTATTTTTCGTACTTGTTCGAGAACGGCTCCCCCGTACGGATCGCGTTATCGCATCCGCTGTCCGGGAATTCATGAGAAGGAAGATGTCCCCGTCCCCGGGGACTGTTTATGGATCGTGTTTCACTGGTCCTTCATCAGGGTGTACAGGACGGCCTTCTGGGCGTGGAGCCTGTTCTCGGCCTGGTCGAAGATGACGCTCTGGGGTCCGTCGATGACCTCGGCGGTGATCTCCTGTCCCCTGTGGGCGGGCAGGCAGTGCATGACGATGCAGGTGGGCTTCGCGAGCTTCAGGAGCTCGGAGTTGATCTGGTAGTCGTTGAACAGCTTGATCGCCTCTTCGACGGGGGTCGTGTCGCCCATGGACACCCAGGTGTCGGTGTACAGGACATCGGCGTCGACGCAGGCGTCCTTGGGCTCGTGGGACGCGATGATCTTGGAGCCGTTCTTCTCGGCGATCTGCGAGGCCTTCCACATGATCTCGGCGTTGGGCATGCGGACCGCGGGGCAGCAGGCGACCATGTCGATCCCCATGATGGCGCAGGCGTACAGGAGGGAGTTGCAGACGTTGTTCCCGTCTCCGAGGTACACGAGCTTCTTGCCGCGGAACCCTCCGAGCTTCTCCTTGATGGTGACCATGTCCGCAAGGGCCTGGCAGGGGTGCTCGAGGTTGTCGAGTCCGCTGATGACCGGGACGGTGGCGTACTCGCCGAACTTGTCCATCATCTTGTAGTCGAACGCACGGTACATGATGCCGTGGACGAACCTGCTCATGACGCGCGCGGTGTCCTCTACGGTCTCGCTGTGGACGCCCATCTGCATCTTGGATTCGTCGATGTAGAGCGCGTGTCCTCCGAGCTCGGTGATAGCGACATCGAACGAGATCCTCGTGCGGGTGCTGGGCTTCTCGAACATCATCGCGAGCGTCTTCCCCTTGAGGGGGTCGCCGTGGTGGCCGCGCTCGGCCTTCAGCTTGATCGCGAGGTCGACGAGGGAGGGCCATTCGGCCTCCATGTCTGAAACGGAGATGAGATCTCTCTTCGCCATGCACCCGCATGACCGCGAAAGTAGATAATTGTGTCAGGGTCCCAGACGCTCATCTCTTGACGATGATGCACACGACGTCCTGGTCGGCCACGACATGCTCCATCCCGACGGTCTGGCCGGGGAACTTGGCGCTCTTCCCCCAGATCATGGCGTAGCGGAAGTTGTTCTTGAAGTCGCGGTGGATCAGCTCGCACACGTCCCCGATGGTGTTCCCCCTTTTGACGATGAGCGGGATGTCCATGTCGGCCTCCTGGCCCTGGGGCTTGAGGTAGATGCGGATCATGTCGATCGTGTCGTAGAGGGCCTGCTGGAGGTCCTTTATGCCCTGTCCGGTGGCCGCGGAGATCGGGATGCAGCGATAGTCCTTGTGGAGGTCCATCGCGGCCTCCAGCTCCCCCGGCTTGGCCAGGTCCACCTTGTTGATGGCCATGATCGCTTTGATGTACACGCGGTTGCCCGCCAGGACGTCCAGCATCTGCTCGACGTTGATGTCCTCGCGGACGACGACCGTGGCGTTGATGTGGCCGTAGGCCGCGGTCATGTCCTTGATGGTGTCCACGTCGATCTTCGTGAGCTTCAGCGTGGGTTTGACCTGGATCCCGCCGTGGTCGGAGTGGGTGATGACCACATCGGGCTTCTTCTGGTTGAGACGGATGGCGGCGTTGTACAGCTCCCTGAACAGGACGTCCATCTTGGGGTTGAACACATCGCACACCAGCAGGATGACATCCGCGGACCTGGCGGCGGCGATGACCTCCCTTCCGCGTCCTTTTCCGCGGGAAGCGTCCTTGATCAGCCCCGGCATGTCCAGGATCTGGATCTTGGCGTGGTTGTAGAGCATGATCCCGGGGACGACGTCGAGCGTGGTGAAATGGTACGCTCCGACCTCGGATTTGGCGCCGGTGAGCTGATTCAGGAGGGTGGACTTACCGACGGACGGGAAACCGACCAGGGCGACGGTGGCGTTCCCCGCTTTCTTGACGTAGAATCCCTTGGTGGGTCCCTTGGAGGAACGGCGTTTCTCCTCCTCCATCGCGAGCTTGGCGATCTTGGCCTTCAGTTTCCCGATGTGGGCCTCCGTCGCCTTGTTGTACTTCGTCTTGGAGATCTCGTTCTCCAGTTCCTGAATCTGCTCCTCGATCGTCGCCATTACGCCCACCCATCCTCGGATTCGTATTTGGGTATTTGCTCAGCACCCGGCGTTCAGACGCATCCTGATGCATCCCTCGAACCCTATGACGAGGTCGTCGGGGTCGTTCGCGGTCATGGCGGTCACGATGAACGATGCGGCGTCGCTCATCAGGGATGTGGGGCCTTCCGCCGCCAGCTTCTCGTCGATCCCTTCGATGGCGCCTTCGGGCAGTCCGGATACGATGCCGTATAGGGCTTCGGCGAAGCGGTCGACGGTGTTCCTCAGTCCGGTGATCTCCGCGGCGCACGACCCGTCCTCGGGCTCCGCCTGCTCGATCAGGTCCAGGAGCACGTCGCACTGTCCGATGAACTCGTCGAGCATCTCCCCCTCCTCGACGAGGCGGGGTTCGACGTTCATGTATTCGACGGCGAGCGAGAACAGGGACTTCGCCATGTTGACGCAGTCGTCGGGCGTCGAGATGACCGTCAGGGACTGGCAGAGTCCGTCGAAGACGGACGATATCAGCGGAGCGACGTCGGTGCTCGGTTCGTTCTCCACGGTGAGGAGGGGCGCGATGAGTGAGAGCCCCCCGTCGTAGACCCCGCCTTCGTACACGGTCCTGAACACCCATCTGATGGCGCATTCGGCCATGGAATCCTTCAGCTGCCCCGCGGTCTCCGCATCCTGACCCTCGAGGGCCTCGGAGAACGCCTGGCACGCCCCCCTCACGTCATTCTCCATAAGGAGCCCGACCGCCTTCTCGATCTGGGGAGGATAGGATTCCGGGACGTCCCCCGTACCGTTGATAACCAGGTCTATCAGCTCAGCGGACTGGGGGTCGAGGCATTCGGCATCGGTGTCTGCGGCGTTTATCGCCACGCCGCAGTACATGCAGTGCCCCGAGCCGTCGGTCTCGTCCATGAGTATCCTGCGCCCGCATCCGGGGCATGTCAGAACGATGAAGGTCATTGGCAGTCCATAGATGGAACCCCTATAAGAGCGGGATGTTCGGACCACTTCGGGCAAAGTCTAAAATGCGCGCGCATATGCGATGCCGATGAATGAGATTGCCGAAGGCAGGAAGCCGTTCTTCGAGGGACTCCGCGAAGACTACAAGGCCCTGTCCACGAAACAGGTCATCGCCATCATTGCGGCGATCGCCCTAGCGCTCATCCTCGAGGTCATGGGGATATCCGGCACATGCTGCGTCGGATTCCTGGTCGTGGCCGTCGTGCTGTACATGATCCCCCACTTCATGAAAGTCATGTCCGTCAGGATCAAGGCTATGATCGGAGTGGTGTTCATCATCGTCGCCATGCTCGTGGGGACGTTCGCGTACACCGGCGTCAGCCAGGATTACCAGTCCTTGATAGATGAAGACCAGAATACCATCAGGAATCTCGATATGGTCTACGACGAGGGGACCGGGAAGTACACTCTGAACTTCGAGGTCCAGCCCACCGATCTCAAGGACGGCGATTCCTGGATCGTGAAGATCTCGTACGGTGACATAACCAGGATATCCTTCGGCCTGATCGGATACAGTAGTCTGAGCAGTGTGGAGGTCAAATCCGCCGATTTGGAGCAGCTGTCCGACGGATGGTACAGAGGGAGCGCGGTGCTCAATGGTCTGTCCAAGGGCAGCTTCGAGTATATGTCGCTCATTATCCAGAAGGTCTCGGATTCCGGCAACACGAATCTGTCGGGGTACGTGTTCACCTACGATACCGGGATCTCCACCGGGGACGAGATAAAGCTGTGCGCCGTCGGCGCGGGGATATCGGTCGGGCTCGTAGCCGTGCTCTTCTACATCATCCTCATCTTCTCCACCCTGATGAGGAACAGCGCCGAGAAGTCCCGTTCCAAGATGGAGGCCGAGGGAAGGCTCTACCCCAAGGGATACGGGCTCTGCAAGTCCTGCGGGGCCACCGTCCTGCCCGGAGAGGTCGTCTGCAGGAAGTGCGGCGAATACATCGAGGTCCCGGAGGATCTGAAGCCCAAGAAGGCCGACTTCTTCGTGTGCTCCGAATGCGGGGCCGAGGTGCCCTCCGACGCCGAGGTCTGCCCCAAGTGCGGGACCAGGTTCGACGAGGAGGACGAGACCGAGGTCGAGCATCCCGACGGCAGCGTCGACACAGCGACCGACACGGTGCCCTGTCCCCACTGCGGAGAGCAGATCCCCTCCAACGCGGACTGGTGCCCCAAGTGCGGCAAGAAGGTCAAGGAGTGAAGACTCCGGAAACATCTTACGGGCGAAAGCCCGGAAACTCTTTTTTCTGAGATAATGGGAAGTCGGGAGGGCGGTCCTCCCGGGTTTGGAGCGGGGGCCGGAGCCCCCTCGGGATCACTTCTTCCTCTTGCGGAAGGTGACCTTGGAGTCCTTCATGTTCATGACGGCGTCCTCGAGCTTCTTGATGAGGTCCCCGGCGGTCTTGATCAGGTCCCAGCCGACCTCCTTGCCCATGATCGCCGTCCCGTTGATGAAGAGCCTGGCGCTGATGCTGTACTTCGGGTTGCCTCCGACGTCGTTGTACCTGGACACGTGCATCGTGAGGGACTCGGGCTTGTAGATCTTGGAGATCTTCTTCACCATGTCCTCGATGTCCGCGTAGATGACGTCGGTGACCTCCTTCTCGTTGTCGTCGAGACCGCTGATCTGGACGAACATCATGTCCCTCTCGCGGCACGCGGAGAGCAGCTCGATGATGTCGTACTCGGTGATCACACCGACGAGCTCCTTCCCCTCCATCACGGGGAGGGTGGAGATCCCGAATTCGGCCATGATGTCGACCGCGGCGGCGATGTTGTCGTCCCAGTCGATGGTCTTCACCGACGTCAGGGCGATGGACTCGACCGTGATCTGGGATCTGGAGCTCTTCTCCAGGTCGCCGATGGTCTTGTTGTCCTTCTTCCAGTTGTTGTCGATGATCTCCCTCATGCCGACGATGCCGACCAGGCCGTTCGCCTCGTCCACGACGGGGATCGTCCTGTAGTCCTCGCGGATCATGAGGTCCAGGGCGTCGTCCATGAGGTCGTTGGCCTTCACGGACTCCACGGGGTTGCTCATGACCTCCCAGACCTTGATCTCCTTCAGGGCCTTGATGTCCCTGACGACCTCGATCAGCCTGTTCCTCTCGATTATCCCCGTGACCTTCTTGCCGGTCACGACGGGGAGCTGCCTGCTGTTGGTCGAGACCATCATCTCGGCGATCTTGGTGATCTCCATGGTGTTGGTGACGGTCGGGAGGCCCTTGACGAAGCCCTTGGCCTTGGCGTCGAGGGTCACGCTCTTCTTCCTGAGGATCGATGCGTAGCTTACCATCCCGGAGTATTCCCCGCCGTCTACGACGGGAACGTCCTGATATTTGGTTTCCTTCATGACCGCAAGCACGTCGGCGATGCGGTCCTCCGATGAGACCGTGGGGAATTCGGCAGACATGATGTTCTGGACCGATATGCCGTCGATCTGCGATCTCAGCATGGCCAGCTTCTTCAGGTCTTCTAGGTCTTTTACGCCCAATTTTACACCTCTGGATGTATGATGGCAACGCTTTACATATAACAGGTTGCATCGGAATTGCGGAATCAGCAGAATTATCCACGGATTCGGCCAACGCTGGCCAGATTGTATGTGGAAAATGGGAAAAGGTTTGACGGAGTCTGCGAGGTGTTAAATACCTCACAGCTCCGAGAAGGGCGCTCCCGCGATGAGCCTGTCCACGATGGACGGCACATCCTCGATGGGAATGCGCTTCTGATCCTTGGAGTCCCTGTCCCTGATGGTGACGGTGCCCTGGTGCTCCCCTCCGGGGAGTCCCTCGTAGTCGACGGTGATGCACCACGGGGTGCCGACCTCGTCCATGCGGGCGTATCTCTTCCCGATGGTGCCGGAGCCGTCGTAGTAGGCCTCCACGCGGTGGGAGTGGACCTTCTCGTAGATCGAGCGGGCCACGTCGTCCAGGCCGTCCTTCTCCATCAGCGGGAAGACGCCGACCTTGATGGGTGCGACTTCGGGCTTCAGCCTCAGGACGGTGTAGTCCTCCTTGTCGTCGTGGGAGTACGCGTGCTCCAGGACGGTGTAGAAGATCCTGTCGAGTCCGTGGGAGGGCTCGATCACGTGGGGGACGACGCGGTCCCCTGCGACCTTCTCCTTGACCTTTGCGACCTCGAAGAACCTGTCGTCCAGGACGATCTGCTCCCCGTCGACGGTGACGGTGAGCTTCCCGTCCTTCACGTCCGCGGGGGTCATGTTCTCCATGGCGGCGGCGATGTCCTTGGCCTTGCCCTTGAACTCGGGTCCCAGGGCCTTGTGCTTGGCGCGGACCTTGTCGACCTCCATCTCCCTGGGCTCGTCGAACCTCTTGAAGTGTGTGAGATCGGCTCCGGAGTACTCCGCGTGGCGGGAGAGGTCCCAGCATCCCCTGTCGGCGATACCGGTGATCTCCGTCCATCCGTAGGACAGGAGCGCCTCCGCATCCCAGCAGTCGGCGGCGTAGTGGGCCATCTCGTCCTTGTCGTGCTGTCTGAACCTGAGCCTCTTCGGATCGACGCCCAGCCTCACGAGGAGCTGCCTGGTGGTGTACACGAAGTAGGCGAGCACGCGGTTGGCGATGATCCCGTCCTCCACGGCCTTGCCGACCGTGGTGGTGATCATCCCGACGCCGGTGTTCGGGACGAGGTCGATGGTCTCGTTCTCGATGTCCTTGAACCTGGGCCAGTCCTTGTCCTCGGGGTCGACGAAGAGCTCGACCTCCATCATGTTGAACTCCCTCATGCGGATCATGCCCTGGCGGGGTGCGATCTCGTTGCGGTATCCCCTGCCGGTCTGGATGACGCCCATGGGCATCTTCTCCCTGTTGTAGCGGTAGAGGTTCTGGTAGTTCACGAATATGCCCTGCGCGGTCTCGGGCCTCATGTATCCGACGCGGTTGGATCCGGGTCCGATGTTCGTCTTGAACATCAGGTTGAACTCGTCCACCGGGCCGAGGTCCCCTCCGCACTCGGGGCATTTCACGTCGTGGTCCACGAAGGCCTGCTCCAGCTCCCTGGGGCCCAGGACGTCGGCGTTCTCGAAGAACTCCTTGACCAGATGGTCCGCCCTGAACGGCGCCTGGCATTTGGTGCAGTACGTGATGTAGTCGGAGAACTCGTCCACGTGCCCGGAGGCCTTGAAGACCTCCCTGGGGTTGACCGTCTCCGAGTCGATCTCGATGAATCCCTCGCGTCCCTTGTATATGGCGCGCCAGACGTCGACTATGTTGTTCCTCAGGGAGCACCCGAGGGGGCCGTAGTCGTACATCCCCGCCACCCCTCCGTAGATCTCGAAGGAGGGCCAGATGAACCCTCTGCGCTTGCAGAGGGACATCAGGTCGTTGGCGTTCGCGCCCGCATCGTTTCCATCAGTCATTTGGATCCCGTTATCGCGCAAATGACATCAACATCATAAATCATGCCCAGGAGCTCGTCCCTGTTCCCATGCACGGGCACCTGCCCGTAGTCGTTGGAGATCATGGTCTTGGCCACTTCGGACAGATTGGTCTTCTTGAACACCGAGTACGGGTTCCTGATCATCACGTCGCTGACCTTGCGGTCGTCGCTCTGATACTTGTCCGTGGCGGAGTAGAACAGGGGGAGCACGTTCCTGGCGCCGGCCATGTTGCCGATGTCGGCGATGCCGAGCTCCTTGAGCGCTTCCGAATCCTTGGCCTGGTCGCTGAACAGGTCCCTGTCGGTGAATATGCCGGTGAGCTTCCCGTGCTCGTCCAGCACGGGCACGGCGGGGACGTCGCTGATCCTCATGGCGGAAACTGTGTAAGCCAGGGGCTCGCCCTCCCACGCGGTGACGCAGGTGGTGCGGATGACGTCCTCGGCCGTCATGGGGGTCTTCATGTCCTTCACGAACTTCAGCAGGTCCGTCGGCGTGATGATGCCGATGAGCTTGCCGTCCTCTACGACGGGCAGCCTGTGGATCCTGTGGGTGCTGAAGACCGTGGCGGCCTCCTCGATGGGGGCGTCCGGTGAGATAGTCATGCAGCCCTTCTTCATGATGAGCGAGAGCTGCTCCTCCTCGAAGTTCCTGAAGAGGTCCCTTCTGGAGACCACCCCCATGAGCTTCCCATCGGATGCGCGGATGACCGGGAGTCCGGTGAGTCCGTTCCTGACCATTATGTTGATCGCGTCGGACCTGGATCCCGGGACCTCGACGACGATGGGGGCCGGCGACATGACGTCGGCAACCGTGGTCGTCATCAGTTGGAAGCCTCCGGAGCTCTGACCACCATTACGGGGCACTGGGATGCTCTGACGACCCTCTCGGCGACGCTGCCCATGAGGAGCTTGGACATCCCGGTCCTGCCGAGGGTGCCCATGACGATGATGTCGTACTTGGGGGACTCGTCGAGGATGACCTTGACGGGGGTTCCCTCCTTCACGGACAGCTCCACCTCGACACCCTCCTCGGCACCCAGGTCGCGGACGAAGTCGACGGCCGTCTTACCCTCCTTCTCGAGGGTGTTGTAAACGTTCATGACCGCCGTGTCCATGGGCATGTTGGTCAGAATCGTCTGGTCAAGCACGTAGAGGGCGGTGATCTTCCCTCCCGAGAGCTTCGCCAGTTCCATAGCCTTCCTGACCGCTGCCTTGGTGTATTCGCTGCCGTCGGTAGGCACAAGTATGTTCGTGAATGCCATATTCGGAACCTCCTTCATATCAGACGGATCCTGTGCGCCTTTCCCACGGCCTCCGACTCGCTGGATTCCAACGTTAGGAGGACCGTGGCCGGGCCCGGACCTGTTGATTCTTGATTGGATGTGACGGCATTTAATATCTTCCCAGTTACGCACGTGAGCGCGCGAAGGCACGCGTCGGGGTCGCCTCCCTGGGATGCCGCCACGGATGCGAAGACGGATGCCTCGGAGAGCATGTCCGGTGCGCACAGCATGCCGTTGTCCGTCCCCAGAGCCAAATCGGCCCCCAGGGCCTGGGCCCTCGCTATGGGAGGGACCTTGCCGAAGTAGGCGTTGGATGTGGGGCATACGACGATCGGCACCTCCGCTTCCGCGCATTTGGCTATGTCGTCGTCGGTGGCCTCGCACATGTGGACCACGAAGGCCGGATCCAGGGAGAGGATGAAGTCGATGTCCTCGCGGACCCTCTCGCTGGCGTGTATGGCGAATATCTTCCTTCTCTCGCGCACGATGTCCGCCACGGATTCGATGTATCCGCGGTCCATGTCGGAGATGCTGGATATCCCTATCCCGTCGGCCACCTCCAGGATGGATTCCACCTCATCGGGGTCGAATTCCGGCGAAGTCGGTCTTCCGAGGATGACGGCATCGGGGCAGTTGGCCCTCAGCAGCCTGCACCCCTCCAATCCGCCCTCGCGGAAGTCCACGAACGTCCTGGAGCCGGAGCTCCTGGAATCGCGGGAGAAACGGGCCATGTCATCCCCGATCCTTTCGGACGGCGTCTCCCTCAGGTAGCGGTGCTTCAGCCCGTCCGGCGGGGCCACCAGGTCAGTCAGGGACATCCCCTCGGGGATCGTCAGGCCGTAGTCGGCGCAGTGGGTGTGCATGTTCACAACATCCGTCACGATGAGCCCGGTGCCGTCCGGCTCCACGGGGCATTGCCCCGTGCCGATCCCGGTGACCCTCCCGTCCTCGGACGTGACCCATCCGGGCCTCCGGCCGAACCTGTCGTAAAGCATCCCCTCCGCGGCGAAAGAGCGTCCGTTCACGTCCCGGTGGATGGCGCGGAGACGGTTAACCGTTGCGAGCGTCGGCATTCCTTTCGACGACGGTCACAAGGCTGTGGACGAACCTTTTTATCGGCACGCCAGGTATGTTCACGCAGGTGAAGCATATGCCTACCGTGAAAGCAAGCGAATGTGTCGCATGCGGTGCGTGCGCCGATGTGTGCCCGCAGGATGCGATCCTCATCGAGGACGTTGCCGTGATTCTCCAGGACAAATGCGTCGACTGCGGCGCATGCATCGACGAGTGTCCGGCCTGCGCCATCGTCGAGTAAACCCGAACCCACACATTTTCGAGGGTCGGACGGCGGATACCTGTCGTGCGACCCCTTACCGGACGTCGACGTCCGGAGAGCCAGCGTACATAGTTGGACGGATAACCGTATATACATGCCCATTTTCGGGAGTGGGCATGCAGAAAAATACAACATGTTGCGCAGGTCCAGGCGTGATGGCCGCATTGCTGACCTGCTCCATGCTCATCCTCATGGGAGGTGCCGCCGTCACGCCCGGCCTCCCCGGCATCGAGAGCCATTTCGCCGACCACAGGGACCTGACGTCGTTCGTCATCACGCTCCCCCATCTGGCCGTCGCGATGGTCGGCTTCCTCATGGGCGTGGTATCGGATAAATTCGGGAAGGTCAGGACACTCGTCCTCTCGCTCCTCATCTTCATCTTCGCCGGGGCAGGGTCGTACTTCCTCGACGACATCTATGCGATCCTCGTGCTCCGTTTCCTCCTTGGATTCGGTCTCGCCGGGATCGTGTGCACCGTAACGTCGCTGATCGGATGCTACTATCTCGGAGCGTCGAGGGTCAGGATGCTCGGCCTCCAGTCCGCCGCTATGGGTGTCGGGGTCCTAATCCTGGAGGTCATCGGAGGGGCCCTGGCGGACATGAGCTGGAACGCCCCGTTCCTCGTCTATCTCATCGCGGTGCCGTTCCTGATCCTGGTGCTGCTGTTCATAAGGGAACCTCAGACGGAGGCCGTCGAGGGCCCCTCCGAGGACCACGGGAAGGGCGACACGACGATGATCGCCGCGTCGTATCTCGCGATCTTCATCGGCATGGTCGTGATCTTCGTGGTCCCGACCAAGATGCCCTCCTACATGGAGCTGGAGCTCGGAGTCTCCGCCACGATGATGGGGCTGTTCCTCGGATTCCACGGTCTGGGGAACGCACTTTTCTCCATGTTCCACAAGAGGTTCTCCGATTCGTTCAGTTCGATGCAGCTCGTGTCCATGGCGTTCGTCCTGCTGGCCTTCGCGCTGGTCCTGCCGTACATCGTCGGCGGAACGGTGCCCGTCTGCCTGGTGACGCTGATCGTCTCCGGATTCGCCGTCGGTCTGATGGTGCCTTCGGTGGTCAACTCCATCGTCGAGGCCTCCACGCCCTCGAACCGCGGCAAGATGATGGGGATCTACGCCGTCGCTCTGAACCTGGGGCAGTTCTCGATCTCCCTGATCAGCATCCCCGTGTTCTCCATGGCGGGGGAGTCGTACCCGACGATGTTCACGATATTCGCAGCCGTCGCACTCGTGATGGCCGTGGCGATGTTCCTGCTGAGCACCAGGGGCGTGAGGCACGCACCCGCCTGAGGGCGGGACGGGGGCGCACGATCATCGCGCGTCCCCGCATTCCGGCCGGACGCCGATGCGCCCGGTCGGACTTTTCATGGAATCGAGGCGGGGGTTCCCCGCCGGCAAAAGTGAAGGAATCGTCAGTTGGACCAGTAGGGCTTCTTGACGAACTTGTGAGCCATCAGCACGGCGGTGGTGGCCTCCCCCATCGCGGTGGTGATCTGCTTGAACTTGCCGGGGTAGCTCACGACATCCCCGCAGGCGAAGATCCCGGGGCGGCTGGTGCTCATGTCGAAGCCGACCTTGATGAGCCCGTCCTCGTTGAGTTCCAGGTTCCACACCTTCAGGTCCTCCAGGTCCGCGGAGATCCCGATGTTGATGACCGCAAGGTCCGTGGGCACGACCATCTCCTCGCCGTCGACCGAGAGGGTGACGGATTCCACGTGGTCGGTACCGTTGATGGAGACGAGGTTCGCGTTCATGATGGCCCTGATCTCGCTCTCCTTGAGGTGGTTCACGGTCGACTCGTCGGCTCTGAACTCCGGCCTCCTGTGGACGATGGTGGTGTCGGTGACGGAATCGGCGATCAGGGCCATGTCGATGGCGCTGTTCCCTCCTCCGAACATGGTGACCTTCTTGCCCACGAGCTCCTCCTTCACGGGGAGGATGTACGTGACGCCCTTGCCGAAGAACTCCTCCTCGCCGGGGCACCCCATCTTCTTGGGCTTGAAGCTGCCCATACCGATGGCCACGATGACGGATTTGGTGTGATACTCGCCGGCGGGGGTCTTGACTATGAGCTCCCCGTCCCCGTTCAGGATCTCGTCCACCTTCTCGTTCTCGTGGATCTCGCATTCCGAGGACTCGGCCTGGGCGTAGAGCTTGTCCGAGAGCTTCCTCGCCTGGATGGTCTCGAATCCCGGGTAGTTGTGGATACCCTTCTCGGGATAGAGGCTGACCAGCTGGCCTCCGACGCGTCCGGAATCGAGGATGAGGGTCTTCATGAGTTTCGATCTGGCATAGATGCCAGCGGTGAGACCGGCGCATCCCGCTCCTATAATGACGACGTCGTAGCACATTAGGCCCTCCGAATCTGGTATGAATATAAAAAACAACCCGCCTTTTCATGCGAACTGGGTTCGGTTATGGCCATATTTCTCCGAATAGCGATATGAATCCTACGGAATCCGCAGGAATCGCCCCGATGTCCGACAGAATCGCGTTGGATGGGTTAACGGACATTTCGCGAACCGTATCCGTATTTACGCTCAGAAGCCGATGGACCGGATGTGGTACTGTGATCTCTGATATCTGCGACAAGGAGCTCTGCACGGAGAAGCTCATGAACATGATCCTGGACGTGATAGATGATATCATAATCATCCACGACACGGAGCACATCATCGTCTGGATGAACAGGGCGGCGGAGAACGCCTTCGGTATATCGGTGGACGATGCGATCGGGACCAAGTGCTACAACCTCTTCGGATACACCATGCCGTGCCCCGACTGCACCGTGAGCACCATGAGCTTCGGCAGACCCAGTCAGAAGGTCGTCCGCAGGATCCCGAAGACGGGGAAGACGTACGACTGCTCCACCATCACCTACTGCGAGGACGGCGAGATCAAGATGGTCGTCCAGCATCTCCGCGAGTCGTGCGGGGACGGGAACTGACGTCAGCATTAACTACGGGCAGGGGGATTCCGCCGGCATGGATACCGAACTTTCGAGATTCATCGGAGTCGTGGCCGCGGCCGCCGTCTACCTCATCATCCTGGCGATCGCGAACCGCAAGAAACCCTCCTCGGAGTGATACTTTTGATTCCCGGGCCGGTCCAGCCGAAGCGTCGCGACCCCAGCGTCGCCGACGGGGGCCGGCTTCCCGGAGAAATCGCATGTCCGGAGGCGTTCCGATGGATATGCAGCGTTCGAGGACGATCGTCCTCATCGTTCTGATGGCCGCGGCCGTATGCGCCGTCGCCGGTCTGTTCCTCTACACCGGGGGATCCGTCATACCGGGCGTTCTTCTCCTGATCGTAGGGGTGGCCGTCGGGATGATCTGCATCACGGTGCTGAGGCTCATGAGCTGGGTCGACAATCCGTGGCTCGTGAATGAGGACGGTCGCAAGAAGCAGTGACCGCGAAGAACTGAAAAAAATTTGAAAGGGTTTCGCCGAGGCCCCCGCAGGGTCCCCGACGTCGATCTCAGAACCTGCTCCTGTCCCTGTCGGCGGGCTGGTGCTTTCTGAAGCAGTCCCTGCAGTAGACGGGCCTTCCCTGGGTGGGCTTGAACGGGACCTCGCACTCCTTTCCGCAGTCCGAGCAGACCGCCTTGAAGAACTCCCTGGGCCTGTCGTTGTCCCTGTAACCTCCGTATGCCATTTCCTTATCTCCTTGATTTTCAAGGTATCCCAATAATTCTCCCGCTCCCGTGGGAGTGGAGGTTACCCGAACGCCTTGAAGGCCCCTATCCTCTCCCCGTATTTAAAAGAGGGCAAATCACGTCAGTGATGGGCGTTCGTTCCAGATCTCGGAGGTCCCCGCCGCAATCGGGGCACATCCAGATGCCCTTGTAGCAGACGAGCAGGTTCCCGCATCTGGGACAGGTCCTGGAACGTCCTTTCCTCTCCGGATCCAGGACGTTCTTCTTCGACAGGTCCTCCGAAGCCCACTTCAGCAGCTTGGAGAGCTCGTCGAAGCGGTCCTCCTTGTCCACACCGTAGAATTGGAGGTTGTCCGCCTCGTTGTACAGGCGGGTGCGCATCTTGCTCAATGCGCGGGCCACGTTGTTGTACGTGGAGAATTTGATGTCCTTGTGCGGGAACACGTTGGCCCGGTATCTGACGTCGAGGTACTCGATGGACGAGTCCAGGAACCTCTCGAACTCGTTCTCGTCCGGATAGACCGGGGTGCTGAGGATCAGGTCCTTCTTGGGAACGAGGTCGGGATTCCTGGCGATGATCCTCTCGATGATCACACGGACCTCGTCCCTCATGCTCCCTCCGACCTGGCCGTAGATCCTCCTAACGTGGGGGAGGTCCTCGGCGCGGGCTATGGCGGCCATGCGACGGGCGGCCCTGAAGAATTCCGGACCGTGGTCGTGGTCCATGACGTCGAGGAGGACCGGGATCGCCTCGTCGTCCTCCTTCATGGCTGTGAGGTACCCGAGGCAGGCCATTCCGACCTTGTCGCCCCGGGACCCGCGCATCTTCGATATTTCCGTCATGACGGCGCGTTCGCGCACGTCCCCCAGGAGGGTGACGACCTCCGCCGTCACGCCGTTGTCCTCGAACTCCAGATAGGGTCTGAGGATTTCCAGCTTCCCCGGGTCGTAGTTGTTCACGAGCCATCTGTCCTCCGCGATGGAGCCCGGACGGCCGTGCATCGACAGGTCGACGTCCCTGAGGAACCGATCCAGATACTGGGCGTCGTCGACCGTCATCGTACCGCTTCTTTCAGAGGTCTCTGGTCTCGAGGGCCTTCTTGAGGATGGCGGCCTCTTCGAGGGACAGGGTGACTCCCTTCCCCATCTTCTCGTGGTCGGGGGACCATTCCCTGATATCGTACTTGGGGTCCCTCTCGTTCCAGCTGATCATGTTGAGTTCCTTTGTCCAGCCTTTGGACGATTCGGAGAGGACGGCTATCTTCTCAACTATCTCGTAGACGATGTCGGGCATTTTGTATCGCGCGCGTGATTAGTCCCCTATTTAATAAAAGGTGGGTCGGAGCGGTGGCGGGATCGATATGTCGGGCCTATACGCCCCAAGTCCGGGAGGGATGGAGGGGCGTGCATGCCGGCATCTGTTTTGATGCGACGAACTAACTTCCCATAATGCTTATATTCATGCGATGACGAATGGCATCGTACGGTTTGATTGAATTGGCTCGAAATACAGCGCCGTCGGAGTGTGCCGAGAGCATATGATCGACACCCTGACAATAATCTACGTTCTGCTCATAGCTTTCCTGCTCTGCTGTTCCGCGTTCTTCTCCATGTCCGAGACCGCGTTCACCAGTGCGAACCAGGTCCGTCTCAAGAAGATGGCCCGCGACGGCGACAAGCGCGCCGAGCGCGCGGTCGCCATCCTCGAGGACTACGACAAGTTCCTGACGACGATCCTCATCGGGAACAACCTGGTGAACATCGCGGCCACCACCATCGCGACCATCGTGTTCGCGGTGCTGCTCGGCGAGGCGACCGGATCCGTGGCGTCCACAGTGGTCATGACCCTGGTGGTCCTGACGTTCGGGGAGATCACCCCTAAGACGCTGGCCAAGAGGAGGCCCGAGAAGTACGTCCTGAAGGTCGTCGGGGTCGTCCGCGCCGTGGAGGTCCTGTTCACCCCGTTGTCCTGGCTGTTCGGGAAGCTCACCCGTTTCATCGGCGAGAAGGCCGGAGGAACGGATTCCGCCGCTATGACGGAGGACGAGCTGGCCGTCATGATCGACGAGATCGAGGGGGACGGAGTGCTGGAGAAGACCGAGGGCGAGCTGATCAAGTCCGCCATGCGCTTCGACGACACGCCCGTTTCCGAGGTGTACGTCCCCAGGATGGACGTCGTCGCCATCGACTCGTCAGCCTCCTCCGAGGAACTCGGGAGGCTGTTCTCCGATACCGGGTTCTCCAGGATCCCGGTGTACGACGGCAGCATCGACAACATCGTCGGCGTGGCCTACGCGAAGGAGTTCTACTCCCGCATGTTCAACGGCGAAGAGGTGAGGCTCAAGGAGATCGTGAAGCCCGTCAAGTACGTCCCGGAGACGATGAGCATCGCCGCCATCTTCAACGACTTCCAGAAGACCAAGATCCACATCGCGGTGGTCCTGGACTCCTACGGGGGGACCATGGGGATCGTCACTCTGGAGGACATCCTCGAGGAGCTCGTCGGCGAGATATGGGATGAGAGCGACGACATCCAGCAGGATGTGGCGCCCCAGGCCGACGGCACGTGGCTGGTCAAGGGGACCGCGAACATCTACAACGCCATGGAGGAGGTCGGGGAGACCTTCGATCCCGGCGATTACGAGGACTACTCGGTGATGGGATACGTCTTCTACAGGCTCAACCGCGCCCCCGCGAGAGGGGACAGGGTGAGGTGCGGAGGCGTGGACATCACGGTGAAGACGGTGAAGGGCCGCAGGGCGGTCGAGTGCGTCTTCGCCAAGAACGGCATCGTTCAGGATGCCGAGGGATCGGCGGAAGCCTGATCCAAACCCGCCAGGAACTCCTTCAGGACCCTGGCGGCCACTTCCTTCCTCGCAGGGTGGGCCTGGACCTTCCCGGTTATGGCGATGACGTCGCCGTGGTGTGCGGGTTCGTAGATGCCCTGCACCGCCTTCTGCTTGTCGAGCCTGATGTAGAACACGCAGTCCTCGTCGATCCTGTTGTCAAGGTCCTCTAGGATCCACTGCCTGATAGGCTCCCCCAGGTCGGTGAAGAGCTTCCTGTACTGCCTCTGATGGGTGAGCCTGGCCTCGAGGATGCTCATGGCGTTGCCGTGCTCCCCGATGGATTCGTCCTCGGAGTATTCGTCGGCGTCGCCGAGGAGGTTCTCCATGACCTCTTCGAGCAGTTCCTTCCTCTCGGTGGCGTAGCAGAAGGTCTGGACCCTCATCCAGTGGAATGTGACGTTAGGCATGCTGTTCATCCTCCTTGACGGCCGTCGGGATGGATGCGAGGAGCGATTCCGGATCCTGGGAGGATACGGTGACGACCCTCATCCCCCTGACCTTGACGGCGACGCCGGAATCCTCCCCTATGCGGGTGTAGTTCAGGCGCTTCACCCCCTTGAGGTCCCAGTTGGAGTAGCTCCTGATGTCGGCGAGCTCGCCGCACCTCTTCTCGAGCATCTCGTCCCGTCCGTAGATGCGCGTCCTGAAGAGATGGGTGACCTCCATCCTGTCGGGATAGACGTCCACTCTGAGCTTCGCGATCAGACAGAACACGATCGCGACGGCGAAGATCAGGGCCGATGCGGCCGTCATCCACATCTCCGCTCCGGAGACGGGCATCGCGATCACCGCGACGATCAACACGGCCGCGAGGACGTACGTGAGGTTCCGGGGGAGGAGCGGGTTCTCCTCGCTGTAGACGGCATCTTCCATGTGTGCGGGGATGGCGGTGTCGTTTATAAGAGGGCGGATGGCGGGTCCGTACCCGCCGATTGTCGGAGAGGAAGCCAGACTATCCTGGAATCAGTAAGGTTTATATGGTACCTCAATATCCTGGGGATTGCGCGGTCCCCTAGCTTAGCCTGGTTGGAGCGCCCGGCTGATAACCGGGAGGTCTTG
>CAVIUM010000007.1:0-43165 GCA_963645865.1 Lachnospiraceae bacterium
GGGAATCCGACCGAATAATCCGGAGAAGCACCCGAGTGTCGGCAATCAGACCTTCCTGCGCCTGCCGGCCTTGCTCCACATGGCGGGGGAGACCAGGGTGCGGATGACGAACGCGTCGATCAGGACGCACAGCGCCAGGGCGAAACCCAGCTGCGAGAGCATCTGGATTCCCGTGAAGAAGAACGATCCGAAACACACCGCGAGGATCACCGCAGTCATGACGATGACCGGCTGGAGACCCGTCATCAGATCCGACGATGCCTCCTTCCATGTCATCCCGTGCCTCCTGCACCAGATTATGTGCTGCTCCTGGACCATGTTGAGCCATATCCCCAGCGCGATGCACATCGCGATCATGGTAACCTGCACGGTCAGGGACAGGCTGCCCCAGATATCCCTCATCAGGATGTCGGTGGCGCAGAGCGAGAACACGGCGCCCATCGCCGTGGTCACTATCGCCCTGAACGGCACGGACAGGGAGAATGTCACTATCGAGAGGACGATCAGCAAGGTCAGCAGGGTGATGACCGCGGAATGGACGAATCCCGTCCCCATAGCATCCATCGTCTCGTCGTAGACCACTCCTGCCCCTCCGAGCCATGCGCCTTCGACGCCGTCGGTCCCGCGGAAGGAATCCAGCACGGACTCCATGGAGTCGATGGTCTGGACCGAGCGCACGCACACCGGGGATTCGGCAGTGTACACCCTGAACGCCAGATGGGAGACGACGACCTCCTTGGTGGAGAGCATCTCGTACCCGATGGTCCCAAGGGCGGAGTTCATCGCGTAGTCCATGTAGGGGCCGCAGGATGTGACGATCGCCTCGGAGGTGTTGCCTTGGAGCTTGAGCTTGACGATGGCCGCGTCGAACTTCGGAGTCAAGGAACCGTCGAAGGATCCGACGGAATCGCCGATGTACGCGATGATCTCGTCGTATTCCGTCAGGCCTGTCGCCTGGGCCTCGGCCACCAGATCCGTCCACACGAATACCTCGGAGATGCGGGCGATGTTGTCCGGATCGCCCGAACGGATCGAATCCGACAGCGTCTTCAGACCCGCCACGGCACCCGTCGACGTCCATTCCAGATAGCTTCCGTACGAATCCGACGTTATCTTCGCCACCGGATCCGTGTACCCGACGATGACCGTGAACGGGTGCAGCACCCCTCCGTCCGAATATCCCTTCAGGATGTCCTGCCCGGCCTTGGACTCGCCGGTGGCGAGGGAATCGGACATGTCGTAGGGGGTCTCGTCGTTCATCCCGTACTCCGACAGATAGTACACGCCCCCGGCGGTCGCCAGGACGGCGACCACGAGGACGACGGTCCCGCGGGTGGAGGTGAAACGGACCACCGCGGCCGACGCCTTCGAGAAAAGGCTCTCGGTGCCGTCGTAGAACCTCTGCATGAAGCGTATCCTGACCTTCCCGTCCGATTCCGCCGACCAGAACAGCTCGTTCCTGGTGACGTGGATGAGGGATGCGGGCACGGTCAGGGAGACCAGCATGGTGACCGCGGTCCCGGTGGCCATGCACAATCCGAACGTCCCGACGATGCCCTCGCCGACGACGGCCAGCGCGACCATGCATACCAGGATGCACACCGATATCGCCGCTATGGGCCCGGAGGTGTGCTTCACAGCCTCGGACAGGGCCTTGTCCCTGTCCATGCCGGACATTATCCATCTGCGGTAGGACGCCACGACGTACACGCAATGACAGTAGCTCATCGCGATCACCGAGATGAACGTCAGGAACCCGGGCACGAAGAACACCCCGATCAGGGAGCAGTACCCGAATATCGCGGCCATGGTGATCACCGAGGAGAGCGAGATGGACGCGAGGGTGACGAAGGACGACATGGCGGATCCGAAGAAAAGACCCGTGAGGATCATCGTCACCAGTATGGCCAGGATCGCCGTCGCGATGAACGCCGATGCGGATTCGATGCTCATGTCGTAGGATACGGCGGCGTCGCCGGTGACGTGGACCGCGAACCCCGTCCTGGGCTCGTAGAGCTCGTACATGTACGAGTCGGTGATCTCGGCCACCTTGTCGCGGAGAGCGCCGGTGTCCTCCATGATATCCGCGTCCGAATACGAGGGGTAATAGACGAGGGCCAGGAGCATCGCTCCCGAATCCTGATCCCCATAGGTCCTGACGACGTTCAGAGCCCCGGCGGTCACGTCGAGCTTCTTCAGCCAATCGGAGTCCTTGAGCAGCGACGACCTGAGATACTCCACATAGGATGGGAGCTCCACGTCGGGATCCCCCTGGAGCTGCCTGTATCCGGTCCCCGAATCATAGGACACCACGATGTAGGGGGTGCGCACCGGATCGATGGCGGGATCGTCGAAGTATTTCGACAGTATCCTCTGGGCTTCGGCGGAACCGCTGTCCGGATCGGCCATGTCGTCGATCCCGTATCCCATGGTCTCGAAGGATTTCACCGCCGGGGGTATCAGGATCAGAACGGCCACGATCCATATCGCGAGTATGACCTTCCCGCGACGGGAAATGCTGTCGGCTAGCTCTGAGAACACTGGCCCCTCGAATGGTCGCTGTATATTTCACTATGTAGGTCGAAGCTTCGATACGCTACATCCCATCGTGGCGAACCGCACGAATCGAGGCCAGTCCTTTTATCGGACTTGTAAAATGCGGGTGTCATGCCCTCGAAGAAGCTGGTGGTCATCATCATAGTGGCGATACTAGCCCTGGGCATAGGGTATGTCGTCACCTGGGGATACGTCCACAAGGATCCGTCCGGCAGCTACGACTACGACATCACCTACGCGGACTCCTTCACCACCGAGAAGGGGGTCGAAGTGACCCCGACCGTCGGCAAGACGTTCGTCATCGCCAACGTCGTGGTGAAGAACGACAACTTCTCCAACGGGATCGACACGAACGTGCTCGTGCTGGCTTGGACATTGACCCTGGACCGCATGACCTTCGAGCTGGACCCGGTCAACACCGTGCTGCACCCGGATTACAACGAACTGACGATCAACGAGGGCAGGACGTGGGGATACACGGTCGTGTTCCAGGTCCCCGACGAATCCGTCGGGAAGAGGGACCTGAGCCTGAGCTACCACTACACCTCGCTGACCGACAAGCTCGACCTGGTGTACGATCCGGACCTGAGGCTCAGGATCGGATGATTCTCTGAAAAGGGGAAGAAGCCCCCGGAGGGGCGGTTTCCTCAGTGTTTGGTCAACGAGTCGATGACCGACCGGAAGACGATCTTTCCGTCCCCGTCCTCCGTGGAGTATCCGCGGGTCCAATCCGCATGGGTGAACCTGGAGATCACACGCTCGGGATGGGGCATCATGCCCATGACGTTCCCTGCGGGGTTGCAGATGCCGGCGATGTCCGACGGGGAGCCGTTGGGGTTCCACGGGTAATCGGCGTCGGATCCGTCCGGACGGACGTACCTGAACACGATCTGGTCGTTGTCCTCCAGCTTCTGCACGAAGTCGGGGTCGTCGCTCATGAGCCTGCCCTCGGCGTGGGCCGAGGGAATGACGAGCGTGGCCTTCTTCGGGATGCCGGACGCGAACACGCACTTCCCGCGGTTGTCGTTGCGAAGGACCGTAGGTCTGCACTCGAACCTTCCCGAATCGTTGGTGTACAGCGCCGCGGTGGGGCTCTCGGACATCGTGCCCTCGAAAGCCGGCAGGAGACCGAGCTCGACGAGGATCTGGAATCCGTTGCACACGCCCAGGACGGGCTTCCCCGCCTCCACGAAGGAGCGGATGTCGTGCCCCAGGGACGCCTTCACCCTCGCGGCGAAGAGCGCTCCGGCGCGGACGTAGTCCCCGGCGGAGAATCCGCCGGCGAACACCAGCACGTCGTAGTCCTCGAGGCTCCTGCGCCTCATATCGGACGACTGTCCGGTCAGTTGCTTCAGATGGACCTTCTCCGCCTGCGCGCCCACCGCGGTGAACGCATCGGCCATCTCGTCCTCGGCATTGGTGCCTTCGATGCGCATGACGCACACCTTCACGTCCTCGGGCCTCATTCAGCTCCCCCCATGATCTTCCAGACGGGCTCGCTCCACGCCTTCCTCATCTCGTCCAGCGGGATGACCGTCCCGTTGTCCTTGATCTTCAGGCAGTCGCCCTTGGTTATCCCCAGCAGGACGGCGTCGTCGCCCATGATCTCGGTGAACCTGGTGACGTCCGCCCCGTCGACCTCCGCGATCCAGCGGCTGTTGCTCTCGGAGTACAGCTTGACCCTGAAGTCCTCGCCGTCCATGGCGGAGGTGTCGATCTCGGCGCCGACGTGACCGGAGATGCACATCTCCGCCACCGCCACCGCGATGCCTCCGTCGGAGCAGTCGTGGCAACTCAGGACGATGCCCTCGTCCATCGCCTCGAGCAGCTTGTCGGTGAGCCTCTTGAGCCTGTCGATGTCCACCTCGGGCACATCGCCCTGCTCCCCTCCGAACTTCCTGAACAGGAGGGACGCGCCCATCTCGTCGCGCGTCTTCCCGACGACGAAGATGCAGCTGCCGGTCTTCTTGAAATCGGCGGTGACGCACTTGCGCACATCGTCGATGAGCCCGCATCCCAGGATCATGGGCGTGGGCAGGATGTGGTGTCCGCCGGGCGCCTCGTTGTAGAGGCTGACGTTCCCGGAAGGTATGGGGATCCCGAGTCCGCGCGCGGCGTCCCCGATCCCCCTGACGGCCTCCCTGAACTCCCCTAGCCTGACCGGGTTCTCCGGGTTGCCGAAGTTCAGGCAGTCCGTGAACGCATTGGGCCTGGCGCCCACGGCGACCAGGTTCCTGCAGGTCTCGTCGATGCAGGACATGCCTCCCCTGTACGGGTCGGCCTCGGTGAACCACGGGTTGCAGCCGATGGCGGCCGCCAGACCCTTCCACCTGTCGGGAACGGGCCTGAGGACGCTGGCGTCTCCGGGTCCGGTCTCGTTCAGCGGTCCGACCATCGGGTGCACCACCGTGGCGGCGCGGACCTCGTGGTCGTACTGCCTGATGGCCCACTCCTTGGATGCGACGTTCGGATCCGAGAGCATGGCCAGGATGGCCTCCTTGTCATCGTCGATGCGCGGGAAGACCTCCTTGTCCTTCGTGGACACGGTCGGGAGCTCGTAGGGGCGCTCGTAGACCGGCCCTCCGGTGAGGAACTCCAGGTCCATGTCGAAGATCTGCTCCCCGTCCCAGAACAGGCGGGTGTGCATCGTGTCGGTCGTCACGCCTATGGGCGTGGCCGGGACATCCCAGAGGTCGAACACCTCGAGGACCGCGTCGACGTCCTCCGGCTTGCAGGTGCACATCATGCGCTCCTGCGACTCGGACACCCAGATCTCCCAGGGCGCGAGCCCGGGCTCCTTCAGGGGGACCTTCTCCAGGTTGACATCCGCACCGCATCCTCCGTCGAGGGCCATCTCGCCCACGACGCAGCTCAGTCCTCCTCCTCCCAGGTCCTTCATCCCGGTGATGAGGTGCCTGGCGTTGATCTCGAAGCACGCGTGCATCACGGGCTCCTTCATGATGGGGTCCCCGAGCTGGACGGCGCCCCTCGAATCCTCGTCCGAGGTGGACGTCAGGTCCGCGGATGCGAAGTTGACCCCGTGGATCCCGTCCCTGCCGGTGAGCCCGCCGATGAGGATCATGACCTCCCCGGGGCCTCCGGCGTAGTTCTTCGCGAGGTCGGCCCTCTTCACGATGCCGAGGCAGGCGACGTTGACCAGGCAGTTCCCGGTGTACTTGTCGTCGAAGAAGAACCCGCCCGTGATGGTCGGTATGCCGACCCTGTTGCCGTAGTCGCGGATCCCCGAGACCACGCCGCTCATCAGATACCTGGGGCTCTTGACCCCGGCGGGGAGGTCGACCTCCCTGTCGATGGGCCCGAAGCACAGGGGATCGGCCAGTCCGATGGGCTGGGCCCCCATGCACACGACATCCCTCAGGATCCCCCCGATGCCGGTAGCCGCCCCTCCGTAGGGCTCGATGGCCGATGGGTGGTTGTGGCTCTCGATCCTCAGCGCGTATCCGTACTCGTCGTCGAAGACCATGACGCCCGCGTCCCCTTTGGAGAGCACGTCGTCCCTGTCGATCCCGAACACGAACTCCTTGAGGATCGGCTTGGAGCTCTTGTAGCAGCAGTGCTCGCTCCACGCCTGTCCGAGCGCCTGGAGCTCCACATCGGTGGGCTCCCTGCCCTCCTTCTCGAAGTAGGCCTTGACCGTCCTCATCTCGTCGAGGGACAGCCCGAGGCTCATGTCCTTCGACAGCTGGGCGAGGTCCTCGTCGGACGCCCCCCTCACGGTCACGTCGCACAGGTCGAACGGGGCGTCGCGCCTGCTCATCCCGCAAGCCATCTCATCTCACCGATACCCTGAAGTTCTGGATGACCGGGTTGGCGAGCAGCTTCCTGCACATCTCCTCGGCCTGAGCCTGCGCGTCCGCGGGCGGGAGGTCGGTGTCGACCTCGAAGACCTTGACCGTCTTCACGTCGTTGATCCCCTTGAATCCCAGGGACTCCAGGGTCTTCTTGGTGTTCTTGCCTTCCGGATCGGCCACGCCTTTCTTGAGCTCGATCCTGATCTCGACGACTGTCATCAATCCGACCTATGGCGCGTGCGCTTTTAATTTATCGCAGGCGCGCGCAGGCGTCACGGAAGGGTATCGGCGCTCGGATAGCCAGGTATAGCGGCATCCGAGTGTCGCAAGGTCGCCAGTAAGTGATTTCCGAAAAAGATAGGTTTATGTATAAGCAGGGTATCAACGGCCTTGTGGGCCTGTAGCTCAGCTAGGTAGAGCGTCCGACTCTTAATCGGACGGCCAAGGGTTCGAATCCCTTCAGGCCCGCCACTTCCTTATTATTATCCTGTGTTGAATGCATGTTTTTAATGTGAACGATGAAGATTCAAGGCCGAGCGCAAAATTCGATGGCCTAAAATAATCTTCATCGCTTACAATAACACAGGTTGGTGAGATTGCATGACAGAGGTTATCCAACATCCCAGGAATCAACTGGATCGTGTCATCTGCCAAATCAGATTTCCAGCCCTCTTGGAAATCGACAAAAAGGTCGATGAGTACCAGAAAAAACTCCGCGACGAATACCCCATTTACATCATATCCCCTACTTTGCAATTCAATCTGGCTAATGCGCCACTGCCCATGAATCATACATTTCAAACAGAAGATGGAGCATGGTCCATAGAATTATCCGTGGCAACACTCAGCCTCACGACAACTAGATATTCCGATTGGAACGAGTTTAGAGACAGATTCCATCAGGCATTACTTGCAGTCATGGATTTATTCGAAATCAAGAAGTGCACACGCCTCGGACTCAGATACATCAATGCGGTGCGCCCCTCTTCGATTGGCCTCTCCGACGCAAAAAACGCCTATAGACGCCCTTACTCTGACATGATGGACACCGGCATAGGCAGCGCCCAGAGCCTGAATGCCGTCTTGGATTACGCTCTTCCTGATGGAGCTAGAGGCCGGAGTGTGGTGGGCACGATTCAATTCATGGATGGGGAGTGCGGCGCCATGATTGATGATGATACGTACGTAGAGGGTTTCATGAATATTGAAGAAGTTCTGAATACACTCGATCGTCTGAACGCCTATTCTCTGGAAACATTCAAAAAAATCGCATCGGAAGAACTCATCGAAAAGGTGATGTCGTGACTTCTGACATCAGCAAGTACTCTAGAATTGAACACGACCTCGATTCCGGAACAACTGGTTGCATCTGTTGCAACAGCAATTGCATCTATGTACCGTCTGGAGCTCAAAATGTTCTGAAACAGCTCAAAGCCAACATGGCAAGCATAAGGGAAGATGCATTGAAACGCCAGGTCGAAGCATTCTGTTCCTGCCTGGCGTCAGGTCTCGTAAGCCGTAAAATAGGAATCGCGTTGCCGGAATTCTACCTGATTACTGAAGATGATGAGTTCTACCTGGAATGGATCTTCGATTACTACCGCTTCGGCTTTGATTTCTTCAATGATGCAAAAGAATCCGCATGGTTTGTCCTCATGGAACAGGACGATGGAATGTTCAGGTTCAATTCGAAATTCAATGGAGACTATCGCAAGGCTGTAGACTACGCCTTGACTGTAATAGCAAGAGAATCATGACACGTGATTTCCCCACCCATCTGGCCCGGGGCATCACCAGTCCTCAATGCATTGATGGTGCCTCCATCAAAAAATGCGTCTTCAGTTTCTCGAAGAATCAGAAGGAAAATCTGTACGAAATGTCAATCCAATGGTTGGACGATCAAAAATCGGCACAGATTGCGAAGAGTATCATGAAACACGATAAACCTGTTCCAATATTCGTACTGGGGTTCGCAGTGATGCGTACGGAAGATCTTGAAGATCTGAAAAAGATAGAAGATTACGCGAACATGGACTATTGCCGTGCCCCGACGGACACACCAGAATATCAGAATCCGTATCATGGACACATCACTCTGCCTCTTGACGCTCGTATCGTTTCGAGACAACTGGCTTCGGAATTGGCCATGATATCGACGAAATACGAGTATGATCAGCCACTTCCGACCGACGACATACACAGCATGACCTGTGGAACAACAAATCAGGATTGCTGACGCACCATCCAATCCAAATACCGTCCCCGCCATGACCCTGCGATACCATGGATTCCATCTGGATGGAGAAGTACAGGCCGACGGATCTGGACGGCGTCATAGGCCAGCCGCAGGCCGTGGACCGCCTGAGATCCTTCTCCGCCGGAGGGAACCTGCCCCACCTCCTGCTGGCCGGACCTCCGGGCAGCGGGAAGACCAC
The DNA here is from genome assembly GCA_963645865.1 of Lachnospiraceae bacterium. GTDB lineage: Archaea > Thermoplasmatota > Thermoplasmata > Methanomassiliicoccales > Methanomethylophilaceae > Methanoprimaticola. The sequence continues at coordinate 8,804 of CAVIUM010000007.1, forward strand.
CTGCGCCCTGATCCTGGCCCGCGAGGTCCTCGGCGGGATGACCGAAGGCAACTTCCTAGAGATCGACGCCTCCGACCTGACCAAATCCAGGCCCGTGGAGCAGAAGACGGACGACGATGACGGCAACACCGCCACGAAGACCGTGGTCAAGAAGGACTCCAGCCCCCTCTGGAGGATCCGCGAGTTCGCCACGACCACCTCCATAGACGGGGTGAGGTTCAGGGTGGCGTTCATCGACGAGGTCGACACGCTGTCCAAGGAGGTCCAGGAGGCGCTGAGGCGCACCATGGAGGTCTATTCCGGGAACTGCGCGTTCATCCTCGCATGCAACCATCCGTCGATGATCATAGACCCCGTGAGGTCCAGGTGCAACACCGTGCGCTTCAACCCCGTGCCCCGCGAGGCCCTCTCCCGGAGGATAACGGAAATCGCGGGACTGGAGAACGTCCCCCTCGCCGAAGGCGCGGCGGACGGCATCGCCATGGCGTCCGGAGGCGACATCAGGAAGGCCCTCGGGATCCTCCAGACAGCCGCATCCAAGGGGAAGAAGGTCGACCTGGACGCGATCTTCGAACTCACCGAGACCCCTGCTGACAACGCCGCGGCCTCGATGATGAGATCCGCCCTCTCTGGCGATTTCATGAAGGCCCGCGACACCCTGGACACCATGATGATCGAGGGCGGCATGTCCGGGAGGGACGTGATCGACTCGATCCAGCGCCAGGCGCTGTCCATCGGGCTCGGGGACATGGACATGGTCAGGCTCATGGACAAGATCGGCGAGACAGACAGCCGCATCGCCCAATGCGGCTCCGGATACCAGAGCTCGTCCCTGGAGAGGATCCAGATAGAGAGCCTCCTGGCATATCTGGCGATGACCGGCCGCAGGAAGCGCCGAGGCCATTATATTGACCTGTCCACATCACGGAGGCATGACTCAGGTCATCCTTCACACCAGCATGGGCGATATCACCCTGAAGATGAACGACGACATGCCCATCACCACGGGCAACTTCGTCAAACTCTGCAAAGAGGGATTCTACGACGGCGTGATCTTCCACAGGGTCATCGACGGATTCATGATCCAGGGAGGCGACCCCTCCGGGACCGGCACGGGCGGACCCGGATACACCATCGAGGACGAGTTCGGCAAGGGCCACTCCAACAGGAGGGGCACCATCTCCATGGCCAACACCGGCAGGCCCCACTCCGGAGGCAGCCAGTTCTTCATCAACACCGTCGACAACACCTACCTGGACAAGGAGGACCCGCGCACCCCCTACGCGCACCCCGTGTTCGGAGAGGTCGTCGCGGGCATGGACGTCGTCGACAAGATCGGCAGGGTCGAGACCGACCGCAACGACAAGCCCCTGCAGGACGTCAAGATCGTCAGCGCCGAAGTCCAGGAGTGATCCCGCATGAGCAGACATGTCATGGAATGCCTGGGGATGAGCAAGGTGACCATCGAGGACGGGAAGGTCACGGAGGTCACGGAGCCCATCGTGAAAAAATGCCCCCTGTTCGAGAAGTACAGAGGGATCGAGACCCTCGACGAGGATTCGATCAGGGAGAACATCGAGTACCGTATCAGGACCTTCGGGATGTGCACCGAGAACAGGGAGACCACCATGAAGGACTTCCTGTCCTTCGGCGTCTCGGAGACGCTGAGCACCGGCCTGAGGGACGGGGTGTTCGAAGCAGTGGTCCTGGCGGCGGACGGCTGCGGGACCACCGTGGTCACCGATCCGGACATCGTGCAGGGTCTCGGAGGAAGGATCTCCGGAATCAGGGAGACCGAACCGATCCAAGCAGTCGTGGATGCCGTCGGAGCCGGGAACATGCTCGATCCCGAGACCGCGGCCATAGACATGGTCGCCGGGGCCGACAAGGCGTTCGCCATGGGTTACAAGAAAATTGCCGTGACCACCGCGTCCATGAGGGATGTGGAGAAGATCCGCGCCAAGCACGGCCGCGATGCGGTCATCGCGCTGGTCCACACCACCGGCCTGTCCCCGGAGGATGCGAAGGAGGCTTTCGACGAGTGCGACATCATCACCGCATGCGCGTCCAAGCACCTCCGCGAGGTCGCTCACGGGAGATCCGATGTACTCCAGGCCGGGAAAGCCGTCCCCGTCTACGGCGTGTCCGATGTGGGGAAGAAACTGATGGAGAGACGTCTGGAGATCGTCGGCAAGAAAGCGTGGGATCCCTCGCAGGGCGAGGAGGAACCTCCCAGCCCCCTCTTCTGAGATCGGTAGGTCTCGAGGGTCAAATGGGTCCCGGATCTCAGGTAGATCAGCGGGATCCTCTCCTTCCTCAGACGCCTGCGGAGCTCCTTGTCGTTTGTGAGCACGTAGGCGTTCTCCTTCTTCGCCAGCTCGACGACGGCGCTGTCGCCGGTGAGCTCGGTCGGGATGATCTCGTACTTCCTGGCGAGGGCCAGTGCCGCACCCGCGAACTTGTGGTCCAGGTGCTTCAACTCCCCGACCAGAGGGCCGGGCACAACGATCCTCGCCTCGCCGAGCAGGTCCTGCAGGGCGAGGTCGAGGTTGATCCTGATCTCGAAAGGCATCAGTAAGGCGTTTGTGTCGAGGACGACCGTCTGCATGCGGGTCACTCGACGATACCGTATCCGATGAGCCTCCACTTGTTGGAGATGCGTCTGGAGATGGCGACCCTCTGCCCGGGCAGGATGCACACGGGGATCTTCAGGGCCACTTCGGCGGAACCGCTCCTGGCGCTCTTGACGACGCCCACGGTCGTTGCCGTCCCGACGCTCAGCATCAGGGGCTCGTTGCTCTTGATCTCGTCGACGGACAGCTCGGCGGAGGATCCGACCACGCGGTCCAGCAGGACGGTCTTCATCTCGAAGTCGTGGACGACCTTCGGGAGCTCCCCGGGACGCCCGATGACCCTGCCGGTCAGACCGTCGGATTTGGTGATGGCCGCATCCAGACCGGTACCGATGGCGATGAGTCCTCCGGGGACGACCTTCTTGACGCTCTTACCGCCGGCCTCCAGCGAGGTGACGGTGGCGCGGATGTTCTCGTAGACCACCTTTCCGGCGACCTCGGTCTTCCTGCCGGGCGCGATCTCGATCTCGTCCCCGATCTTGAGGGTCCCCTGCATGAGGCTCCCTCCGAGGACTCCGCCCTTCAGCTCCTCGGGCTTGGCGCCGGGGGAGTTGATGTCGAAGGAACGCGCGACGTGCATCAGCGGGGATGCGTCCGGGTCCCTCTTGATCTTGGAGACGATGTGCTCCTCGATGGCCTCGATGAGCATGTCGATGTTGACGCCGCGGTTGGCCGAGATGGGGATGATCGGAGCGTTCTCCGCGATGGTCCCCTTGACGAACTCCTTGATCTGCTTGTAGTTCTCGACGGCCTGCTCCCTGGTGACGATATCGATCTTGTTCTGCACGATGATGATCTTGTCGATGCCTATGATCGACAGGGCCATCAGGTGCTCCTTCGTCTGGGGCTGGGGGCACTTCTCGTTGGCCGCGACCAGCAGCAGAGCGCCGTCCATGAGGGCGGCTCCCGACAGCATGGTGGCCATGAGGGTCTCGTGCCCGGGGGCGTCGACGAACGACACCGCCCTGAGGAACTCCGTGTCCGAACCGCAGTTGGGGCACTTCTTGTTGGTCCCGTAGGCTGCGGCGCCCTGGCACTGGGGGCACTTGTAGAATGCGACATCCGCGTATCCGAGACGGATGGAGATGCCTCTCTTCAGCTCCTCCGAGTGACGGTCGGTCCACTCTCCGGAGAGGGCCTTCGTAAGGGTCGTCTTCCCGTGGTCGACGTGCCCGATCATCCCGATGTTGATCTCGGGCTGCTTCGGTACTTTCATCAGTTCTCCGCGGGAGCCTCGCCCTCGGGTGCGGGGTTGAGGATCTCCTCTATTGTCTTGGGCCCGTACTCGACGACCTTCATGTTGACCTGGACGATGGCGTCGGAGATCGCGTTTCCGCGGATGGCGACCCTCCTCCTCTCGCCGGGGTACTTCTCGTGGAACCCGAGGCTGTCGGACAGGAGGAGCTTGACCCTCTTGTTGCCGGGGAGGTCTCCCCTCATGGGGGTACCGTTGCGGTCGGAACCGCCAGTGATCTGCAGCTTGTACTCGGGAAGGCCCACGAAAACTCCGTCAACGACCTCTCCGATGCATACGCCAATCAGAGAGTTCGCGTGGTGACCGGTGACGGCGATGTTGTAGGACTTTCCTGTCTTGACATCGTTCACTATGACTTTGAAGTCTGCCATTTGAACACCTGTAGGGGTCGGCTAATAGGGGCTGATTTATATAGGTATGGGAAGAAGAACAGCTGTCCCATCGGTTCAGGAACATGAGCATCCTGGCGGCGGTCATCTTCAACCTGTCCCCGATGCTCCTGCCCGTGTAGTCGCGGTACTCGCACTCGACCGCGCCATCCAGCTCCTTCATGAACTCCTCCTCGGCCTGATGAGCGATATCCTCGGAGTAGACCACGGCGTTCAGCCCGTAGTCGGCCCACAGCGAACGGGAGTTGTACACCCCGGACCCGATGGTGCAGACCCTGCCGTCGGCGACGACCATTGACTTGACCATCGCCTTCGGGGCGAAGTACACCCTGGCACCCGCATCGATGAGGGGGCCGGCGGCCGCGAGGGAGTTCCATGCCTGGTACCAGTGCCTGCACCTGGCGGGGATCAGGAGCCTGACGTCCGTCCCCGCGATGACGGCCTGTTTGATCGAGTTGTACATCTCGTCCCCGGGGACGAGATACGGGAACGTGACGAACAGCTTCTCGCGCGCATCCGAGATCATGCCGGAATATCCGTGTAGCAGGGGCATGTCCGGCGCGTCCGGTCCCGACGGGACCAGCTGGATGCCGCATCCCCCCGTCCCGGCTATGTCCTCGCCCGGTTCCTCCTTCTCGCCGGAGGCGTGACACCAGTCCGCCAGGAACCTGCGCTCGGCGCGGGACGAGGCGCGGCCTTCGAACTCCACGTAGGCGCCCATGCCGGTGAATCCGCGTACCCCGTCGATCACGCAGATGTCCCTCAGACAGCGGTTGGACGGTTTGATCGCGAACATCGCGTGGATCCCCGAATGGAACGTGCGGTGACTCACGCCGGCGGCTTTCATCCCCCTGAGATAGGGGGTGCGTCCGAATCCCAGCGCGGATGTCAGTATCCTGACGTCCACGCCCTCCCCGGCCTTCCGGCAGAGGATGTCGGCCATCCTGCGGCCGTACTCCCCGCCCAGAAGGCGGTTCGCCTCGATGTGGATGGTCCTCTCGGCCCCGGACAGCGCTTCCAGCAGGCTCTCGATGCTCTCGCGGGCCCTCCAGTGGAACGAGACCTCGTTCCCGACCGTGTACGCATCCGCCCCGGAACCGGACAGAAGATCCGCCAGACGGCGGTCGCGATCCGGCACGGGATCGGATTGCCCCTCCATGAAATCCCTGTCGGATCCCGCCTTGGCCCTGCCCTCCGCGCGCATGGGCACGGTGCAGCCCCAGAGGAGATACATCAGGAAGCCCGCGAAGGGCACCACGAACACTATCGCCGTCCAGAACACGAACGTCCTGGGGTCGAAACGCTCCAGGAACAGGAGCATGTACATCGCCACCAGGCTGACGGCCAGCCATGGCAGCCATACGGGCACGATGGAGAATACGTAGGTGAAGAACGGGACTGTGAGGTAAGTCACGGGGCGACCCCCAGCTCACATACCCCAGAAAGGCTCTTCCTTCCTCTTGATGGCGACGGTCTCCTCCATGGCCATCTTCTCGTCGGCGTTGAGGTCGACCTGCTGCAGCTGCTTGTAGCCGGATTCGATGAGGTCGACGTACACGATGCCCTCCTCGTCGAGCTGCCTGCCGATGGTGATGCCGTCGATGGCCACGGCGACCTCGTCGCCCTGCTTGGCCTCCTTCTGGACATCCTCGCCGATGCGGATGCTCCTGATCCTCCCCAGGTCCCTGCCGTCGGGGCCGATGAGGTTCTCCCCGGGGCGTATCCTGCCGGCGAGGACGCGCACGCCCACGATGGCGGGCTTGCTCGCACGGAAGACGCAGTTCGGGAGCACCATGAACTTGGCCGGGAACGAGAACATGGACCTCTTGTCGGTGTCGTTCTGCTTCTTGCAGTCCTCCACCCACTCGATGTAGTCGTCTATGAGCTGGTAGACGATCTGGTTGGTGAACACCTTCAGCTCCTCGTGGTTGGCGAGTTCGGCCTCGGCGTCCTTGGAGAGCGTGGCGTTGAATCCCAGGATGACGCAGTTCTTCTTGTCCGCGTAGGCGGTCTCGACGATATCCCTGCGGGTGATCTCTCCGATGCCGTACTTCCTGATGGGGATGTCGTGCGCCTTGGCCTCGTATGCGAGGGCCTCCAGCGAACCGATCGCATCCGCTTTGATCGTGATCCCGTTCTCCTGCGTCTCTATCTTGATGCTGGTCTCCTCGGCCAGCGCCTTGATGGCGGGGTCGTTCGGACCCTTGACCACTATGATGGGCGCTCCGGCGATGACCCCCTCGCAGTTCTGCGTGGAGATCTTCACCCCGGCGGCCGCATGGAGCTCCTTGACGGAGTCGAAGCGGTCCCTCGGATCGCGGATCTCGTCCAGGGGCTTGGGCTTCAGGATCGCCTTGATCTTCGTGACGACCGGAGCCCCGCGGGTGCCCAGAGCGACCGTGTCGCCCTTTTTCAGCGTCCCCGAGTAGAGGATCATGTCCAGGGTCTTCCCCAGTCCGCGCTCCTCCTTGATCTCCAGGATGGTCCCCTTGCCGGGTCCCTCTCCCTTCTCCAGCTGGGTCTCGAGGAAGCGCTGGGCCAGACCGATGAGCACCAGGAGCAGGTCCTGGATACCCTCGCCCTCTTTCGCGCTGATCGGGACCAGTGCGACGGCCTTCGTGAAATCGTCGATCCTGTCGTACCTGTCCGACGATATGCCCTCCTGGGCCAGCTGGGCCATGATGTTGTACATCTTCTCCTCGAAGACGCCGATGGTGTGGGCCTGCTGCGTCTTCTCGGACAGGACGAACGGCCTCCCGTCCTCGCTGATCCACCCCTCGATGGAGTCGATCTTGTTCAGGGCGATGACGAACGGCGTCTTGTACTGCCTGAGGATGCGGATCGACTCGATGGTCTGGGGCATCAGCCCCTCCTTGATGTCGATCACGAGGACGGCCAGGTCCGCCAGCGATCCGCCCCTGGCGCGCAGGGTGACGAAGGACTGGTGCCCGGGGGTGTCGATGAAAAGCAGACCGGGGACGTCGAACTTCTTGGACCCGATCAGCTTGCCGCACATCTTGTAGATGTGGTCGATCGGGACCTCGGTCGCTCCGATGTGCTGGGTGATGGCCCCGGCCTCCCTGGCCTGGACGGACGTCCCTCTGATACGGTCCAACAGTTTGGTCTTGCCGTGATCGACGTGACCCAGAACACTGACTACCGGTTGCCTAATCGCCATGAGGGACACCCCTGTTGATGTAAAGGAAGTGGTTTGTTGAAAAGGTTTGGAATCACTCGTAGATCCACTTGTCCGAGGTCCTCTCGTAGGAGATGAGCTCCTCGGGCTTGAAGAAGATGGAGATCTCCCTCTTGGCGGAGTCGACGGAGTCGGATCCGTGGATGATGTTCATCCCGGTGACCATGGCGTAGTCCCCGCGGATGGTGCCGGGGGCGGACTCGGCCGGGTTGGTCTTGCCCATCATTCCCCTGCACACGGAGACTGCGTTCTCTCCCTCGAGGACCATCGCGAGGACGGGTCCGGAGGTGATGTAGGAGATCAGCGAGGGGAAGAAGGGCTTGCCCTTGTGCTCCCCGTAGTGGTTCTCCGCGGTCTCCTTGGAGATGGTCATCAGCTTCATGCCGACGATCTTCAGTCCCTTCTTCTCGAAGCGGGAGACGATCTCGCCGCAGAGTCCGCGCTGGACTCCGTCGGGCTTCACCATGAGGTAGGTCTGCTCCATGGCCATGACGCTCACTCCGTCTTCTCGGCGGCCCCGGATTTCTCCATGGCCTTGAGCTTGGTGGCCTTCTCCGCGTGGGCCTTCTCGGTCCACAGGGTCGTCCTGGCCACCCTCTTGAGCTCGATCATGTTCTTGTAGCACTTGTTGGCGTCGAAGAACAGGACGGTGCCGTCCTTCTTGACGTACATCTTGCCGGTTCCGGGCTCGATCGGGGCTCCGCAGAAGGAGCACTTCCTGGTGGTGTCAACCATTCGAATCACCTCATGCCCAGTTTCCTGGCTTCTCTCGAGGTCTCCCTCAGCATGAGGATGTCCCCCATCCTGACGGGACCCATGATGTTCCTGGTGATGATCCTGCCCTTGTCGCGGCCGTCGAGGACACGGACCTTGACCTGGGTTGCCTCCCCGGTCATTCCGGTCCTGCCGATGACCTCAACGACCTCGGCGGGTATGCTGTCGGTGTCTACCATTCAGCTCACCTTCAGCCTTTCAGGTTCTTGACTGCCTGGGCGATCTCGTCGCAGAGGGCCTTGCCCTTGCCGACGTCCATGATGGCGATGGAAGCGGTGGGCTTGTCGAGTCCGATGGCGGCACCGAGCTCGGTCTTGCTGGGAACGTAGACGTAGGGGACGTTCCTCTCGTCGCACAGAGCGGGCATGTGGGCCAGGATCTCGGGGGGCTCGACGTCGGAGGCCATGATGACGATGGCGGCGTTGCCGCGCTCGACGACCTTGGTGACCTCGTTCGTTCCCTTCTTGATCTTGCCGCCGTCCCTGGCCATCTCGGCGAGGGAGTAGGCTTTGTCGGAGATCTCCTTGGGCGTCTCGAATTTCACATATACGGACATTTCAATTACCTCTTTCCGGCGCTCAAATGCGCCTTCATCATTCATCGGCTCTGAAGAGCATCCCGACTAACTGGTGCTCTTATTTAAGCGTGGCGACGGCCCCGGAATCGTCCGCGGGGATGCCCGGACGGATATATGCCAGCATCTCCCTGAGCGCATCGGCGAGCATCGCCAGGACGATGAGGTTCCTCGCGAGCTGCAGCATCATCCCGAGATCGTTTATCCCGTCCCCTCCGCCCAGGTATCCGATGTTGTACGCGAAGCACACCTGGGTGAGCACCATGGACAGGACGGACATCCAGAACAGCCTCTGGGCGTACCGGTCGTCGCATACCGCGCATACCGTCAGCACCACGGGGATGAGCCAGATCATGTACTGCGAGGAGAACACCTTGTTCACCGCCAGGAACATGATCATGCAGACCAGGCACGTGACGGCCATCGGCGCGAGTGCCCTGGGGGCCTTCAGCACATATATCGAATAAATCGCCCACACGGCGGCGATGCAGATCACCAGGACGGGCAGGAGCTGGACGGCCACCGCATCAGGCAGGGGGCCCCTCAGATTGTCGGACATGAAGCTGCCGTATTCCTTGGCGGATTGGATCCACATCTCGGATATCCCGAACATAGACAGGGGGTACAGCAGAGTGGCGGCGGTCGATTCGATCTGCAACGGCCTGTCGCCGTTGTACCCGACGAAGCTCGTGATCGCATGAGGCTCCAGGACCAGGCACACGAACACGACCGCCAGCCCCGTGAGGATGAACGTCGCGGCCCCGACGACCGACTCGCGGAGCTCGCGGCCCTGCCACAGGAACAGCATGTACACCGGGAACAGCATCGCGGGATACACCTTCAGCAGGGTGCCGCAAGCCAGAAGGAAGAACGCCGCCGGGTACCTCTTCTCGATGAACATCACGATGGAGGCGAGCGTGAACACGGTGACAATCATGTCGAAACGGTCCAGGACGAACTCCAGCATCAGCAGCGTCAGGATGGCGTAGGCGATCATCGCCCTGCGCCTGTCGAACCCCAGGTCCTTCGCCAGACGCGACGACAGGAGCAGTCCGACGACCATGAACACGAACATCTGCGCGACGTACGCCGTCTCGTATCCCCACTCGGTGGACCCGAACAGCCGGGGGATCGCTATGAACAGCAATGCCAGAGGGGGATACTCCGTGGCCGGCATGTCCCCGTGGAACAGCGGCTCGGCGTTCTTGTAGAACCTGTCGCGGATGACCTCCGTCTCTATGCCCGAAGCGTGGACCACCAGCAGATAGACTATGCAGGATACCAGGAACAGGACCGTTATCACGGTCCGGGTCGCCTTGACCCCGTCGCCCCAGAGGGCCTGCCTGACATCGCTCCGATCCACCATCTCCGGAGTCCTCGACGACGAACGCGGCCCTGCCGATCCTGACCGTGGATGCGATGTCGTCCGCGGTGTTGCGGCCAAGGTAGACGTATGCGCAGACGGTGACGATGAACGCTCCGATGAGATCGGCGGTAAGATCGCCCATGGTATCGCTGGCGCCGTACACCATGTACGAGTCGCCGCCGGCGAAGTCCGCGAACCCCTCCATCATCTCCCAGATGCCCCCGAAGCTGAGGGCCACCAGGAAGAGCATGGCGGCCATGCCGGACCTCCGGCCGAATGTGACGTGGGAAGGCGATTTGCATTCCATCACGCACAGCGCTATGAACACGATCATCGACACGATCATCGACGAGATCACGTGTCCCATGTCGCCCCACCAGCTGATATTCATGTAGAAGCCGATGTTCAGCGAAATGACGTAGAAGTACATGTTCGCGTAGACGACGACCAGGAACATGCGGGGCATGGAGACGAGCCTGAGGAGCCTCAGCGCCGGGAGCAGCATGGACACCAGAGCCCATGCGAAGCAGGTCGCCTCCAGGTATATCGCCGGGTGTCCGGCCTCGATGCCGGGCATCACCCCGATGAACGAGAAGACCGAGATGAACAGGAACGACAGGGGGCAGAGTATCAGCATCGCCCATGCGACCCTGCGCTCGTACTCGTCCCGTTCGCGCGTCAGCATTGGATCTCACCCACCCCGTTCTCGTTCACGATGATGCGGTGGGCCCTCATGTGCCTCGATACGTACCACGCGAAGACGATCATGACGATGGCCGTCATCAGGAATTGGTACAGGATGTACCCGTTGTCGGTCATCCAGTTATCGGAACCCTGGAACACGTACTCGAGCACGAATCCCGGGACCTCCATGCCCATCCCGATGAACGGGCTGAGACCCCTGACGACGGCCCAGTTGTAGGACGCGCCGGTCACCGACGCGAAGACGACATAGGTGGCGAAGGTCAGCGGGACCACGGGGACGGTGTGGACCAATCCTATCAGAACGAACCAGAAGATGGTCGGCTTGCCGTTGTCGCCCAGGAAATTGCCCTGGCTCAGGACCGTCACGGAGAGCACGGTGCACACCAGGGCGGCCGCCGAGGCCACCGTGATGTACATGCACGCCCTGGCGGAACAACGCTTGGATGCGATGGCCCCGTACACCAATGCGAACAGCGAGATGACGACCATGATGCCTTCGTAATAGACCCACGCCACCACGATGGACACCACCGCCAACAACGCGCCGAATATGGCGACGGCCCTGCCAGAGTTCATACGCGGACCCTAATTCTACTGGTATTTAAAAAACACCGTCCGCAACTTCCCTTAAGACGAAAGATGCGCCGACGATGACGAACGCCTTATTTACTTAAGGGGGATTAGCCGCACTCATGATAAGGTTCGGTCCGGCCGGAATACCCCTGTCCTGCAAAGGGCGCACCCTGAAGGACGGCATAGAGGATGTCCATAACCTCAGCCTCAGCGCACTGGAGATCCAGATGGTTCGCGCTGGCGTATTCCCCCGTCCCCCCGAGGACGAGGAGATCGGTCTGACCATCAAGGACATCGAGGAGGACTTCGTCGTCGAGATCATGAGGGACGGAGAGCCCATCAGCGACCCGGACGAGCCCATCGAGGAGGACGACGACCTCCTGTTCATGCCGTCCCCCGTCGCCAAGACCTTCGGGTCCCTCGGGAACCTGGGCCACATGGCCAAGAGGCTCGATGTCAAACTGTCGATCCACACCCCCTATTACATGGACCTGGGCGGGGACGACGACCTCACCTACAGCTGCATGGACAGCATCCGCCACGCGGGTCTGATCATGAACGCCCTCGACGGCGACATCGTGGTCACCAGCCTCGGGATATACGAGGAGGGGCGCGACAGGGACACCGTGGACGAGAACATCTACAACAACCTGGGCGCCATCGTGGACTGGTGGAAGGGCTGCGGGCTCAAGCCCAGGCTCGGGATCGAGATCACCGGGCAGGAGGACGTCTTCGGCTCCCTGGACCAGGTGCTCGGGATCTGCGAGGACATCGGCGACCTGACGCCGGTCATCAACTTCTCCCACCACCACTCCCGCACGAACGGGACGCTGCTGGAGGCGGACGACTTCCTGAACCTCATGGAGACCGTCGAGCCCTACTGCAATGGCAGGATGCACACCGCCTTCGCCGGCGTCGAGTACTCCGAGGGCAACGAGAAGAGGCTGACCCCGATAAAGAAGGGCGACCTCAAGTTCGACCCCCTGGCCGAGGCCCTGAGCGAGATGAGGCCCGACTGCACGATCATCTCCACGTCGCCGCTCCTGGAGCACGATGCCATGTACATGAGGATCATACAGGAGAGGATCCTGACCAAGAAGGCCGCCAAGGAGCTCAGGGAGAGGAAGAAGGCGGCGGAATCGGCCGCTGCCGCCGGTGAGTGATTTGGACTCCGTCGACGGCATCCTCGCCAACTGCAGGAAGGCCCTGGATTCCGTGGATCCGAACGCCCGCGAGGAGCTCGTGGGCGGGATCCTCGGCAGCCGCAAGGTCTTCATCTACGGGTCCGGGAGATCCGGCCTCGTGGGGCAGATGTTCGCCGTCCGTCTGGTCCAGCTCGGGCTGGATGTGCATTTCGTCGGGGAGATGACCACCCCGATAATCGGGAGGGAGGATCTGACCATCCTCATCTCCAACACCGGGAAGACATCGTCCGTCGTTCAGACGGCGAAGATCGCCAGACGCATAGGCTCCAGGGTGATCTGCGTCACCGGCGTGGAGGACTGCCCCCTGGCGGGGACCTCCGACGTGGTCATATCCATGACCGTCCCCGACGGGGACGACGTGAAGGAGGTCGCTCCCCTGGGGACCGTTTTCGAGGATTCCTCGCTGCTCCTGTTCGACGGGATCGTCAGCGAGATAATGGCGCGCAGGCGCATCACCGAGGAGGAGATGCGCAACCGCCACGCGATCTGGGTGTGAATCACTCTGACATCAGGGCGGAGGCCATCATGCATCCGTCCGATTCGACGCGGTAGACCGCGAGCTCCCCGATCTCGGGATCGATGACGACCATCACGCCTGTGCCGCAGTGCTTCCTGAGCTCCTCTGTCATGGCATCCGTCGCTTCGGTGCCCTCGGCGGGGAAGAACATCCCGACATCGAACCTGCCGGTGCCGGTGACGACGCGATACGAACCCTTCTCGTCGGTCTCGACCGTTCCGGAGAGCCCTCCGCTCGTCCCCTTCTCCGCGGCATCCAGTATGGCGGCCATTGCTCCGGGCCCGAACAGAACATCGGCGCGCGTTCCCATCCTTCCGGTCATCTCGCATCACTTCGGAGACGCCCGACACACACGCCGTATTTCAAGGATTGGTGGCTCATCTGAACGGGTCGGGCAGCACCTCGATGACATCCCCGTCGCGGATCCCCGCGATGTCGTTCTCCGGGTTCAGGATCGAGTACCCGTCCCTCAGGACCATCCTGCTCCCCTGACCCCATGTCTCCGAGGCGATGTCCGCGATGTCGCGGATCCCCTCGCCCGGGTCCAAATCCATCTTCATCGTCGCCTTGCTCCTGACGTTGAACAGCGTTATCCTCATTCTTCGCATCCTGCCGTCACCGGCGAGATGTTCTAGAACGACCCGAGTTAAGTAGTGCCTACTTACGAGATATCTAATAACAAAGTTCTAAGAGAGACCTAGGAGCCATGACCACGGATGCTCGGAACGTCGCTTCGGCAACTTAAAATCGCGATTCGCCATCACGCGTGACATGGCAGGCGGCCTCAGACTACCCGAACATTCGCATTGCAAGTACTGCGGGGACCCGGTCCCATTCGGGGACGAGTACTGCAACGAGGAATGCAGACGGAACGAGGAGGCTCGCGAGAAGAAGGAGAAGACCAAGGAGTACCTCTTCTGGGGCTCCGCCGGGATCATCATCGTGATCGTCATCGCGATAGGCGTGATCCTGAAACTCTGAGCCTCGTCGCCTCGACGTTGTGCACGCGGACGATGTCCGCTCCCGAATCCGCGGCCATTCTGGCGGCTTCGGCGGATGCTTCATCGCGATCCATATCTGGGAACCATGCGGCGAGGAAGCGCTTGCGAGAGGATCCCGATAGCACCGGGTATCCATCTGAGAAGTACGCGCTGTCCTTCAGTATGGCCATGTTCTCGTCGGGATCCTTCCCGAACCCTATGCCGGGATCCAGGATCATCCTGTCCTCACTCATGCCCGCGTCCAGAGCGGCCTGCGTGCGTTCGCGGAGGAAATCACGCACCTGCGCCTTGACATCCCCGCCCATCGAGGCGGGCATGGCCTTCGGCATGCCGTTCATGTGCATGATGACGGCATGGACGCCGGTGGAGGCGCACAGCTCGGCCATCCCCTCGTCCCTCAGACCGTAGACGTCGTTGACGATCTCCGCGCCCAGGTCGATGCAGCGCTCGGCGACCCGCGTCTTCATCGTATCGACGGAGACGGGAACGGAAATCGACGGGACCAGCTCCCTGAGGACGGGCTCCAGCCTCGCGATCTCCTCGTCCGCCGGAACGGGGGCGGAATTGGGGCGGGTGGACTCCCCTCCTATGTCGATGATGTCCGCGCCCTGGTCTATCATATCGAGCGCATGGCGGACCGCCTCGCGGGGATCGGTCCAGCTCCCGCCGTCGGAGAAGGAATCGGGAGTGACGTTCAGGATCCCCATGATGAGGGGAGGCCCCGAAGGGGGCCTCCTGAATTGGTTTGTCAAATCACATCAGCTCGTCGATGAGCTCGACCAGGTCCCTGACCTGCATCTTCCTGTCGCCCTTGGCGGCGGACAGGTTGTTGACGCAGAACGGGCAGCAGGTGATGAGGAGGTCGGCGAAGCCGGCCTCGTCCAGCCTGGTGGAAGCGATGTCCATCGCCTCCTCGGGGTATGCGGAACGCACCCCTCCGCCGCCTCCGCAGCAGTGGCTGGTCTTCCTGTTGTACTGCATCTCCTTGAACTGGAGCCCGGGGATCTTCGAGATCACCTGGCGGGGGGCCTCGTACACGCCGCAGTGCCTGCCGAGGTGGCAGGGGTCGTGATAGGTGGCGACGACGCCGTCCACGGACTTGAGCTTCAGGTCCTTGTCGGCTAGGAACTCGGTGATGTGAAGGACCTCGAAGGGCACGTCGACGTACTTGGGGTACTCGTGCTTGAACATCCTGTAGCATCCGGCGCAGGACAGCACCAGGGTCTCGACGCCCATCGCCTTGATGGCATCGACGTTGGCCTGCATCAGCTTGGTGACGTCCTCCTGGGGCCATCCGACCCTCTGCATGACGGACCCGCAGCAGGTCTCGTCCAGGGTGGTGAAGTCGATCCCCATCTTGTCGAGGATGGACATGGTGGCCCTGGCGGTCTCCTTGGAGCGGAACGTGGCGGTGCATCCGGCGAAATAGCCGACCTTGGCCTTGTGGGGCTTCCTGCCCAGCGCATCCTGCCTGGATCCGGTCTCCCCGAACGGGTTGCCGGTCCTGTTTATGTTCTCGCACATGGCCTCGTGCTTGGGCAGGATGCATCCCGCCTTCACCAGGTCCGCGCGGCACAGCTCGATGATGTCGACGATCTCGACCTTCGAGGGGCACCTGCGGACGCAGTCCGCGCACGTGGTGCACGTGTACATGTTCCTGACGAGGGACTCGTCCGGCTGGAGCTCCCCGGTCAGCAGACCGTATGTGAGCACTATGCGTCCCCTGGACAGGGCCGAATCCCAACCGATCGACTTGAACGACGGACAGACGCTCTTGCAGAACCCGCACATCGTGCATACGTTGACCGCCTTCCTCACTTTCTCGAGGCTGTCAGCCTTGAACTCCGTACTTCCCGACATGAATATCACTCCAACCTGGGGATCGTCACGCTTCCGTCCATCAGGACCATGACCCTCGCCGAGGGGTCCTCCGCCAGGGCCGCATCCACCGCGGCCTGGACGGTCGGGAAGGGCGTGATGTTGGCCTTCCTCAGCAGCTCCGGGTCGAGATCCGTGACGGCCCAGATGCTCGCCCACGTGGCGATCTCCGCCATCTTGGCGGCCTTGTGGTAGCCGAGCTTGTACCCGGCCTTGATGTTCTCCAGCACCTGCCTGGGGTCGCTGGACGAGGAGAGCTGCTTCAGGAACGTGTCGCTCCCGATGCCCTCCCTGCACTTGGAGACCATGACGATCTTCCCGCCCTCCTTCAGGGCCCACTTGCCGTTGTCCAGCGCCTTCTGCGACTGGTACAGGTCCACGTCCATGGGGTACGGGGCCACCGAGATGACCACATCGGCCTTCTCGGGGATGGGGACGGAGAACACCTCGTTCGCCCATCCGATGGCCTCGTGGAACGCCTGGTTCAGGTCCCCGGATACGGCGCGGTAGATGTTCTGGTGCCTGTCCAGGATCATCTGGATGGAGAAGATCTTCTTCCCCTTGATGACCTCGAGCGCATCCATCATGTCCTCGTGGACCGGGTTGCCCTCGAGAGCCAGGGACTGCGCCGCGGGGCTCATGGCCAGCTTGTGGTTCGCCTCCACGGTGCGGTAGGACGCGACTCCGGGCAGGAAGGATTTCCTTCCACCGGTGTATCCGGCGAAGTAGTGGGGCTCCACCGAGGTGATGATCACCAGGCGGTCCGCATCCACGGCCATCTTGTTTACCTCCATGGGCGTGCCGTTCTTGGACGTCCCGAGGTTGACGCACTCGGAGTTCTTCGCGTCGTGGCAGAAGATCCTGTCCTTCAGCTCCTCGTAGTGGGAGCCGAAGACGAAGCCGTACTCCTCGGGGGTCATGTCCCTGTGGGTGCCGGTGGCGATGAGGTACCTGGCGGATCTGAGGTCCATCCTCTTGGACAGGGCGTCGAGGACCTTGGCGGTGGGCGTGGGGCGGGTGCCGTCGTTCACGATGAAGACGACATCCTCGCCTCCCTCGAGGAACTCCGCCATGGACCCGTAGCCGAGAGGGTGGTCTATGGACCCCCCTATGACCTCGTCCGGGTCCCCGCATGCGACGTCCTTGGGGTAGAATGTGCCGATGTAGTTCGGGTCGGGGACCACGGTCTCCTGGACCCCGTCCTTTCCGTACTTGACGTCTATCTTCATTGGAATCGCGACTCCATGTACGCCATTGCTTTAATGCCTATCGCGCGCGGGTTGTCCGAACTCTTGCGGTCATAGCTTATATACCCGCGCCCTAACCGATTTATATATCGCAAACGTTCGATACCACGATGATTACTGATTATCAGTCCCCTCTTTCGAGCAGGTACGCGACCGACATCATGTCCCTCATCTACGAGAACGACCGCATCATGGCCACGGACATGCTCCGCATCGCGAAGAACTACAAGACCGTCATCAAGACCGCCGACGAGCTCGTCTCCCTCGGTCTCCTCGAGATGCACCTCGAGGCCGGCAAGCGCCTGATGAAGATCTACGAGCTGACCCCGAAGGGGAAGGCCATCGGGAAGCGCGCCTTCGAGTCCCGCGAGATCTTCTACGGAAGGATGGACTTCGAGGACGGAGAGATCTCCGAGTCCAAAGAGAAGAAGGCCAAGAAGCGCACCAAGAACTGAAAAACCGTTCAAAGCTGGGGGTCTGAGCCCCCAGCCATATTTTCCCGAAACATAGTTTTATATAACACCCTTCCATTCACGCAATCCTACAAGCCGCCGTAGCTCAGCAGGTAGAGCGTGTGACTGTTAATCACAAGGTCCTCGGTTCAAATCCGTGTGGCGGCGCCATTCTTCCCATTCACTCCTTCAGCGTAGCCCGTCGATGGTCGCTTCCGCGATACTTTTTTAATCGAATCCCGCATGGGGTGGTCCATCGGGCTCGTAGCTTAGGCAGGTAGAGCGTCTGGCTCATAACCAGATGGCCGTCGGTTCAAATCCGGCCGGGCCCACCATCGTCCTTCTGACATCTGATGTATCTGGCCGAACGGGTGCTACCGTCGGCCTTCTCCACCAGACCCTTCCTGCGCATCGACTGGAGCAGGTTGGTCGCCTTCACACGGACCTGCTCCGGCGTGAGCTCCTTCGGATCCCTCGCGGCGAGGATGTCGGCGACATCGGAACGCGAGACGGATCCGTTGCGGTCGATCAGCATCAGCACCGCATCCTCCTCGGAAACCGTGACGAACGCCGAGAGCACGTCCCTCCCCGCGCCCGATGCGAGACACGGCACCCCGTCCATGATCTCCACCAACCCCCTGCGGGCGAGCGATTTGATCCTCCTCTCGGGCACGAACCTCAATTTCGACAGCCTGTCGAGGTCCATCATGGTCCTCAGATCGAGATCGCCCCTGGTGTCGAGCACGCGTGCGTAGGCCCCTCCCCTGATGCCCGGGAACCGGACCGACACCCTGTCGTCGGAGACCTCGAAGTCGGGCATGGGGAACCTGCGGGCAGCCTGCGCCACGTACATCGAACGTATCCCGGTCCCGGACGCCGGGATCAGACCCAGACCGGCCATCGCCGATATCAGGAACTGGTTGCGGGGAGGCTTGGATTGCGGCGGACCGGTGATGAACGACTCCGGGGACCTCGCGGGGAAGGAGCCGCGGCTGATCACCGTGACCGACTCCGACTCCCTCTCGATAACATCCACCGTCCCGCCCATGGAATAATCCTGATGGGCGATGGCGTTCCTGACCGCTTCCAGGAGAACGGAGTTCCTGTAGGCGCTGACCTGTCTGGCATCGTCCCCCGTCCCTACCTTGCAGGTCCAGTTCCTGATCATCGAGACGGCCTGGGACGAGGACAGCAGCATCGGACCCTGGAACGTCCTGGAATCCTGCGGGACCCCGTCGGGATCGAGCAGCCTCCATCTGACACAGACCGATTGAGGCAGGAACCCCGCATCCTTCTTCCCCAGGAGGATCAGCGAGGCCACAGTCACCTTCCCCCTCTTGAGCACGCCGGCCCTGGTCAGGAACGTCTGATCGTCCCATGCCTGGCTCTCCTCCGCCCTCTCGGGGAACCTCTCACGGAACGCGGCCCTGGCGGCGCGCACCGCGCCGATGTCGAGACTTCTCACATCGGCGCCGTTCACCACGTTGCCCGTCCAATCGTCGTACACCCCGGGGGAATCCATGGCACGCCATCGCCTCCGGACATATAATCTCATTTCTTCTCATTATTCGCGTCCCAGAAACCCCTGTATATCCCTTCCCGACCGTGAACGGTTATATACGGTCGGATTTTCGACTTCCCAGAAAGGGCGCGCGTCGGATGCGCCCGAATCCAACGGAGAATATCCTCATGGTAGAAATCACCGTCAAGAAGCCGGAGTTCATCAAACTCCCCCGCGTCCAGAAGGTCCTGACCGCCTGCCTCCAGTGCGGGTACTGCATCGATGTGTGCGAGGCGCACAACCAGACCCCCTGGGAGTCCGTCACCCCGAGGGGAAAGATCTACTACATCAACCAGCTGGACAAGGCCGGATCCGGAGCCCTGGACGGACTCCTGGGAAGAGAGGTCTCCCTGAGCCCCGAGTTCGTCGACGCCATGTACAAGTGCACCGGATGCGGGAACTGCGAGGTCGTCTGCCACGCCAAGATCCACCTGGTCGACTTCTGGGAGGACATGAGGGCCTGGATCGTCCAGAACGGCGCCGGACCCCTCTCCGCCCACAAGGGTATGAAGAAGAACGTCAGCAAGGTCCACAACCCCTACGGCGAGCCCCCCTCCAAGAGGGACGCCTGGTGGCCCGCTGATGTCGAGCGCGCCAAGGTGCCCGATGTGATCTTCTTCGCCGGATGCACCGGATCCTACAGGATGCAGCACATCGCCCAGGCCGGAGTCACCGTGCTCTCCAGGGCCGGCGTCAAGATGAACTGCCTCGGCGACAAAGAGTGGTGCTGCTCCTCCCCGCTCATCAGGACCGGGACCCTCGACGAGTCCCTCGGATGCTCCGAGACCGTCGTCGAGAAGGCCGACGGGATGGGTGCCAAGGACATGGTCATGACCTGCTCCGGATGCTACAAGACCGTCAGCTCGGACTTCGGCAGGTTCTACGCCAAGGTCGGACAGAACGTCTACCACTTCTCCCAGTACGTCGAGCAGCTGATCAACGACAGGAAGCTGCCGCTGAACCACGAGTTCAACCACAAGGTCACCTACCACGACCCCTGCCACCTCGGAAGGCACATGGGCGTCTTCGACGCTCCCAGGAACGTCATCAAGAAGATCAAGGGCGTCGAGTTCGTCGAGATGGACAGGTCCAGGGAGAACTCCAGGTGCTGCGGTGCCGGAGGCGGATACAAGAGCCAGTTCAACGACTTCGCGACCGCCATCGCCGTGGAGAGGATCCACGACGCGGAAGCCACTGGTGCGGAGATCCTGATCACCTGCTGCCCGTTCTGCGTGCTGAACCTCACCCAGGGCGCCAAGAAATGCGGCTCCTCCATCAAGGTCATGGACCTGTCCCAGGTCCTGCTCGAGGTCACCGCTCCCAAGGAAGCGGCCCCCAAGGCCGAGTGAAGATCCAAAAGCCGGGGCCCGTGCCCCGGCACCCTTACCTTTCTCATACCATGCCCTTCCCGAAGCTGTGCCCCGAACTCATCGGGGCGCTGGCGGAGAGGGGGATCACCGAACCCACGCCTCCCCAGGCGGATGCCATACCGAGGATACTCGAGGGCGGGAACGTCCTGCTCGTCGCTCCGACAGGGATAGGGAAGACCGAGGCGGCGATGCTGCCGATCCTCGACACGATACACGCCACCAAGGGCAAGCGCACCGGATTCAGGTGCATCTACGTCACGCCGCTGAGGGCCCTGAACCGCGACATGCTCCGCAGGATGGCAGACTACGGGAAGGCGCTGGGGATCTCGGTGGGCGTCAGGCACGGGGACACATCCCAAGCGGAGAGGAACGCCCAATCCCAGAATCCGCCGGAGATCCTCATCACCACCCCGGAGACCCTCCAGGTCCTGTTCACCGGGAAGAGGCTCCTGCAGCATCTGAAGGCCGTGGAATGGGTCGTGATCGACGAGATCCACGAGCTCTCGGACAGCGAGCGCGGGGCGCAGCTCAGCGTCGCCATGGAGAGGCTCACCCTCCTGGCGGGCGAGTATCAGAGGATCGGGCTGTCGGCGACCGTCGGGAATCCGGACAGCGTCGCCAGGTTCCTCGTCGGCCCGAGACGCAAAGTGGCCGTCCTCAAGCACGACACCTTCCGCGAGTTCGACATCCAGGTCGAGAGCCCTCCTCAGATCGAGGACCCCAAGCTCGTCGACAGGCTGCAGGGCGATCCGGACATCATCGGCGTCATGGCCCGTGCCAGGGAGATCATAGAGTCCGGGAGGTCCACGCTTTTCTTCGTCAACACGAGGGAGACTGCCGAATGGCTCGCCGCCAGGTACCACCTGTGGGACGAGTCGCTCCCGCTGGAGGTCCATCACGGCTCCCTGTCGAAGGAGACGAGGATGGAGATGGAGGACCGCTTCAAATCCGGGGACCTCAGGGCCCTGATATGCACCTCGTCGCTCGAACTGGGGATAGACGTCGGTACAACCGACATGGTCATCCAGTACAACTCGCCGAGACAGGTGTCGCGCATGATCCAGAGAGCGGGCAGGGCGGGGCACCGCGTAGGGGAGAAGATCCGCGCCAGGGTGCTCGCCACCGCCCCCGACGAGGTCGCCGAGGCCATGGTCATCGCCAGGAAGTGCGACGCGAAGGAGATAGAATCCTGGGAGGGACGTCCGTGCCCCCTATCGGTGGTGGCGAACCAGCTGATCGCCATGACGATGTCCGGCGGGATGGACACCGATACGGCCTACAAGATGTTCTCGAACTCCTGGCCGTTCAGGGATCTTACCAAACAGGACATGGAGGACGTCCTGGCGCAGCTGCAGTCCATCAAGCTGGTCTTCATCGACGAGGACGGGTCGTTCCGCAGGAGCCGCAAGGGGATGGACTACTTCTACAGCAACATCTCCATGATCCCCGACGAGAGGACCTACCTCGTCAGGGACATCGGCACCCGCGCCATCATCGGAACGCTGGACGAGAGCTTCGTCGCCTCGTTCGCCGAGGAATACGCCATGTTCATCGCCAAGGGCAGGACCTGGCGCATCGTCGAGATGAGGGAGGACGAGCTGCTCGTGGAAGAGGCGAGGGACGTGGGATCCGTTCCGAACTGGGTCGGATCCGACATCCCGGTGCCGTTCGAGGTGGCGATGGAGGTCGGGCGCATGAGGCGCCTCAGGAACTTCGACGAGTATCCCGGGGACGCGGGATGCGTCGAGGTCGTGAAGAGATACCTGGCGGAACAGGACGAGCGCTTCGTCATGCCCACCGACAGGACGGTCACCGTAGAGGTCGGGGACAGGCTGGCCATCGTCAACTGCTGCTTCGGCAGCAGGGTCAACGAGACATTGGGGAAGATCTACGCCGCGCTGCTCTCCGCCCGTCTGGGGGAGAGCGTCGGGATGACCGCCGATCCGTACAGGATCATTCTGGAGCTTCCCCGCAACATGAGGCGCGACGACATCCTGCAGACGGTCACATCGGTCAAACCCGGTACAATCGAGGCCCTCTCGAGGATGACCATCCTGAACTCCACCTTCCTCAGATGGAGGTTCGTATTCGTCGCGAAGAAGTTCGGTATCATCGAGAAGAACGCCGACCACCGCTTCATGAACTTCCAGAGGCTGTTCGACCTGCACAGGGACACACCGGCTTACAAGGAGGCGGTCAGCAAGGTCCTGTGGGAGGACCTGGACATCCCGGACACCGAGAAGGTGGTCTCCATGATGGCCTCGGGTGAGATCGAGGTGGTCCCGGGATCGATATCCTCCATCGGATTGGAGGGGATCACGCGCTCCAAGGAGCTGATGCAGCCGGTCCGCGCCGACCATTCCATCCTGATGGCGCTTAAGAAGAGGCTCGAAGAGGAGGTTCTGTTCGCATCCTGCCTGAACTGCGGGTCGCAGTGGAGGTTCCGCGTGGCGGATGCGCCCAAGAGGTTCGTCTGCCCCCATTGCAACGGCAACATGGTCGCGGTGCTGAAGGGATACGAGAGGCAGAACATCGCCCTCGTGAAGCACAAGGAGCTGTCCGCCCAGGAGAAGAAGGACAGGCTGCGCCTGTCCAGGAACGCCAACCTCGTGAACGAGCACGGGAAGAGGGCCGTGATCTGCCTCGCCGGCAGGGGGATCGGGCCGGATGCGGCATCGAGGATCCTCTGCAGCATGTACATCGACGAGGACGAGTTCTACCGCGGGATCATGAACGCGGAGATCCTGTACGCGAAGAACAAGAGGTTCTGGGATTGAGATGGCCGATGACGACCCGGTCAGACTGTCGAAGAGGCTCAGCAGGATCCTCAGGCACCGCGGGGACATCCCGCACGACGAGCACGGATGGTTCCTCATCGACGATGTGGAGAGGCTCGGCGGGATGGACAGGGAGACGGTCCTGCAGGTGGCTGCGTCGAACGGGAGGTACGAGATCTCCGAGGACGGGACGGGGATCCGCGCATACCACGGGCACAGCATCGACATCGAATACGAGAACGAGGTCGAGCCCCCGGAACATCTGTATCACGGGACCTCGGCGGAGGCATGGACCTCGATACAGGAGTGCGGGAGGATCCTCCCGATGAGGCGCTGCGAGGTCCACCTGACGGCATCGCTGGATTACGCCAGGGAGATCGCTCTGCGCAGGGGACATTGCGAAGAGAACATGGTGATCCTCGTCATCGACGCGAGGAGGATGCGGGACGACGACCATGTCTTCCATCTCTCCGGCGACGGAACGTATCTGGTGAAGGACGTGCCTGTCGGATATACGACATATTTGGGGAAATGATTCTCCGAACAAGACAACTTCTCGCATGTACCCGATTCTATATTCAACTTAACGGCGTTTTTTTGGAATATAGAATTTTATAATCCACTGAAGTTGGATATAGCATGGATGAGAGATCGTTCCACTCCGTGAAATCGGGGGAGGTCATATGGTCCGACAACGGGCAATACTGCTACTTCCGCCCCAATCGGCTTCCATTCGAGTTGACGATCGATGCGAACATCCAGAAAATGCTCGATCAGACCCTAATCCTGTTGGGAAGGCTCGACGGAAAGGTCTCGCAGATGACCGCCCCCGAACGCGACATCATACTGACCGCGTTCGCGCTGAAGGAATCCACGCTTTCGTCCGCGATCGAAGGGACGGGCACCACGATGGGCGACATGTACAGGTCCTCCAAACAGCCGGAACGTGACAGGAGGAAAGCCGAAGATAACAAGGAGGTGGCGAACTACAGGGATGCTCTGAAAGAAGGTCTCGAAGCCATCGTCGACGGGGAACATCTCTCGGAGAAGCTGCTATTCAGACTGCATGGGATCCTCCTCGATGGCACCCGTGGATCGAACTGCAACCCCGGATCCTTCAGAGACTGCCAGGTGTTCGTAGGCGATGCGGGAGATGACCTCGAGACCGCCAGATACGTTCCCGTGCCTCCGGACGCCGTGCCTTGGCTGATGGACCAATGGTTCGGATACATCGATTCCGACGAATACGAGAATCCTCTGATCAAAGTGGCATTGGCCCACTACCAGTTCGAGACCATACACCCGTTCAAGGACGGGAACGGCAGGATGGGGAGGCTGACCATCATGCTGATGCTCCGCCTCAACGACACCCTCGTCCACCCCGTCCTCTGCCCCAGCGAATTCTTCAACCGGTACCGTTCCGAGTACATCGAACGCCTCAGCGCCGTCAGGGAGAATGATGAGATCGAGGAATGGATCGCGTTCTTCCTTAGAGGACTGTCCACGCAGGCCGAGAAATCGATACAGATGATCGACAGACTGCATGCATACCGGAAGGAGATCCTGAATGAAACCAGCGCGAATCAGGTGAAAACCGTCGAGATGCTGTTCATCAACCCGTATGTAAGGATAAAAGACGTGGCGAGTGCCCTCGGCATCAGCGCGACATCCGCCGCCAATATCCTGAACGCGCTGGAGTCGAGAGGCATCCTGAAGGAAATAACAGGCCAGCGGAGAAACAGACTCTATGTGGCCGAGAGAATCCTGGAGATCCTGGAATCGTAAGGACGGCTTTCCTATTGAGAACGGACTCCCTCGCAGAATAGTCCTTCCCAGGGACTCCGCGAATCCGATTTCTGTTGTTTCCATGGTCGATTCTCGACCTTCTAGGCCCACCCCGTTAGAACCTGTTGATGATAGAAAATAGTAAACAGAATTGTTTACAAAAATAAAAGATAAACAAAATTGTTTACAATTTGAAACAATCGAATACCCCGGTGACATCTCACATAACATGTTCGTCGGAAGGGATGATGAACTGAGGGTGCTGGAAGGAATCTGGTCCGGAAGACCTCCGAAGACCTGTGCGATATACGGGAGGAGGAGGATCGGTAAGACCGCACTGGTGGATAACTTCTGCACCGACAAGAAACACATACGGTTCTCATTCATCAAAAGCACCGAGGAGAAGAACGTCACCCTGATGGATCTGGCGATGGCCCGCTACAGGAACCGCAACGCATCGGGATTAACGACATTCCAACAAGCCCTCGACGCCCTCTCCGAGATCGTGGCGGAAGAGGACATCGTGATCTTCATGGACGAACTGGCCTACCTCCTCGAGAGCGCCCCCGGCGCATCCTCCGAGCTCCAGCACTTCATCGACCATTCCATGAAAGGACGCGGATCCATGCTGATTGTCTGCAGCTCCGCCGTCTCCACGATAAAGAAAGAGATCGAACGCGAGGACAGACCCCTGTATGGGAGGTTCATCAACCGCATACATGTGAAACAGCTGCACTATTGGCAATGCGAGAGGATGCACCCCGAGATGGACCGTCTGGATGCCCTGAAAACATACATGGTGATCGGAGGATACCCGGCATACCACGAGATCGTCCAGGACGGAACGTTCAGAGAAGCCATGACCAACCGCATGCTGGGGCCCAATGCGCCCCTTGCAGAAGAGGCGATCAACATGATATCGTTGGAGCTGAGTCCTCTCCCCACGATAGAGGCCATCCTCCTGGACATCGCCGAGGGACGCACGGAGATCAAGAATATCGCCGAGAAGGAGGGGCTGTCGAAGGCGATCTGCGGAAGATACCTGAGGCAGATGGAGGGGCTGGACATCGTGGAACGCATCAAACCCATGGCCAATTCCGACAGGAAGACGGCGACGTACAGGATCAAAGACCCCCTGGTAGGATTCTGGCATACGGCCCTGTACCGCAATCTGGACATCGCCTCATCCGCGAACCGGGATTCCGCTTACGATGCGATGAACGAGGATATCTCCACCTTCCTGGGATTCAGATTCGAGGACGTCTGCGCCGACTATATCCGGAACAGATTCCTCTGCAAGAAGATCGGCAAGTGGTGGGGATGGACCGATGGCGAGACGGCGGACATCGACATCGTAGCAGAAGTCGTCGACGGCAGGGCGAGGTACGCGATAATGGCGGAGTGCAAATTCAGGAACCGCAAGACGGGCGTATCCGCCCTGGAGGAACTGGAGTTCCGTTCCGGATTCGTGAAAGGGTACAACAGCATCAGATTCATGATATTCTCGGGAAGCGGATTCACCGAAGAGCTTCAAGACCTGGCTGAATCCAGGAGCGACCTGGAACTGGTGTCGCTGAACGACATGTTCCCTGGATGGGAATGCGGGGGAACGCACCGCCTGGATCCCCATCATCCCCGGACGACGCGGTTCGTCAGCGTCCCCACACCGGAGATCCTCGCGACAACCGTGTCCCCGGGCCTGATCTCCGATACGCCCTCGGGCGTCCCGGTGATGAGGATGTCCCCCGGCTCCATCGTCATGTACCTGGCGACGTACGAGACCAGGAAGGGCAGCGGGAAGATCATGTTCGACGTGTTCCCGGACTGCCTGACCTCCCCGTTTACGGTCAGCTCCAGGTCGAGATCCCGAGGATCGCGGACCGAACCGATGGGCACCGGCTCGGCCATCGCCCCGAAGGTGTCCATGCCCTTGCTGAGATCCCACGTGTTCCCCGACCTGCGGGCCTCGGCCTGCATGTCCCTGGCGGTGATGTCGTTGAAGACCGCCAGATGCGAGATGCACGGCATCGCTTCCTCCTCGGACACGCCCTTGCACCTCTTCCCGAAGATCAGCGCGAGCTCGACCTCGTGCTGCACGTTGGTCACCCCTTCCGGGATGACGATGTCGTCCCCGTCGCCGATGAGGCAGCTGGGAGGCTTGAGGAACACCGTGGGGAATTCCGGAAGAGCGGATTCGAGCTCCTTCACGTGGGAACGGTAGTTCCAGCCGATGCAGACGATCTTCGTCGGGGTCATTACGGGCGGATAGGTTCAAACCTTCAGATAAGCATCGCGATTGGCCTTTCTGAACAAACGCATTGCTTCGATTCGTGCCCGACAGTGCCAGGTGATGCAAATACTTGTTAGAACTACGGAGATTTCTGATAATGAACTACGGAGATTTCTGATAATATATTGAATTAAATAGTCGTTACGCATTACATTTCAACATGGATATTAAGAGGTACATGCCCAGGTTGATCGAGCAGAAACTGGACATGGAGATGGGCATGTACGGCGCCGTTTGCATCGAAGGTGCCAGGGCCTGCGGAAAGACCTGGCTCGGGAAGAGCCGGACCACGAGCATGTTCGACCTTGATGATCCGGCAAACAGCTTCCTCAACCTCAAAAGGGCGATGATAGACGTCAATGTGGCGTTCGAAGGAGAGGAACCTCACCTCATAGACGAATGGCAGGGGTGCCCCTCGGTATGGGATGCGGCCAAGAATATCACCGACCGGAGCACGAAGAACGGAAGATACATCCTAACTGGATCGTCAACCCCCAGGGTCAAAGGCGTGAAGCATGCAGGAACCGGACGCATCGGGACGATCAGGATGCGCCCGATGTCCCTGTTCGAATCGGGGGATTCCAAGGGATCCGTCTCACTTACAGGCCTATTCGATGACAGATTCAGTCCAGATGAGCCGACGGACAATACGCTGGAAAGACTCGTGGGTCTCACGGTCCGCGGGGGATGGCCCGAAACCCTCGGCATGTCCGAAATGCAGTACGTCCAATATTCCCGCGACTACATCGAGAGCGTCGTCCGCAAAGCGGCCAAGATGGATGGGGTCGAGCGCAACGAGACCAAGATGAGGATGTTCGTCAGATCCCTCGCACGCAACGAAAGCACCCTCGTCAGCAACAGCACGATAAGCTCCGACGTAACGGATATGGACATCGACCCTTCGGCAATGGAAAGGGAACGTTCGATGCTGAACGAACGCACCGTTCCGCTGTACTCCTCAGTCCTCGAACGCATGTTCATCGTGGACAATCAGCCGGCCTTCAGTTTCAACGCCCGCTCATCGGTCCGCGTCGGCAAGAGTCCGAAACGCCACCTGGTCGACCCCTCCCTCAGCATAGCCGCGTTGGGACTGACCCCGAAGAAGCTCATCTCCGACCTGAACACGTATAGATTCATGTTCGAGTCCATGTGCTTCCGCGATCTGCGCGTCTACATGGAGGCCCATGGAGGGACCGTAACCCACTATCATGACGACCGCAACAGGGAGATTGATGCAATCGTCGAGAATTACGACGGGGATTACGGCGCCATCGAAATCAAACTCGGGGAGAACCAGGTCGATGCCGCAGCGAAGAATCTGATAACCCTGAGCAAGAAATTCGAGGAGGACAACCTGCCCGTTCCGAAATTCATGTGCGTCCTCTGCGGAACAGCCGCGGGCTCGTACAGACGCCCGGACGGGGTTTACGTCGTGCCGATCACGCATCTGAGGGATTGACCAGGATCAGAAGTTCCCGCCCTTGGCCTTGAACTCCGGCTCCTTGGCCTCGACCTCGGGCTTCTTCATCCTGATGTTGGATTTGGCGTAGAATCCCTGACAGACCACGTAGACCTCGGACGAGGTGTCCCTCGACGCGTCGGGGGAATGGACCTTCACGGACTGGAAGCGCTTCTTCAGCTCGTCCATCAGGGAATCGAACATGTCGCCCATGAAGACCTTCATGACCAGCTTGCCCTCCTTCTTCAGGATGCGGTCGCAGACGTCCACGGCGTACATGCACAGGTTGATGGAACGCGCATGGTCCATCGAATAATGGCCGGCGATGTTCGGCGCCATGTCCGACAGGACGACATCCGCCTTCCCGCCGAAGCGGTCCATCAGCTCGATCATGGTGGAATCCTCGGTGATGTCCCCGACGAAGGTCTGCACGCCCTCGATCGGCTTGATGTACCTCAGATCCACTCCGATGACCCTGCCGTTGGGCCAGGTGCGCTCCTGCGCCACCTGCAGCCATCCGCCGGGGCACGCCCCCAGGTCGACGACGGCGTCGCCGGGCTTGAAGATGGAGAACCTGTTGTCGATCTGGATGAGCTTGAAGGATGCCCTGGAGCGGTAGTTCAGCTTCTTGGCGAGCTTGTAGTAGTGCTCGTTCCTCCTCTCGGCGACCCAACGGTCGTGCAGATCGGCCATGAACGGTGTTAGAGACCTTCCTTATAAATGGATTAGCTCGGCCCGTAGGCGTTCTCCTCGCAGATCCTGACGAATTCGTCCGCCGACGGGAGATCGTTCAGGTCGAACACACCGCACTCCCTGAACGGGTAGTAGCCCCTCTCATTTGGTTCCGGCCCATCGTAGAAGCGCTCGTCCTCGCGCAGGGGTTCGTGGTTGATCCCCTTATACGCTTCGAACGTCATCCGGTCCAGATCGATCACGTACGCCCGATCCTCGATCCTCATGTCACCTGTCACATATTCCACCGAGAAGCGCTCCGTTCTCCCCATCATTTTACACAGAACCTCGTAGGCGCTGCCGTAGAGGAAGTCCGGATGAGCGTCTATGTAATCATCGTACGAGTTGTGGTTCGGATGCGCCCTGGACCATGCTCTCAGCTCTTCCGTTGTCACCGGGTCGCACTTCGAGAATGACTGACGGAGCTTCTCCAGATTCTTCTGGTTCGATACGAAACCCAGGAGATCCTTGCCCATGCTGCTGAAATGACTGTCGAATTGCGTGTACAGCGCCAAGCGGCACTTGCCGCCCTCATAGACGTAGGTCACCGATCTTGTTCCCATGCTGCAAGCGATGCGTTCAGACTATTTCATTGTTGTTACGTTAATCTTCACAGGCTTGATTCCGTTCATCCTTCCGCATCATCCATATGCAGTTCGTGGGGCAATCGGCACCGATATCTACTCCCGCCGATTCAGGGTGACGATGAAGCCCTTCGAGAGGATCCTGTCGCGCGGGAAGGTGGTGCTCGGACCCATGTCCGGGTACTCCTGTCTGAGCTACAGGCGTTTCATGGAGCCTTTCGGGGTCGGCGCATCGGTTACGGAGATGACCTCCGCACCCGGACTCGTCCACAATCCGGAGGAATCCAGGCGCTTCGTGACAGCCTCCGGGATCGCCCCCACGGGGGCGCAGGTGTTCGGAGCCGTTCCGGAGATCGTCGCCGAAGGCGCGGTCATCGCCATGGAGCTGGAACCGAGACTCGGGTTCATCGACATCAACATGGGATGTCCCGTGAAGAAGGTCAGACGCACCGGCGCGGGATCCGCGCTCATGAAGGATCCGAAGCTGTGCGGGAGGATCGTCGGAGCCGTGAAGGACGCCGTCGACGTACCGGTGACCGTGAAGATCCGCCTCGGGGAGGATGCGGAGCACATGAACTTCCGCGAGGTGCTGAACGAAACCCTGTCGGCGGGAGCGGATGCGGTCACGGTCCATTCGAGGACCGTGGACCAGCAGTACTCCGGGACCGCGGACCACGGGATCATCCGCGACCTCGGAGAGGATATCGACGTCCCGCTCATCGTCTCCGGGGACATCTTCACCCCGCAGGATGCCCTGAACGCCATGGACATCACCAAGGCGGATGCGGTCATGGTCGCCCGCGGAGGGGTCGGGAATCCGTTCCTGATTACCGCCATCGACACCCTGCTGAGGACCGGCGAGGTCCTCCCGGAACCCCCGATATCCCAATACGCCGAATGGTGCCTGGAGCTCATGGACGCCACCGTATCCGAGTTCGGACCCGAGGTGGGCCTGGCGAGGATGAGGGGCGTCGCACCGAAGTTCCTCTCCGGCGGGAGGTACAGCAGGAACTACCGCCACGCGATCACATCGGCGGACTCCGACCTGGAGAGCATAAGGGCGCTCCTCGTGAAGGTCCGCGATGCGGACCCCTCGACACATCCATAACCTCCGACCCCATCGCGGTGCCATGGACCTGTTCGAATACACGCGGAGGGACATCCTGGAGAAGGAGGCGCCCCTGGCCAGCAGGATGCGCCCGCGGACCCTCGACGAGGTGGTCGGACAGGAGCACATCCTCGGTCCGGACCGTCTGCTGTCCAGGGCCATACGCGCGGACCGCATCGGGTCGCTCATATTCTACGGCCCTCCCGGCACCGGGAAGACAACCCTGGCCCAGGTGATAGCGAACACCACCAGGTCCAGATTCGTTCAGATCAACGCCACCACCGCCGGCAAGAAGGACATGGAGGACGCCGTGAAAGGCGCCAAGGACGCCCTCGGCATGGAGGAGCGGAGGACGATCCTCTTCGTGGACGAGATCCACAGGTTCAACAAGGCCCAGCAGGACTATCTGCTGCCCTTCGTCGAGGACGGGACGGTGACGCTCATCGGAGCGACCACCGAGAACCCCTACTTCGAGGTCAACCGCGCGCTGGTGTCCAGGTCGAGGATATTCGAGCTGAGGCCGCTCGGCCCGGAGGACCTGGAGAGGATCCTCCGCAGGGCCCTGGAGGATGAGGAGCGGGGACTGGGGAAGCTGAACGTGATCGCGGACGACGATGCGATATCCTTCCTCGCTGACATCGCCAACGGCGATGCGCGCGCGGCCCTAAACGCCCTGGAGCTCGGAGCGCTGACCACCTCCCCCGGGGAGGACGGGAGGGTCAGGATCACCGCCGAGGTCGCGTCGGAATGCATCCAGAAGCGCATCCTGAACTACGACCGCGAGGGGGACAACCACTACGACACCGTCTCGGCGTTCATCAAGAGCATGCGCGGGTCCGACCCGGACGCCGCCGTGTACTACCTGGCGAGGATGCTCTACGCCGGAGAGGACGTGAGGTTCATCGCCCGCAGGATAATGATCTGCGCCTCCGAGGACGTGGGCAACGCGGATCCGAACGCCCTGGTGGTCGCGGTGTCCGCGGCGCAGGCGGTGGAGAGGATCGGCATGCCCGAATCCCAGATCATCCTTTCACAGGCTGCATCCTACGTGGCGTGCGCTCCGAAGAGCAACTCCGCCTGCGAGGCCATCTTCAAGGCGATGGATTCCGTGAAGAACGAGCCCACCGGCGGGATACCGCCGTATCTGAAGGACGCGCACTACAGCGGCGCCAAGGATCTGGGGCGCGGATTGACCTATATGTATCCCCACGACTACCCCAACCACTACGTCGACCAGCAGTACCTCCCCGACGAACTCAGGGGGAGGCGTTTCTACGAGCCCTCCGACAACGGGTACGAGAAGGGGATCAGGCTCTGGCTGGAGAGGATAGGGAAGTATCCGAAGAAGGGCTGAACGGAATCCAGAAGCGCATCCTAATATCCCACCTCCCCGATGACAAGGACGGTATTCAGATGAGCGGATGGACGTACAGCAAATCCGGAGTGAACATCGACCAGAAATCCGAGGCCATCAAAGCCCTCGTTGACAAGGTCAGCTACAAGAGGGAGGGGCTCGGACAGGCGGTCCGCATCCCCGGACTCTTCGCCAGCCTCATCGATTTCGGCGACAGGTACATCACGCTCGCCACCGACGGGGTCGGATCCAAGCTGCTCATCGCCGAGGAGCTCGACAAATGGGACACCGTGGGGATCGACTGCATCGCCATGAACGTCAACGACACGATCTGCGTCAACGCCGTCCCCACATCCTTCGTGGACTACATCGCCATCGACAAGCCCGAACCCCGCATCACCGAGGAGATCGGCATCGGGCTCCAGAAGGGGGCCGAGCTGTCCGACATGGAGATCGTCGGAGGGGAGATCGCCGTCCTCCCGGAGATCATCAACGGCGTGGACCTGTCCGGTACCTGCATGGGATACGTGGAGAAGGACAAGGTCATCACCGGGGACAAATGCGCCGAGGGCGACCTGATCATCGGACTGGAGTCCTCCGGGATCCACTCCAACGGATTGACCCTGGCGAGGAAGGTCCTCGAGGGCAACAACATCTCGCTGAAGGATTCCGTGAAAGGGATCAAGTGCATCGGGGAGGAGCTCCTCACGCCCACCGAGATCTACGTCAGGCAGGTCCTGTCGATCACCGACAGGCACGAGGTCCACGGACTGGTGGACATCACCGGCGGAGGACTCAGGAACATCCTCAGGATGAGGAAGGGACTGCGCTACGTGATCGACGACCCGATCAAGCCCGCATCGGTGTTCGAGGCGCTGCAGGAGATCGGGGAGATCGAGACCAAGGAGATCTACCAGACCCTCAACATGAGCATGGGATTCACCATGATCGCCCCCGCGGACGAAGCCGAACAGATCGCTTCCGAGAACGGGAACGCGAAGATCGTCGGCCGCGTCGAGAAGGGCGACGGGGTGCTGTTCGCCCCCGAGAATATCCTGTACGATCACTACTGAATTTCTAATTGCATCGGCATACCTATATATCGGTGTGCCGATGCATATCTATGGCTCCGACCATAGCGGAGGTGATGCAGGAGAAAGGCATCACCAAATACCGTCTGTCCAAAGAAAGCGGTGTGCCCTGGGCCACGCTATCCGACATCTACAATGGGAAGACGAAGTTGGAGAAGTGCGAGGCCGGCACCGTTCGGAAGCTGGCCTCGGCACTCGATATGACCGTAGAGGAAGTCCTAGACCTGGAAACGGGAATCGTCACCACTACGGTCGTCGGCAAGCCCTCGAACCAGGAGTATCTCGAAAAAGACCTGCCACCATATCTTCAGAGATCGATAGATGAACTGAAACTCAGGATCGAGAAGAAATCGACAATCCCCCTGGATCTCCTATTGGACGACCTATACGGCTCCATCAACTCCGCACTCTGGGACAATGAGATTTCGAAAGAGCAGGCGGAATATCTCCGCTCTAAATATCTGGGCATATGATACCATGATCGAC
>CAVIUM010000008.1:0-40366 GCA_963645865.1 Lachnospiraceae bacterium
TTCCTCTGACCGGAGGGGAGGGGAGACCCTCCCCCGGGACCTCATGCCTTGAGGTGCTTGGCGGCCTCTTCGACCGTCGCCCCTCTCAGCACGATGTCCGAAACGGCGGACATGATGCCCTTGACGTCCCTGTGCTGGAAGATGTTCCTCCCCATGGACACGCCGTGTCCCCCTGCCTCGAGCGAATCGTGGACCATGTTCAGGATGTCCATGTCGGACTCCATCTTCGGACCTCCCGCGATGACCACCGGCACCATCGTTCCCTTGACGACGTCCCTGAAGGAGTCTATGTCGCCGGTGTAGCTGCACTTGACGATGTCCGCTCCCAGCTCCATCGCCACCCTGGCCGCATGGGCGACGGCCTGCGGGTCGAACTGGTCCTTGATCCTGGGGCCGCGGGGGTACGCCATGACGATCAGCGGCATCCCCCATTCGGAGCACTTGCGGGATACCATCCCGAGGTCCTCGAGCATCTGGGGTTCTGTCTCGGCACCGACGTTGATGTGCATCGAAACGGCATCGGCACCGAGCTTCAGGGCCTCCTCGACAGTGGCGACGAGAACCTTCGAGTTGGAGCTCACGCCGATGTCCGTGGAGGCGGACAGGTGCAGGATGAGCCCGACATCGCGTCCGACGGTCCTGTGCCCCTGGGGAACTATCCCCTTGTGCATGAGGACGGCGGTGGCGCCTCCCTCGACGACGTTGCTGACCGTCGACTTCATGTCTATGAGTCCGGGGATGGGCCCGACGCTTATCCCGTGGTCCATGGGGACGATGACCGCGTTCCCGCTGTCCCTGTCAATGATCCTCTCTATCCTGATGTTCTTGCCGAACATTTCTTTCACCGTGCTACGTGCTAACACGGTGCACTATATGATGATTGCGATTGGAATCGGAATGGAAGAGGGGGCGGAAGCCCCCGGTAAAAGGCTCACTGAGCGCTTCCGACGACGTCCTCGGCGGACTGGATGCACTTGGTCAGCACGGAATAGGCGTTTATCATGTCGGACTCGCCGACGATGAAGATGGTATCGGTGTGGCAGCTGACGGTCTCCTCGATGTTGATGCCGGCGTCGGACAGGTTGGTGATCAGGTACGCGATCACACCGCTGGTGTCGACGATCTTCTCGGGGGACTTGACGGCGATCTCCACCAGGTTCTCCCTCACCTTGATCAGGTTGAACCTCCCGACGGTGTCGATGATCCTGTCCTTGAGGCGGGTGTCCGCGATGATGGTGACGGCGGAAGCGGATTGCACGCACTGCATGATGCTGTCCTCGTTCCACAGGTCCTTGAACAGGTTGTCCATCTTGTGCAGCACGGACCAGTCGTTCTTGGCCGTGACGATGCAGGTCTTGGTGCGCATCTCGAGCCTGCTGTCCTTCAGGATCTTCAGGATGCTCAACTCGTGGTCCGTCGTGACCGAGAGCTTGGACGAGTACCTGCGGCATGCGATCATGACCGCCTCCTCGTTGTCCACCCCCAGGTCCTTCATGATCGTCCTCGCGAGGGACGAGTAGTTGATGAGACCCTTCGAGACGCAGTCCTTGATGCTGGGGTGCGCATCGATGTACATGCGCGTGCGTTCGGCCAGGCTCTCCTTGACGGGGCTTTTGGGCATGTTCCCCAGGATGGCGCTGGTGGTATATTAGTGTCTGTACAGGGACAAAAAAGAGGTAAATGGTTTGGAAAAGGGACATCCTGTCGGTTCAGGACAGGATATCCTTCAGGATGTCCGTGAAAGCGTCCGTCTGTTCGGACGTGATTACGAGCGGGGGCACCAGGCGGATGGTCTTCCCGTGGGCCACGTTCACCAGGATGCCGTTGTCGCGGCAGACCTTCTGGATGTTCGACGCCGTCTCCGGGCAGTCGAGCTCAACCCCGGTCATGAGTCCGTATCCGCGGATGTCCACGATCCTATCGGATCCTATGGAGCGGAGCTTGGCGCGCCACTCCTCACCGAGGGCCTTGGAGTGCTCCACGATATGGTCGCGCTTCATGATGTCCAGCGTCGCGCATCCCGCGGCGCAGACCAGGGGGCTCCCGCCGAACGTCGTTCCGTGGGTCCCGGGCGTGAGCGTGGAGGCGAACTCCCATGTGGTGGAGACGGCTCCGATCGGAACGCCTCCTCCGAGGGCCTTGGCCATGGTGATCGCATCCGGTACGACTCCGAAATTCTGGATCCCGTACCACTCGCCGGTGCGTCCGATCCCCGTCTGGACCTCGTCGACGATCATCATCGCCCCGTTGTCGGTGCACAGGTCGCGGACGGCCTTGAAGAACTCCTTCTTGGCCGTGATGACACCGCTCTCCCCCTGGATCGGCTCCAGCAGCACGGCGGCGACGTCCTTGGAGATCATGTCCTTCACGGCCTCGGCATCCCCGTAGGGGAAGTACTCGTAGGCGTCGGAGATCAGGGGCTCGAATCCCTCCTGATACTTCTTCTGGGGTGTCGCTCCCAGCGAGGCGGACGTGCGTCCGTGGAACCCGTTGAGGGCGGACATGACCTTCGTCCTGCCGGTGTGCTTGACGGCCATCTTCAGCGCCGCCTCGTTCGCCTCGGCTCCGCTGTTGACGAAGAGCGTGTGATCGATATCGCCGGGCGCGATGGACGCGATCCTCTCGGCCAGCTCGCCCTGCTGCTCGATGTAGTACAGGTTGGAGATGTGGGCCATCTTCGCCGCCTGGTCCTGCACCGCCTTCACCCAATCGGGGTGGGCGTATCCCAGGGCGTTGACGGCTATGCCGGCCACCAGGTCCAGATACCTCTTCCCGTCGGTCCCGTACAGGTAGCATCCCTCGCCGTGGGTGAAGGACAGCTCGATCCTGCCGTAGTTGTGGAACAGGTATCTGTCGCACTTCTCTTTCGCTTCCTCGAATGTCATGATATCATCTCGTGATGAGGGTCCCTCTCGGATTGCCCCCGATAATGTCCTCCGCCAGTCCCTCCGGCCTCCTGCCGTCGACCATGCGGACAGCCTCCGCCCCGGCCTCGACCGCCTTGCGGCATGCTTCCACCTTGGGGATCATCCCGCCGGAGATCGTGCCGTCGTCGATGAGATTCTGGATCTGTTCCAGCGTGACCGAATCCAGCTTGGAATCCTGATCCTTGATGTCCGTCAGTATCCCGGGCACGTCGGTGATGGCGATCATCTCCGCCACGCCCATGCCCGCGGCTATGCCGGCGGCCATGGTGTCCGCGTTGACGTTCAGCTTCTTCCCGTCCGCGTCCTTCCCGATCGGGTAGACCACGGGGACGATACCGTCCTCCACCAGGTCCAGGATGCTCGACGGGTCCGTTCCGGAGACATCCCCCACCAATCCGAGATCGACGGTCTCCCCGTCGACGGTCACGGGGGGCTTCCTCTCGCACACGGTGCAGAAGTACCCCGGGATGCCGACGGCCTCCAGATCGCACTCCTCGAGACAGGAGACCACATCGGCGTTGATCCTCCTCAGGACGATCTCCGCCACTTCCAGCGAATCCGCATCGGTCACCCTGACTCCGGCGACCTTCCTGGGGGTCATCCCCCTGCGCTCCATCTCCTCGGAGATCTCCGGACCGCCGCCGTGCACCAGCACGACGCCGCATCCGGCCTTCCTCATCAGGGCGACCTCCCTGGACAGGGCGAGCATGCCCTCGCGTCCGCGGATGGCGTTGCCTCCGAACTTCAGCAGGTAAAGGCGCATCGGGATCAGCTCGCGTACTCCGCGTTGATGCGCACGTAGTCGTAGGTGAGGTCGCAGCCCCATCCGGTGGCGCCCTCGCTCCCGACACCGAGGTCCACGATGATCGTGACCTCCTTGTTGTCCATGGCCATGC
The DNA here is from genome assembly GCA_963645865.1 of Lachnospiraceae bacterium. Lineage (GTDB taxonomy): Archaea > Thermoplasmatota > Thermoplasmata > Methanomassiliicoccales > Methanomethylophilaceae > Methanoprimaticola. The sequence goes on from CAVIUM010000008.1 coordinate 3,824, forward strand.
GGACCACCTCGACGGAGCGCTCGTCCTGGAAGACCGGCGCTCCGGAATCCAGGATGGGGACCTCCATGTCGCCGCCCTTGATGATGAGGCGGATGTTCTCCGGGTCGAACTTCGCTCCGCTGTTCCCCACGGCCATCATCAGACGGCCGTAGTTCGGGTCGGATCCGAAGATGGCGGACTTGACGAGCGGGGAGTTGGTGATGGCCTTGACGACCTTCACGGCATCATCATGGGACTCCGCTCCGGAGACGTCCACTTCGATCAGCTTGGAAGCGCCCTCGCCGTCCATGGCGATGGTGCGGGCGATCTTGGTCATGACTGTGCGCAGGGCGGCCTCGAACTCCGGGTCGTGGTCGGCCGGGGCGCTCTTGGAGAGCCCGTTGGCCAGCAGGATCGCGGTGTCGTTGGTGGACTGGTCCCCGTCGACGGTGACCATGTTCATCGTGTCGTCGAGGATCGACTGCCAGACCTTGCCGAAATCCGGCCCCAGGGTGGCGTCCGTGGTGATCAGGGACAGGGTGGTCCCGTGCAGGACCTTCATGTGCGGGGAGATCATCCCGCTGCCCTTGGAGATGGCGGCGACGTAGATCAGCGTCCCGTCGGACAGGCGGGCGCGGACGGCGCACTCCTTCGGGATCGTGTCCGTCGTCATGATCGCCTCCCTCATGGTCATGTCCGAATTGGTGCCGACGTCGAGGGAGCGCGCAGCACGCGAAATCCCGTAACGGATCTTGTGCATGTCCAGGAAGCGTCCGATCAGACCGGTGGACATGACTCCGACCAGCTTCGGGTCCAGGTTGAGCTCCTGGGCCACGGCCTGCTTCATGGAATGGACGTCCTCGATACCGCGGTGCCCGGTCAGGGCGTTGGCGTTACCGCTGTTCACGACGACCGCCTGCAGCTGGGGGGAGTCCTCCTCCATCATGACCTGCACCGGCGCCGCCTTGACGTTGTTGCTCGTGAAGGCGCAGTACGCCGTGGCCGGCACTTCGGAGAACAGCAATCCCATGTCCAGCGAACGGTACTTGACACCGCTGTGGACCCCTGCGGCCTTGAATCCCTGCGGGGTGGTGATCCCGCCCTCTATGATCTCTACCATGATATCACACTCCGAGGCCGGGGAAATCGAGCCCGGCCGACTCGTTAAGATTCAACATCAGATTCATGCACTGGACCGCCTGCCCGGATGCCCCCTTGACCAGATTGTCGAGGGCGCCGAACGCGACGACCCTGTCGCCGAGCACCTTGGAGGACACCTCGGCGTGGTTTGAACCCATGACCTCGCGGGACAGGGGCTCCTTCACGTAGTGGACGAACGTCTCCTTCCCGTACTGCTCCTCGTAGACGGCGTCGACCTCCTCCTGGGAGACCTCCTTGGTCAGGTCGAAGTAGCAGTCGGACAGGATGCCGCGCACGATCGGGACGAGATGCGGAACGAACGTCAGGTCCATGTCGGATCCGGCGAACATGTCCACGGCCATCTCGATCTCCGGCGTGTGGCGGTGCGTGCCGACGCTGTACGGGATGACGGCGGTGGAGCAGTTGGAATGATGCGTGCGCGGAGAAGGCACCATGCCCGCTCCGGACGTCCCGGATTTGGAATCCACCAGCACGCGCGGCTTCACGAGTCCCGACTTCATCAGCGGGGCGCATGCGAGGATCGCGGAAGTGGCGTAGCATCCGGGGTTGGCGACCAGGTCCGCACCGCGGATCTTCTCGCGGAACAGCTCCGGGAGACCGTACACGGCGTTCTGCAGGTTGTCCACATCCGTGTGGTGGTGACCGTACCACTTCTCGTACTCGACCGGGTCGTGGAGACGGTAGTCCCCCGACAGATCGATGGCCTTGATCCCCTGCTCCAGCAGGACGGGCACCTCGTTCATGGCGACGCCGTGGGGCGTGGCCACGAACACCAGGTCCAGATCCTTCGTCTCGGAGATGGACGATGTGAAATCGAGACCGACGTATCCCCTGAGATACGGGAGGACCTCGGCGACGGGACGTCCCGCGTTCTGACGCGAGGTCATTGCGGCGATCTCCACCCCGGGATGCCTGCACAGCAGACGTGCCAATTCGCCTCCCGTGAATCCCGTGCCTCCGATGATACCGATGCGTGTCATATCTTCCACTCCGGATTGTATGCCCCGAGTGAGAAATCGGTCGAATTAAAGGTATTGTTCGAAATGCGACACGCGACGTCCACCCCGTTCACCACTGAACGCATAGACCCCCGTCGGACGATGCCGTCCGCACATGAACGGCATCCGCGGAGCATCCCGCGTCCGACAAACGGAGCTTCCCGTTGAACATCCCGACACCGCATGACCGATTCTAGACAACTCCCATCCGCACATGCGCAACGAGATTTATTAGAGGGAAGAAACTCACCTTCCTCCGATAAACATGGCAGCTGCTAAGAAGGCTCCGGCAAAGAAAGCGACCACGAAGAAGGCGGCACCCGCCGAGACGAAGACGAGGGACAAGGTCGTCCTCGCCTACTCCGGCGGGCTGGACACCTCCGTGGCCATCCACTGGCTCCAGGACAAGTACGATGTCGACGTCATCGCCATCGCCCTCAACCTCGGACAGCCCCCCAGCTCGGACGACATCGTCGCCCGCGCCCTCAGGAACGGAGCGATCAAGTCGGACTTCATCGACGTCCGCGACGAGTTCGTCGACGAGTACGTCTGGCCCTCCCTGAAGGCCAACGCCCTCTACCAGAACGTCTACCCCCTGAGCACCGCCATCGGCAGGCCCCTCATCGCGAAGAAGCTCGTCGAGATCGCCCAGCAGGAGGGCGCCAAGTACATCGCCCACGGCTGCACCGGAAAGGGGAACGACCAGGTCAGATTCGACGTCGGGATCGTCACCCTGGACCCCAGCCTGAAGGTCATCGCCCCCATGCGCGAGTGGCACACCACCCGCGAGGAGGAGATCGACTACGCGAAGGAGCATGGAATCGAGATCATCGTCAAGAAGGAGAGCCCCTACTCCAGGGACGAGAACCTGTGGGGAGCCTCCTGCGAGTGCGGCATCCTCGAGGACCCCTGGGCGGAGCCCCCGAAGGACGCATGGGAGAACACCGTCGACCCCGAGGACGCCCCCGACGAACCGACCTACGTGGAGATCGGATTCGAGAAGGGGATCCCCGTGAAGCTCAACGGCAAGAAGATGGCCGGCGTCGCTCTGATCGAGAAGCTGGACAAGATTGCCGGGGAGAACGGTGTCGGAAGGATCGACCACGTCGAGGACCGTCTCGTCGGTATCAAGAGCAGGGAGACCTACGAGTGCCCCGCCGCCGTCACGCTGATCGCGGCCCACCGCGCACTGGAGTCCCTGACCCTCCCCAAGGACGTCATCGAGTTCAAGCGCGGCATGGAGCAGGAGTACTCCAGGATCGTCTACGACGGACTGTGGTTCGGCGGACTCAGGGAGCCCATCGACGCGTTCATCGACAAGACGCAGGAGTTCGTCACCGGGACCGTCAGGGTCAAGCTCTACAAGGGCCAGGCCACCGTCGTCGGCCGCAAGTCCGACACCTCGCTCTACGACGAGGGGCTCAGCACCTACGCCTCCGGAGACAGCTTCGACCACACCTCCGCGGTCGGATTCATCTACGTCTGGGGCCTCCCCGGCAGGACCGTCACCAAGGCCCACGCCGAGAAGCCCAAGAAGTCCTGCGGCTGCAAGAAGAGATGCGCATGAAGCAGGCCCTCTGGTCCGGAAGGTTCGAAGGCGGGATGGACGACTCCACCCTCGCCTTCACCTGCAGCCTCGACGAGGACTCCCGCATGGCGTTCTACGACATCGTGGGGTCCCTGGCGCACGCCAAGATGCTGAAGGCCTGCGGCGTCATCCCCGCTGACGATGCGGACAGGATAGACGCCGGCCTGAAGGCCATCCTCAAGGATGTCGAGGCCGGGAAGTTCGAGTTCGACCGCTCCAGGGAGGACGTGCACACCTGCATCGAGTTCGCTCTGACGGAAGCGATCGGCCCCGCCGGCGGGAAGCTCCACACCGCGAGGAGCAGGAACGACCAGGTCGCGACGGACTTCAGGATGTACCTGAGGGATGCGGCGCTCCACGCCGCCGAGTCTATCGACGGTCTCGTCATGGCGCTGATCCGCATAGCGGAGACCAACGGCGACACCGTGATGCCCGGATTCACCCACATGCAGCACGCCCAGCCCGTGACGCTGGCGCAGCACATGCTCGCCCACGCGTTCAGGTTCTCCAGGGACGCCGACAGGTTCCTCGACGCGTTCAGGAGGATGAACAAGTGCCCCCTGGGATGCGCCGCGCTCGCCGGGACGACGTTCCCGATCGACCGCGGGATGACCGCCCAGGCCCTGGGATTCAGGGAGCCCACCGAGAACTCGATGGATTCCGTGAGCGACAGGGACTTCGCCACCGAGCTGGCGTACTGCTGCGCCCAGACGCAGATACACCTGTCCTCCCTGTGCGAGGAGCTGGTGCTGTGGTCCTCCCAGGAGTTCGCGTTCATCGAGATGGACGACCGCTACACCACCGGGTCGTCGATCATGCCGCAGAAGAAGAACCCGGACATCGCAGAGCTCGTGCGCGGGAAGACCGGACAGGTCATCGGATCGCTGACGGCGATGCTCGTGATGACAAAGGGCCTGCCCCTCACGTACAACAGGGACCTCCAGGAGGACAAGAAGCCCGTGATGGATGCGATGGACATCGTCGTCTCCAGCGCCGGGATGATGGCCAAGGTCGTGTCGACCACCGCGTTCCACAAGGACAGGATGGCCGCCGTGACCTCCGCCGGTCAGATCAACGCCACGGACCTCGCCGACTACCTGGTGACCAAGGGCGTACCGTTCAGGGAGGCCCACGGGATCGTCGGGGCCGCGGTCAGGAGGAGCATCGACTCCGGGATCAACCTGGAGGACATGACGCTGGAGCAGCTGAAGGAGTTCTCCCCTCTCATCGAGGAGGACGTGTTCCAGGTGCTCCCGGTGATCAGGTGCGTCGAGAGGCGCAACTCCTACGGAGGGACGTCGTCCGCATCCACGGACACGCAGATCTCCAAGGCCGTGGAGCAGCTCATGCTCCGCGACGAGACCATCCGCCAGGAGAAGCAGTTCATCGCGAACTGCTGGAAGGCGCTCATCGAGTGATATCAAACCCCGGCATCCGGGAGGGTGCCGGGATCTTCATTCTCATCGCTGATCGCGAATACAGGCTTCTTGAACGTCCCCTTGTTGACGATCAGCCCCTCCCTGCGGAGGGCGCCCAGCACATGGGATGTCTGGTCGTACGCCTTGACATCCATGCAGTAGTCATCTCCCCAGAGACAGACGAGGATCTCTCTGAGATGCGACGGCCCCCTGAACGAGAGGATGTCGAGGATCTTCTCCCTCATCTCCTCCGAATCGTGATCCTCCTCATCCCCGAACCTCGGATCGATGAGGCAGGGGCAGGCCCACCTGTCCGATACGAATCCTCTTTCGATCAGATGATCGAGGTCGGCGTCCGAGATGGGGCGGTCCTTGGAGAACGCGTCCAGGAGGATGATCTCACTCATCGTGATGTCCTTCCTCCGGCGCAGTATCGAGGCATAGGCCTCATCGGTGATCTTCGAAGGCACGGTGAGTGTCACCCTCCCTTCGGACACGTCGAAGTCCGGCAGCGGGAACAGCCTTGCGACCCTGTTCCTGTACATCCTCCGTATGCCCTCCCCTCTGAGGTCGATGAATCCCATCCGACGCATCGCTTCGGCCAAAGTCCCGTTCCTGCAGATGCTCACCGGAGGTCCGGTCAATACCTCGGATGCGTCTCCCGGCAGGAAACTGCCGCGATTGTCGAAGACCAGACGGTCCTCGAACTCGATGAGGGTGATGGGCTCGTCCATGAGGTAGTCCTGATGGCAGACGCAGTTGTACAGGGCCTCGCGCAGAAGCGAATGGTCGTACATCCTGAAGTTCGTCTTCGTGAGATCGTCTCCGAGGAACACGCTGTGCGTCAGATCCCTGACGTTCCCGCACATCCCCTCGACCGAGAGCAGGAACGGCGTCCGGTAGATCCTGCCGTCTAGAACCGCACCGTCCCTATCCTTCAGGATCCATCTCATGCAAGGACGGAAACACATCTTGTGCACGACATCCTCCCTCCCCAGGAGGATCATCGCCGCGTGCGTCGGAACACCGTCCTTTATGAGCCCCATCGCTTCGAGGAACCTCTCATCGCTCCAATCGTCGCTTTCAGCCTGAGGACATGATGTCCCGAACTCCCTGCGTGCGAACGACAGGGCATCCGGATCGATATCGTCCATCCCGGCTCTGGGAACGGGGATGGCCGTGGGGTCGAATCCATTGTTTACGATTGATGGAGATTCCATTAATCGCTGATACGCATCCTATGATAAAAACAATAGGGTTCCAGGGATGACAATGGATTGAGGTGCAAGCGAGCTCACTTCTTCGAGAAGATCAGATGCACCTCGGCGTTGGGGATGCTGATCTCATACTCCCGCTGACATCCTACGGAAACAGCCCTCAGATATCCCATCATCACCATCACCGAAACGAAATTGTCCAGATTGGATCCCATGTCTGCCGTCATCACGAAACGGTCGATCCACACCCTCATCGAGCCCTTTTCAATCGATTCGGTGAATTCTGCGAACAAACTGGCATCCGTCATCCCATCGATCGGAACGTCGATCCCCGCTCCGGAAGAAGGATCGCATTGTTCGAAACCGCTGGCAACGTACTCCGTGAAGTACAACGGGTTGAAGACCTCGGAATCGCCGAAACGATATCCTCCGCACCATCTCGCCGCATCCTCGAATCTCTCGATCATTCCGTGATCCAGACAGATCCCCCTCACCTCTTCCGAAGTGAAGCCGAACATAGCACTCTGCCATTCGTCGAAGATGTCCCCGGTCACGAAGTTGTCCAATCCCGAAAAGATGCTTTCGGGGATGATCCTCATGACGCCCGTGACGACGCCGAACTTGAGACTGCCGTTGTCCTTGAACACGGATTGCAGCAACCTTTCGACGGCCCTTGTGACGGCATCGCGGCCGTCTCCCCTCTTCATCCCGTTGACCTGAGCGTCGAAATCGTCGATGAGCACCACGGGCTTCCTCCCATGGTGGACGAACAGCATCTCGGTCAGATCCCTCAGACAGGTCCTCAGATCCGATTCCGAGGATTCGCGAGATACGACGCGGTCGAACTGCCTGCGACGAGCCTCGTCCAATCTGTCTGAACCGCTCAATTCAGGGAATCCGGCATACAGCTCGGAGGCGACGTTCCTCAACCTATCCATGAAGGCCGTCGGATCATCGCCGAGGGCCCGGAACGACATCATGACCACGAGGTTGGAGTTCTTCTCCGGATCGTTCGGACGGATATCGGATATCCGGAGTCCCTCGAAGCGGTCGGGTTCTCCGGCGTATCTGATGTTGAGGTACGCGTCGAGCATGCTCAGGTTCAGAGTCTTGCCGAAGCCGTGCGGGCGCGTGAACAGGAACACCTTGCCGACGGACATCACCGAATCGATGAACGGGGACTTGTCCACGAAAAGGCGGCCTTCGTCCCTGATCGCCTTGAAATCGCTGATGCCTGCTGTCGGATCATCCATCAGGTGCCGATGTGCACCCCAACTATATCATCCTTTAGCAATCGCATAAATGCATTGCAACCGTTCAGGTCAGACCTTCGCCCACAGCATCCTGTTGTCCTCGATGCGGAACGCAACCCTTCCGGTGGACCTCAGCCATGTGAGGTACGAGCGGACCGTGCTCCCCACGAGTGCGTACTGCACCGCATCCATGTGGATGGAATAGGCGTCGAACACTCCCTTCAGGACCTCCTCGAACGTGGTCCCGTCGGAGCACAGCTCCTCGATCCTCGATGCCGTCTCCAGGGTCTTCTCGATGTTGAACCTGGCGAGGGGCGCGATATCCTCGGTCATCTCCACGTGCGCGGGGATGAACGCCTTCGCCTGCATCTTCTCGACCGTCTCCAGCGATTCCAGATAGGCGCCGACGTCGTGGACGAACACCACGCCGTACTTCTCCAGGACCCTCTGGCTGGCGATGCAGTCCCCGAGGAACACCACGTCGTCCGGCGTGCGGTACGCGGTCATGTCGATGGAATGGCCCCTGAGCGGGATGATCTCGAACCCCTCCGGGACGGAATCCTCCGTGAGGGGCTGCGCATCGCTCTCCTGGGCCAGGAGGATCTTGTGGCGGAGCTCGTCCAGGGGGCAAGCGCCGTAGATCGATGTGGATTGTAAGATGGTGTGGCGGGCGAAGGCGCACTCGACATCCGGAGTGAATATCTTGCAGCCCGTCTGCCCCTGGAGGTACCTGTTCCCGCCGATGTGGTCGGCGTGGGCGTGCGTGTTGTAGATCGCCGTGAGATTCCAGCCGTTCTCCGCCAGGATGTTCTTGACCTTCCTGCCGGCGTCCTTGTCGTTGCCGCTGTCGATGATGCACACATTCTTCTCGTCGATCCTGAACAGCCCGACGTTGGTCGGACTCTGGATGAAGGATGTTCTGCCCGCGACATTGATCAGCTCGTACATGGGAATCGCCTGGCTCCGCATCGTCGGACCCGACTTAAACCTCGTCACGACGGAGAATCTATCAACGGCCACCCGGATTGGGCCGGCATGGGGACCCGGGAGCATATCGGCATGGCCGCGGCGCTGTCCGCCGCCGTCATATGGGGGTTCCTGGGGATCTTCGTCCGCGACCTGTCGGCCGCGGGGTTCTCGCCGGTGCAGATGACCTGCATCCGCTACATCATCGTGGCGGTCGTCATGGCCGGATTCATCCTGATCCGCCACCGCAGGATGTTCGAGATCGACCGCTACGACATCCTGCTGTTCGCGTTCATGGGATTGGTCGGCACCATGCTGAACTCGGTGTGCTACTTCGAGGCGATGGACAGGATCTCCCTGTCGCTGTCCACGGTCCTGCAGTACATCTCGCCGTTCATAGTGGTCGCACTGTCGGTACCGCTGTTCAAAGAGGAGCTGACGACAGCGAAGTGCATCGCATTGGTGACGGCGTTCGTCGGATGCGTGCTGAGCACCGGTCTGATCACCGACCCGGGGTCGATGGATCCGGTCGGCATCCTATTCGGAGCATCGTCCGGCCTGTTCTACAGCCTGTACACCCTCGGATCAAGGAAAGCATCGTCCAGGGGGCGCCACATCCCGACCGTCCTGCTCTACACGTCGGTCTTCTGCGCGATCGGGCTCGCGCCCTTCGCGGACCTCCCGACGGCCGCCGGGACGCTGGCATCATCCCCTCACGCACTCGTCATGATGCTCGGCCTGGGGATCCTGATGACCCTGGTGCCGTTCGCATTGTACAACTACGGCATAAGCAAACTGGGGGCCGGGAAGGCGGCCATCGTCACCTTCGTGGAACCCCTGGCGTCCACCGTCGTGGGCTTCGCGTTCTTCAGCGAATCCCTGACGGTTGAGGCGATGATCGGGATGGTCCTGATCCTGGCATCCTTGATGCTGGTGCAGAAGGCTCCCCGCCATGACGGCGGGGAGCGATGGGTTTCAGCGGTGCGAGAACACCATCGAGACGCCGGAGGCGTCCTTCCTCTCGATCCTGGCGAACCCGATCCTCTCGAGCTGGACCATGTCGCCCTTCTCGGACGCGAGGGCCTTCTCGACCAGTCCCTTCTGGACCGTCCCGTCCGGCATGAGGAGCGTCGCGTCCAGAGCATCGGCCCCGACCCACTGGACGGCCTTGAAGCCCTTCCTGAGGATCGAGACGTCGTCCCCGGCGTACTTCGCGGGGAGGCCGTAATCGATGTTGCACAGGTCCTTCAAACGGACCTTGCCGGACTCGGAGAACAGCTTGGAGTCCTCCGCGGAAAGGAAGATCGTCCTGGGGGATTCCAACCTGTACACCCTGTCGCCCCTCTCGGGGTGGTCGGGGTGCAGAGGCGCCTTCCCTTCGATCACGTCGGCACCGTCGATGTCGTAGCGGACCGGGTCCTGGACGAAGAAGAACCTGTCCGAGACCGGATCGATGATGTCGCGGTTCATGCTGTACAGGCCGTCCCAGGAGAACTGGATGTCGACGCTCTTCATCCCCGCCTCGACCCAGTAGCGCCTGATCGCGTCGGACCTGATCCCGCGCCTCTCGAGAGCGCGGACGGTACCGGTCCTGACGTCGTCCCATCCGGAGTACTCCCCGTCCTTGATGGCCTGCTTGATGATGGAGGTCTTGAGGACGGTGTCCGGGATGTTCACGAGGCCGTAGTGGAAGTACTCGGGCTTCTTCCATCCGAAGTAGTCGAAGATGTACTCCTGACGGTTGGTGTTGTTGAGGTGGTCCTTCCCCCTGATGACATGTGTCATTCCCATCTCGTGGTCGTCGATGGCCACGCTGAGGTTCATCATCGGGTACGCGATGTACCTGTCCCCGGTCCTGGGGTGGGGGTGCCTCACGAGACGGAGGGCGACGAAGTCCCTCACGGCGGGGTTGGGGTGCTTCAGGTCGGTCTTGACGACGACCACGGCTTCCCCGTCCGCGTAGTCGCCGGCGAGGAACTTGTCGTACCTCTCCAGCTGGGTCTCGACGGGCAGGTCGTGGCACGGGCATGCCTCTCCCTGCTCCTTCAGGTGCCTCCAGTGGTCCCCGTCGCAGGTGCAGACGTAGGCGTGGCCCATCTCGAGCAGCTTGCGGGTGTAGTCGTAGTACAGGGGGAACCTCTCGGACTGGATGAACGTCTTGTTGCATTTGACGCCGAGCCAATCCAGGTCCTCCGGGATCATGTCGTACGCGTTGGGGTCGATCTTCTCGGGGTTGGTGTCCTCGAACCTCAGCACCAGGTCCCCGCCGTACCTCTTGACGTACTCGTCGTTGAGGATCGACACGCGGGTGTGACCGATGTGCAGGGGCCCGGAGGGTCCGGGCGCGATGCGCATGACCACTTTCCCGTTCACGTTCTTGAGTTCCGGGAGCTCGTAGACGCGCTCCTTCTTCTCCTTGACGAGAAGCGATGAATCCATCTTCTCGAGTTCCTTCGTCTGGGCCTCCAGACCCATGGCGTTGACCTCCTCGACGATGGAGTTGATGAGAGGGGTGATCTCCCCGGCCTTGGAGCGGAGCTCCGGGCATCCGCCGAGCACCTTGCCGACGACGGCCTTGGGGTTGGCCTTGCCCTTGAAGAAGATAGCGTTCTGAAGGGCGAACTTCCTGATCGTTTCCTCGATCTGGTCCATGCGGTCGCGATGCGCGCGCGCATATATAAGGTGGGGTCGGAAGGACCCTTCAGGCGACGAGACGGGCCTTGCGCCTGTCGAACTCCTTCCTGAGATCCGCTGCGGTGGCGGGCTCCCTGCCGATCTCCTTCAGAAGCGATATGACGTAATCGGCGCACCTGTGGCCGTCCTCGATGTCCATGCTGCTCTGCGCCACGCCCGCGAGATGGCTGGCGGGCGGGATGATCGACGTGACCACATTGGCTCCCGCATCGAGCCTGGTCCTCATGCCGGCGATGCCTTCGACGTCGAGGGTCGCCGGGATCAGCACGTCGTGCCTCAGGAGCCTCATGGCCGCCAGACACAGCAGTTCGTTCACCGAGTCGACGGTCCCGGATTGCTCCATCGGCGTCCCTTCCTGAGGGACGAAGGTCATGGCGCGGACCTGGTCGCATCCCAGGGCGATCATCTCCCTGATGGCCTGCACGCGGTCCTCGACGGTCTCCCCGATGCCGACCATCATGCCGTCCTCGGCGAGCATGCCGTTCTCCATGGCCCAGACCTTCTGGTTGCGCCTGTAATCGTAGTCCTGACCGAGACGGCGGTCCGCGAACAGCCTCCTGTTGTACGTCTCCTGGTAGCAGGCGCAGATGTCCGCCCCGGCCTCCCTGAGCTTGGGGAAGTCCTCCTGCGGAACCGCTCCGGGCGAGGCCATCACGGGGATCCCGACCTCCTCGTGTATCGCGCTCACTATGTCCAGGAAGTTCTCGTAATTGTTGCGGATCATGAACGGGTCCTCGCCCATGGTCAGGTCGGCGAGGTTGATCCCGGCGGCCTTGATGCTCCTGGCGAGGTCCACGATCTCGTCCTTGGACTTGCGGTACCTGTCGATGCCGTTGGACTTGCGGTAGTAGCAGAAGGAGCACTCGTTCCTGCAGTAGGTGCTGAAGTAGACGAACCCGTAGAGGAACGTCCTCTTGCCGAACTCCCTGTCGCGGACCCTGCGTGCGCATTCGAAGACCGCCTCGCGGTCCGCTCCTTCCGAAGTTATCAGGGCGGCGAGCTCCGCATCGGTGGCCTCGCCTCCGTTCGCAAGTCTCTCGGCAATCTCGGGAACATCCATGGACTCGACTTCCTAGTGAATCGAATCACACGATATTGGATATTTAATACCGCCAGTCATCCAACTGACGGTTTTAAATACCGAAGAAAGGAGCCAGACATGGATGGTTCATCTAGCCACCGAGGCTATGTCCTCGGCGGCCTTGATGCAGGCCATGAGGTCGTCGGCGGTGCTCCTCAGAGTTCCGGCAGACTCCGACCCCATCCTGAAAAGGAGTTTGGAACCCCGGAGCTCGGACTCCACGTACCCGGCGTTGTCCGGGTCCAGAGCCTCCATCACGGAGCGGGCGGTGCGCTCGTCCGGATAGTCGATCTCGAGCTCCAGGGTCATCATGCTATCATCTCTTGGTGTTCAGCACGAAGGATGCGATCGCTTTCCCGACCTCGGCCGTGGACATGTTGCCTCCGAGGTCCGGCGTGGTCTCCTTCGCATCGAGGGCGTGCCTGACGGCGTCGTGCAGCATCCTGCCCTCGGCCTGGTAGCCCTGGTTCTCCAGGAGCATCTGCGCCGCGAGGATGGCCGCGATCGGGTTGGCGATGCCGCGTCCCGCGATGTCCGGGGCGGAGCCGTGGATGGGCTCGAACATGCTGACCCCCTCGGGGTTGATGTTACCGCTGCCGCCCATCCCGAGTCCTCCCTGGAGCTGCGCTCCCAGGTCCGTCAGGATGTCCCCGAACAGGTTGGGGACCGCCACGGTCCCGAAGGTCTCGGGACGGACGATCATGGCCATCGCCATGGCATCGACGAACATGAACTCCAGGTCCATCCCGTACTCGGCGGCCTTGGCCTTGAAGATCTCCCTCTGCTTCCCGTAGACGTGGGTGCACACGTTGGCCTTGTCGACCAGGGTGACCTTCTTCTCGCCGCGGTTCTGAGCGTACCTGAACGCGTAGTCGGCGAACCTCTCGATCCCTTTCGTCGAAAGGAACCCGATCTCGAAGGCGAAGTCGTCCCCGTTGGACGCCTTGGCCTTGAGCTCCACGTCGAGGTCGTACATCTCCCTCTTTATGTGGATCCTCGAGGTGTCGTCGGAGGCGCCGAACTCCCCTCCGGCGCCCATGTAGAAGTCCTCGGTGTTCTCCCTGAGGAAGTGGATGTCGAACGGGACCTCCCTCTTCAGGGGGACCAGCGGGAACCAGGACGTGACCGGCCTGAGGTTGATGTACTGGTCGAACACGGCCCTCATCTTCAGGAGGATGCCCTGCTCCAATACGCCGGGCGCCACGCGGGGGTCGCCGATGGCGCCGAAGTAGATGGCGTCCTTCGATTTCAGAAGGGATATATCGGCATCGGTGAGGAGCTCCCCGGTCTTCAGGTACCTCTCGGATCCGATGTCCACGTACTCGGGCTCGAACTGGAACGACGATATCTGCGAGACGGCCTCCAGAACATCCATTCCGGCCGCGATGACCTCCTTACCGATCCCGTCTCCCGGGATCACTGCGATCTGCTTCATTCGAACTTCCCCTCCCTGATGAGGTTCATGAGACCTCCGGCCTTGATCAGGCCGGTGATGAACGGGGGATACTCGGGGAACGAGTAGACCTCGTCCCCGACCTTGACCTTCCCGGCGTCGATGTCGACCTCGGCGGTCTCCCCTTCCTCCGCGTCGACCTTGCACTCGATGAGCAGGAGTCCCGTGTCCATCGAGTTGCGGTAGAAGATCCTGGCGAAGCTCTCGGCGATGATGCACGAGAACCCTGCCTCGCGCAGCGACAGCGGAGCGTGCTCCCTGCTGGAGCCGCATCCGAAGTTCTTCCCGGCGACGAGGATGTCGCCCTTCCGGACCTGCTGGGCGAACCCGGGCCTGACCTTCTCGAAGATGTAGTCGTTCAGGTGGTCGAGGTTGGCCGCGAGGAGCCTCTCGGCCGGTATGATCTGGTCGGTGTCGACGTTGTCGCCGAACACCCATATCTTCCCTTTGATGGATTCCATTCACATCCCCTCCAGGTCGTCCGGGGTGACGATGCGGCCCGCTATCGCGGATGCCGCGACGACGGCCGGTCCGGCGAGGTAGACGAAGGAGTCCTTCGCCCCCATCCTGCCGATGAAGTTGCGGTTGGTGGACGCGACGGCGACCTCCCCGGGCGCGAGGATGCCCATGTATCCTCCGAGGCATGCTCCGCAAGTCGGACCGGAGACGAAGGCTCCCGCGGCGAGGAAGATGTCGATCAATCCCTCGTCGGCCATCTGCTTCATGACCCTCTGGGAGGCGGGGACGACGATCATCCTCACACCGGGGGCGACGTGGCGGCCCTTGACGATCTCGGCGCCGATGCGCATGTCCTCGATCCTGCCGTTGGTGCACGATCCGAGGTACGCCTGGTCGATCCTGACGTCGGCCTCCCTGACGGGGCGGCCGTTGCTCGGGAGGTGGGGGTAGGAGACGAAGGGCTCCAGCTCGGAGAGGTCGTACTCCAGGGTCCTGCAGTACACCGCGTCGTCGTCCGCCTCCACAGCCTCGTACTCACCGCGGACGCTGTCCTTGATGTACTCGCGGGTGAGGTCGTCGCAGGGGAAGATGCCCGCTTTCCCTCCGGCCTCGATGGCCATGTTGGAGATTGCGAGCCTGTCCGGCACGCTGATGTTGGCGACGTCGCCGTGGAACTCGAACGCCTTGTAGTTCGCTCCGTCCACGCCGATGTCGGTGATGATCTTCAGGATGAGGTCCTTCCCGCCGACGTTCCTGTTGAACTTGCCCTTGACGACGACCTTGATGGTCTCGGGGACCTTGAACCAGAGTTTCCCGGTGGCGAACACCGCCGCGGCCTCGGTGGATCCGATTCCGGTGGACAGCGCGTTGACGGCGCCGTAGGTGCAGGTGTGGGAATCGGCTCCGACGATGAGCCTGCCGGGGGCCGCGAACCCCTCCTCGACCATGAGCTGGTGGCAGACGCCGCTGCGACCGATCTCGAAGTAATTCGGGATCTGGTGCTTCTGGGCGAACTCGCGCATCTCCTTGGCCTGGGCCGCGGAATCGATGTCCTTGGCCGGGACGTAGTGGTCCGGGATCAGGACCATGCGGTCCTTGAACATCTTGTCAGTTCCGAGCTTCGCGTACTCCCTGAACGCGATGGGTCCGGTGACGTCGTTGACCATCACATAGTCGACATCGGCGATCACGATCTGCCCCGCGCGGGCGTCTTTCCCTGATTTCTTGGAGAGGATCTTCTCCGCGATAGTCTTACCAACCGTGGTTCACACCTTCCTTGCTGATTTGAGTCTGATACCCAGCATCACGGAACCAGCCTACGGTCCCGTGTGCGGGCCACCTGTCCGCTGGTACCGCAATATCGTATATAACTGTTGTAAAAATGGGCGAGAAGCGTCCATCGGAGACGTCACCGACGCTGTTTCATCCTCGCCGTCGATTGAATACGGCGATACCCGTCCTGAGCCCGGAGGCATGGGATGTTCGACTACGATACGGCATAGGCGGTCAGCCGTCCGATCCGTCCGTCGCAGCGTCGACCGCCGGGATCCGACCCCGTCACGGTGTGTGATCTCGAGAACAGCATCCTCCCCGATGCACGTTCGATCATTCCATCTGAACCGGACTCGTCTCCGATACCGTCCGTACGGCACGATGTTCCCCTGCACCCCGCACGACATGTCCTCCAGCCTCATCTCCACCGGCCTCGTCCACTGGTCGAACCAGTGGTCCAGCGTCTTCCCGATATGAGCCAGCCCCTCCTCGTAACCCGTATTGCCACCGTTGAGATTGGGTCTGATGTACTCTATGCGGTGCTCCCCATCCCTCCCGGGATGTATAGTGACGATGTTCAAGCTCGATTGGAGGCCGATGAGATGCAAAGCCCCCTCCCCGTCGCAGACCAGCCCCCTTCTGCATTCATAGGGGTCGTCGATGGCACCCCATTGCAGATGCCACAGC
Source organism: Lachnospiraceae bacterium (assembly GCA_963645865.1). Lineage (GTDB taxonomy): Archaea > Thermoplasmatota > Thermoplasmata > Methanomassiliicoccales > Methanomethylophilaceae > Methanoprimaticola. Next base: position 20,050 of record CAVIUM010000008.1, read on the forward strand.
TCCTCCTCGGTGAGGTCCCTGTGCCATGTGCCCTCGTCCATCTCGTCCTCGAACCTCAGCTCATCCGTCCCACGCCAGCCGAACGGCACCCTCTTGATTCCATCATATCTGTCGAAATGGAGGTAAGCCGACGGCGTATCCGTTCCGATGAACAGGCAGACGCTCGCATGCCTCCCGTCCTTCTCGATGGAGGACAGCCTGCAGAACAGCTCGATGTCCTGGTCCATCATGTTCGCGATGACCTTGTTGTCGACCCTCGGGACGTATCCCACCTTCTCGCCATCCCTGGTGACGGCCACCGTGTTCCTGTCGTGCACATTGTCCTTCTCCCTCGACAGCTCGAGATAGTCGCCGGGCAGCAGGCCGGAGAGGTTCTCCTCGACGTGATCGATGTAATCCGTGCCTGTCATCCCGACGGACAGGATGGGCTTCATGCTCCTGAATCCCGGATCCGGTCTCCTGAAGGGGATGTTCAGACCCTTGAGGATCCTCTCGGCCTCATCGGGGGAGATGGTCTCATTCCCGAGCTCCCATCCCCTGCCGGGAACGTATCTCGGGATCTCATCGAGCTGTTCTGCGGAGTGCATATCGGGGAAATGGGCGGGACCGCCCATATCAGATATCGCACGATGCTCGGAGGAGGGGGACGGAACGTCAACACAAAGCGGTACGGCCCGTGCACCCGGCCATAAAAGGAGCCTTCCGGGATCCCCGTCGGAGACCCGGAAGGGCACCGGCCCCCATCCGGGGACCGGTTTTGAGAAGAGGTCAGAGGTTCCTGCTGAAATCCCTGTTTATCGCCGCGATGGTCGCGTCGATGGATGTTTGCACCACGTCGAGACCCACGGCCTTCCCCACGCAGGAGAATCCGTCGTTCTGGACGTTCTTGATCATGACCGTGCACTCGCACAGCGCATCCGCGTTCCCGTTGATGGCCGCGAGCTTGTACTCCTCGAGGGCCATCTTGTCGTTGACCGCCTTGGATATCGCCCTGATCGCGGCATCGACGGGACCGACCCCCGTCGCCGCCATGACCCTGGGCTCTCCCTTCACGGAGAGGTTCACCGTGGCCGTGCTCGTCACACCCTTCCCGGTCACTACGACCACGCCGTCGAGCTTGACCGCGGGTTCGCCGATGGAGTCGTTGTAGAGGATGTGGTCCACGAGGGCCCTGAGCTCGGCGTCGTCGATCTCCTTGTCGCCCACGGCGGTCTCCTTGACCGTCTCCATGAGCTGGGGCATGAGCTCCTCGGGGAACTTGATCCCGAGCTCGTCGAGCCTTCCGCGGACGGAGTGCTCTCCCGAGTGCTTCCCGATGACGATGTGCCTGGCGACGCCGACGAGCTCCGGCTTGAAGGGCTCGTAGGTGGCGGTGTTGGACATCACGCCGTGCACGTGGATACCGGACTCGTGGGCGAAGGCGTTGCGCCCGACGATGGGCTTGTTGAACGCGATCGGGAACCCGGTCATGCGCTCCACGTAGGAAGATACCTGACCGATCTTCGAGAGCTTGACGGTCTCCGCGCCGTAGTTGGCGAAGAGGTTCACGGCGACCTCCTCGAGGGACGCGTTCCCGGTCCTCTCGCCGATGCCGTTGACGGTGGCCTGACAGATGGTCGCCCCGGATTCCACGGCGGCGATGGTGTTGGCCACGGCCATGCCGAGGTCGTTGTGGCAGTGCACGCTGATGGGCACCTTGATCTCCTTGGCGATCTCCGCGATGAGGTACCTCATGCCCTGGGGGACGATGACACCGACGGTGTCGGGGACGTTGATGGCGCACGCGCCCGCGTCCACTACGGCCTTGTACACCTCGATGAGGTAGTCGAGCTCGGTCCTGGTGGCGTCCTCGCAGGAGAACTGCACCTGGAGGCCCCTGCCCCTGGCGTACTCGACGGTCTGGACGGCCCTCTCGATGACCTGCTCCTTGGTCATCTTGAGCTTGAAGTCCCTGTGGAGAGGGCTGGTGCCGATGAAGGTGTGGACGTAGTCCACCCCGGTGTCCGCGGCTGCGTCCACGTCCTTCTGGACGGAACGGGCGAGGCTGAGGACGGTGGCGTGCATGCCGGCGTCCTTGATGCGGCGGATCGTCTCGCGCTCTATGTCGCTGGATACGGCGAATCCCGCCTCGATGTAGTCCACGCCGAAGTCGTCGAGCATCTCGGCGATCTTGAATTTGTCATCCGGACTGAGGGCGATGCCCGGAGCCTGCTCCCCGTCGCGGAGAGTGGTGTCGAATATCTGAATCGGACCCCTCCCCTCGGGCAGCTTCGGGAGCGACAGCTGGTTGTAGGGGCTGATAGCAAGCATCTCCCGAGCGTTATCACTGGTCTGAGTCTCCATTTAAACACCTCAAACCGTCCGCTACCATGTATGGAATCACTGCAGCAGAAGCAGGACCGATGTAGCGTTGCAGATCATTTTTAGACCTCTGACGGTGAGGAGGCCTATTTTATCGGCATATAAAAATACTGTCCCGAAGGAATTTGCAGACCGCTCGGGCAACGGGAGAACAATCCATACGGAGGAACCGGGTGTCGATGCAACGCCCCAGAAGGGACCTGACTTCCTTGGATGAATCGCATTCCAGGCGTATTGGAGCATGATGCCTTTGTCTCTATAAATCTCCGAATCTAGGAATTTTACTAGAATCGGAGATACGGAATCTAGGAATTTTACTAGAATCGGAGATACGGAATCTAGGAATTTTACTAGAATCGGAGATACGGAATCTAGTAATACTCCTCCCTCCATCCACTATCATGGAACGCAAGATGATGGAGATCCTCGAATCCTGGAAGAAGAATCCAGACAAGGTGGCCCTGGTCATCACCGGGAGCCGTCAGATAGGAAAGACCTACATCATCGATGAATTCTGCAAGACCCATTACAAAAGCTACTGCAAGATCAACTTCGAAGAAGAAGTATCCCGCGAGATATTCCAAAACAGCACCAGAGCGATGAAGATCCTCGATAAGATCTCCATCAACTATCCTGATTTCAAACTGATTGAGAACGACACCGTTCTGTTCCTTGACGAGATTCAGATGTGTCCGGAAGCTAGATCGGCACTGAAACCCCTGGTTTTCGATAAGAGGGTGGACGTCATCGCTTCGGGCTCCATGCTGTCTGTATCGGGAATGAGGTTCGAAGACGATGATGACTGCTCGTGGCTGTCAACAACGACGGAGGCGATCGAATACGGAGAGATCGAAGAAAGCGGAGAAATGAACGTGAGATTGAAGGAATCCTACCCTCATAAAGCGTTCGAAGACAGACTCTCCAAAGGCAGGAAGAAACTATCTCCGATGGGTTATGAGATCGTCTATCGGATGTATCCTATGGACTTTGAGGAGTATCTATGGGCCATTGGGATTTCGAAGGATATCACAGCGAAGATAAGGCGTATGATCAAGGAATGCGAACCCTTCGACGACATGACTTTGAACACCTTGACCGAATACCACAGAAGATACATGGCTCTGGGTGGATTACCTGCCGTCGTCAAGGAATCCCTCAAGAATCCGGTCGACTGGAACAGCATCAAACAGTTGCAGCAGAGCCTCCTCTCCGACTACAGGATGGACATCATGGTGTATGCGCCTCCGTCCATCCGCGACCGCGTCCTGGCCTCCATGGACAGCATGCCGGACATGCTGGGGAAGCGTAACAAGAAATTCGTATTCTCGAAATCCGAGGAGAGGATCGGCAGTTCCGGTTTCGTGGGTTGGCGTGAGTATGAAAACCCGATAACATGGATCTCAGGAGCAGGCCTGGCCATTCCGTGCTGGAACGTAACCGAACCTGTCCAACCTCTAAAATCCAGACGCGACAAATCGTTCAAACTCTACTGTTTTGAAACAGGATCTCTGATGACAATGTTCGGATCCAACTCATCACGTATCGACGTCATGAAGTCGATACTCGAGGGGGACACGAGCGTCAATCAGGGCGGAATCGTGGAGAACTCCGTGGCCGACATGATATCGACGTGCGGTTACGACCTGTTCTACTTCGAGCGGAGCAAGGAGAAAGAAGGTGACGAGGTGGCAGACCGCATCGAGATCGACTTCGTAATCAGTATCGGAGGAGAATTGGCGGCGATCGAGGTGAAATCCGGAAAGAACCGCAGGTCCGGTTCCCTGAAGAAGCTGCGGACGAACCCGAAATACACAATCTACCCGGTCAAGAGGTTCATCAAGTTCGAGAACGGCAACATCTTCACCGACGAGCTCGGCGTGGAGCACTACCCCATCTTCGCAGCGGCGTTCATGGACGAGCTGGACAGGAGCCCCGGACTGCCGGAGAGCTTGGAACTCCTTCCGTTGAACCTCTGATCAGTCCACGAAGTCGAAGCTCATCCTGTGGGCGGCGAACTCCCTGGCGCGGAGGCCCTCGGGGACGTACTTCTCGTACTTCCCCATCTCCTCCACATCCTCCAGGAGCACGAAGTCCTCCGGATCGCTGTCGCGGACGATGTTCCTCAGACCCTGCTCGACCATGCCCCAGGTCTTCTGGGTGGCGATGCGGATCCACAGCGGCGACGCATACGTCACCACCTCCACCCCGTCCAGGTCCTTCAGCGCCCTGACCATGCCCTCGAAGGCCCTGGTCCCCAGCCAGGGGAATATCAGATACCCGTTCCCGACGTCGACGATGTCGTCGTAGCCCTCGGACCTGAAGGTGCTGCGGGACATCTGAAGCTCCGCCCTGGCGGAGGAATCGAGCCATTTGAAATCCTCGTCCGATGCCAGGACCTCCCTCATGCGCCCCATGACGGCGTCGTCGATCTCCGGCGGGATGGAATCCCACTTGGAATCCGCCGTGCCCTCGGGCTCCTCCTTGGCATCCGCCCATCCGTCGCCCACGCGGGTGATCTTCCAGACCTTCCCTGCCAGACTGACCATGGCGCCCTCCTTCGGACGCTTCTGGACCGTCCCGATCGCAACGCCCCCGGAGCGGACCTCCGTCTCCGTGGCGGTCTCGAACACCGAAGCGAATCCCTTGGAATTGGCGATGGGCTCCCCTTTCAGGCCGATGATCAGCGTCCCGTCCTCGGTCCTCTGCATCAGCCCGGTCTTCAGGAGATGCCTCCCTTCCTCGAGGACCTCCTCGGACGACATGTTCCTGAACGGCCACAGCGAGAGCATCGCATCCGACAGCTCCCTCCAGTGGATGTCGTGGTCGCATCCCTTGAGGTATGCGAGCATCTGATGGCAGAGCAGTCCGAACGGCAGCGGATTGGTGTGGATGGCCTCGGTCCACCCCTTCCCCACTGCGAGGTCGGCGACCGCCACCGCCCTCACGAGGTCGATGGACATCCCCGGAGGGGACGGGGTCCAGCGGGAATCGTCGTCCACGCAGACGATGATCGCCTCCCTCCTGCCCCCGCGCCTGCCGGTCCTTCCCATCCTCTGCAGCATCGAGGAACAGGTGTACGGCGCCCCGATCTGGATCACGCGGTCCAGTCCGCCGACGTCCATGCCCAGCTCCAGGGTGGACGTGGCCACGACCGTCGGATGCCTCCCGCCCTTGAGATCGGCCTCCGCCTCCTTCCTCAGGGTCCCCGACAGGGAGCCGTGGTGGATCCTCACGGGGTTCTGAGACCCGGCGGCCTTGGACATCTTCTCCAGGGACCTGGCGGTCCTCTCGGCGGAGCCCCTGCTGTTCGTGAAGACTATGCAGGAATACGGGTCGGTGAGCCTCAGCAGCTCAGAATAGTAGGAGAACACGACGGGCTTGCGGTCCTCCTCCCCCGCCGGGATCCTGTAGTACTTGACGCCGATGCGTCCCGGAACATCATCGTCCGATGTGGCGACGGATACGCGGCGGTCCGTGCCGGCGCGGAGCCATTCCTTCGCCCCGGCTATGTCGGAAAGAGTGGCGGACAGCCCGATGCGCCTCGGGGAGCACCCGGTCGCCTTCTCGATCATCGCCAGCTCGCACAACAGCTGCAATCCGCGGTCCGACGCCATGAACGCGTGCACTTCATCGATGATAACGAAGCGGAGCGAGGAGAACATCCTCCTCAGGAGGTCCGGGCCGTCGCAGACGACCCCCTGCAGGGACTCCGGAGTGATCTGCACTATCCCTTCCGGATGCTCCCGCATCCTGACCTTGGACGCTTGCGGGATATCTCCGTGCCATCCGGTGACCGTCAGGCGGGAATCGCGGAGCATCCTGTCGATCCTGGCGAACTGATCGTCTATCAGGGCCTTGGTTGGCCCGATGTACAGCGCCCCGACCCCCTCCGGGGGGTCGGTAGCAAGAGAGGAAATCACAGGGAGCATCGCCGCCTCCGTCTTCCCCGAGGACGTCCCGGCGGAGATCAGAAGATGGTCGTCCGAATCGAACAGTACCTCGAAGGCATCCTCCTGGACCCCGCGCCAGCTCTTCCACCCTTCGGCATGGATCCTCTCGCGGAGGAAGTCCGGCATGCGGGAGAAATAATCGCTCATATCTCGAGGTCGTCGATCAGGTCGTTGTCCGGGTCGCGGTCCGCCTTGACGATGCGGCCCTCCACCATGTCCCTGAAGCGGGCCTGGGGGTTCTGGTGCATCGTGTCCAGGAGGCTGATGAAGTCCCTGGTGATCTCCCTCGGCGTGACCATGTCCTTGCCGCCGATGGTCGCGGTCACGGTCTTCAGGTACAGCTCGAGCATCTCGTCGGTTATGCCCGACTCGTACTCGTAGCGCTGCTCGTGCATGCCGCGGAGCGTCCTCAGCAGGACGAACACCTCCTCGGTAGTGAGAGGCCTGAGGTTGATGACCGGCCCGAGGTAGTTGTCGTAGCCGCTCTCGAATTTTCCGGACACCAGCCTGGATCTCAGGGCCTCGTAGCTGTACAGCCCGCGGTCCGGGTCGGTGATGAACTCCGGCGTTCCGCAGATGTACATCGAGAGGTGCGAGGACTTCCCCTGCATGATGTCGTTGAACATGGTGAGCAGACGCTCGTAGTTGTTGCTCCTGGATGCGCGGTTCTGCAGCTTGTACAGGACGACCGCCTCGTCGAGGAACACGACCATGCCCTTGTATCCGGCGCATACCGACAGCGAGGCCCACAGCTTGACCACGTCGTACCAGTTGGAGTCGCCGATGAGCATCGGGATGCCCAGATCCGAACGCACATCCGCCTTGCGGTCGTACTCGCCCTTGAGCCATCTCAGTGCGGGGCTGACGTCCCTCTCGGCGATGAGGTCGCCGGCGTAGGACGACACCACGGACACGAAGTCCTGGTAGTACATCATGCCCGACATGGATGCTGTCTGTTTACGGACCTCCGCGGAGACGGCGCCGGGATCGGAGCCGTCGGAATCTATGATGGGGTAAAGCCAGTTCTGCAGGACGACCTCCATCGCCCCTCCGTCGGGGCGGGATTTGACGGCCATGTTCCTGACGAGCTCCCTGTAGGTGTTCAGTCCCTCGCCCTTGCTGCCGGTCAGCCTGCGGTTTATCGCGAGGTCCGCATCCATCACGACGAACCCCTTGTCCATCGCGTAGTTGCGGATCATCTGTATCATGAAGCTCTTGCCGTTCCCGTAGCGGCCGGAGATGAACCTGAACGAGCCTCCGCCCTCGGCGGTGTCCTCCAGATCCCCGACGAACGTCTCCGTCTCCTTCCTCCTGCCGACGGCGATGTACTCGAGACCGCGCCTGGGCACAACTCCGGAGGAGAGGGCGTTCATCATCGTGACGAGGGTCCTGCGGGGGATCTCGGTCATCCGAGCATCCTCCTGACGTCCTCTTCGTAATCCTCGAAAACCGTTCCGTCCTCCATGATAGCATCCCCTACGGCGTCCATGGCCTTGTTGTTTATAGATTCCTCCACGGCCTGGGGGCGGCGACCCGTGCCTTTCAGGGCGTCGTTCCCGTACCTGAGGTAATCCAATTCGACCGCGTCCAATGCCGATTCCAGGGCCTCCCATCCGTCGCCCACCGTTCCGGTCGAGGCTTCGAACGGCGTCTCCTCGGGTTCCTCCTCTTCCTCGGTGGCCATCAGGCCGGTGACCACCCTGAGGTCCGATTCCGCCGACTCTACGGCGGCGCGGTCTATCTTGATCTTGGATGCGTCGCGCAGAGCCTTGGCGACCGCATCCTCCTTCTCGATCCTCCCGAATACCCCGTCGATGGCCTCCTCTATGGCGTCCACCATGCACGGATCCATCTCGGGGACCCTCGGATGCGTCCTCCCGATCCTCTTCCCCACCGAACGGAAGCAGACCTTCAGAGTACCGTCCAGTATGCCCTGCAGCCTGACCGATCCGGAGATCCTGAGATACGTCAGGTCGACGGTAAGCCTCTTGGGGTACCACAGCTCGTCGTACAGGCGGACCTGCGACTTGTACTTCGCATCGAAGGCCATGGCGTACAATCTCTTGTGGTAGTTCTCGTAGCAATAGGCGTCCGCGGCGCGGTACGCGGCGGTGAACACGTCGGAGTACAGGCGCTCGTAGCCCTTGACGTATTTCTCCAGCGACAGTGCCGGATAGTCGGCCAGGGCCCTCGCGACGTCCGGGGATATGCGGCCCACGGGGTCTGAGCGGAGCTTGGTGTACGCCAAAGCGGGCGAACATTCCGCATCCGGGACGGGAGGCGTGTCCAACCCGTGGAGGAGCGCATGGTCCACCGCGGCCCTGAACAGGAACCTCGGCGGGGGGAAGGCGTCGTAGAATGCGTCGACCGCACGCTCCAGCTCCTCCTGGATATTGTCCGGGACGTAGTCGTGGTTGATCAGCTCGGTGCAGTACAGCCACAGGTATCCCCTGTCCGTATCCGTGTACCTGCCCTTCCTCGCCTGCGAACGCCATCCGATGTAGAACGCCTTCTGCTGCTCGTCCATGTGGCGGTAGGAGGTCTTGTTGCGTCCCGACGAGACGTAAGGCGGAAGGACATCGGACTCCAGGTCCCAGTTGGAGTCGATCTCGCGGGTCGTCATCGGAGGGGTGCCTATCTCCATGTTGGGGATCGGGCGCAGAACGACGTGCGGATCCTCATCGTCCTCCGGACGCTCGAGGTCGTCGTCCTTCCAGATGTCCCCCTCGGGGGGACTCGGGTTCCTGAAGACCCTGGCGTCCCAGGGGTCGTCGTTGACGGCCGCGTCCACAGCCGCGGCGACTATCCTGCGGTAAGCCTTGGGGAAAGTCTTCGGGACCTGCGGTCCGCGGATCCCGTCCTCCCTCATGAGGGCGACGGCCTGCTTGACGATCGCCTCGAGGAGGTCGTGGAACGGACCCTCCCTCAGGGGGACCGAGGGCATGCTCAGGTGCTTCGCACCCGAATAATCGACGTATCCGGGATACGGGAAGATGTCCTTCATCTCCCATTCGCATCCGGTGGAACGGACCACGCCCTGTCCGGTGGAGGAGCGGGTGAACTCGTCTATCCCCGCCAACGACATGCAGACGATGTCCGCCATTATCCGTTCTTCGATGTCGAGCACCTCGTACCACCTGTAGAACACCGAATCCAGCAGGACCTCGGTGTCGGGCATGCGGATCGGATGGCGGGTGAGGTCCCATGTCAGCAGCTCCGGCGATTTGGGGAACGGGCGCTGCCTCGGCACGGAACCCAGCGAGAGGTTGTGGACCAATGCGTAATCCATCGGGAGGTTGCAGACGAACGGCGCCAGCCTCATGCTCTTGGAGCACACCTTGGAGAAGTTCACGATCTTCCTCATGACCTCCTTCGGGTCGTCATTCGAATTGATCAGCTCCACCGCGCGGAGCCATGCGTACCCCGCATCCACCTGGGGGAGGACCCCGTCATCCACCTGGGACCTCCACCAGAAATAGTAGTCGAGACGGGGGCCCTGGAGCACGGAGTAGTCGGGGCGGATGTATCCGGACTCCTTGTACTCGGTCCTCTCGCGGGTCTCGTCCTTGTACAGTTCGATCTGGTCCCTGAAATCCGCCGGGAAATAGGCCGTATCGGTCTTGTTTCCGCGACCGTAGGTATCGTAGAACGGGTTCCAGGACATCGGTCCCCCATGAGACGGGTCGTATTTGAGAAGTGACCCGCCGGATGCGGAAGCACCCGGGGGGATAATGGGGAGGGACCGGCGGAACCCGCCGGCCCGTCCGTTTTCAGCACGCGAAGTATCCGTGCGTCTTCAGCATGTGCTTCTTGATGAGGTGCGAGCCGAAGAAGTACACCGCGCCGATGAACGGCATCCATAGGAGCGAGTACAGCGGGATGGATATCAGCGCGGCGCCGTCGGCCTGGGCGATAGCCTCCCAAAGACCTCCGGTGAACGGCAGTATCGTTCCCACGGCCAGCGCCACGATGGTGGTGACCACCAGGATCTTGGCGGAGCACGTCTGGAAGAACGGCAGCTTGTTGGTCCTCACTATGTGGATGGACCACACCTGCATCCAATACTGTTCGATGCACCAGAGGGACTGGAACAGGATCGCCACCGGGATCAGCTCGTCGTAGTTCTCCAGCCTGACGCCCTGCAGCACGGCGTCGCCGGCCGTTTCTATGCCCCTCCCGACGAGGGCGGGGTCGGTGACCGTTATGGACACTCCCTGCAGCACGACGAAGATGAAGAACAGCCATGACATCACGTCGGTGACGACGCACATGGGTCCGTAGCGGACCATGACGGCCTTGAGATTGACCGCATCCCACTTCCGCGGTTCGCGGACGAACTCGTCCTCGACGGTATCCCACGGGGTGAACAGGCAGGCGAAGTCGTTGATCAGGTTGAAGATCAGGATCATGATGGCGCCCATCGGCTCGAAGTTGAATATCAGCGAACCGAGGACGAGCGAGAACATGTATCCGAAGTTGATCGAACCGATCATCTTGACGTACTTGATCGAGTTGACGTAGACCTTCCTCCCCTCGATCGCTCCCGTCTTCAGGACGTTGAGGTCCTTCTCCAGGAGGATCATGCTGGCGGTCTCCTTGGCGATGTCCGTTCCGGTGTCGACCGAGATGCTGACATCCGCGTTGCGCATGGCCAGGACGTCGTTGATTCCGTCTCCCATCAGACCGACGGTGTGGCCGTTGGCCTTGAGTGCGGTGACCACACGGGCCTTGTCGTCCGGGGTGAGGCTGGTGAACACGTGGATCTGCTCCACCTTCTCCTTCAGCTCCTCGTCGGACATCCTGTCGATGACGTCCCCGGTGAGGACCTCGTGCACATCGATGCCGATCTGCTCGCAGACATGACGCGTCACGTACTCGTTGTCCCCGGTGAGGACCTTCACGTCGATGCCGTACTCGGCCATGTCCTTGATGGCCGCCTTGGCGGAGGGCTTGACCGGGTCGGTGAACACCACGTATCCGCAGAAGATCAGGTCGGTCTCGTCCTCGGACGTGAACTCGGTCTTCCCGGACGGGAGGTATTTGTAAGCGACTCCGAGAACGCGCATCCCCTTGACGCTGTACCACTCGACCATGCCCATGATCTCGTTCATCTTGCTGTCGTTCATGGGCTGGATGTCGCGGTTCTCGTCGAGGTAGGCGCTGGAGATGGACAGCATCTCCGGGATCGCTCCCTTGGTGATCATGAGGTCGACGTCGTCCCCGCGTCCTACGATGACCGTTGCTCTCCTCCTCTCGAAGTCGAAGGGGACGTCGCCCACGGACTGGAAAGCCTCCACTTCCTCGGCGTCGAGGAACTCGTCGGCGTACTCCTGCAGGGACCAGTCGATCTGGTTGGTGGCGGACCTCAGGTTCTTCGCATTCAATGCGGCGTACAGCTCGACCGTGTGGCTGGAATTGCCGTACAGGTCGCTGCAGTCCTTCACGGAGATGCGGTTCTGCGTCAGGGTCCCGGTCTTGTCGGAACAGAGGACGTCCATGGCGCCGAAGTTCTGGATCGCGGTCACGTCCTTGACGATGACCTTCTTCTTCGACATGTCGATGGCGCCCTTGGCCAGGTTGGTCGATACGATGGTGGCCAGCATCTCGGGCATCAGCCCGATCGCCAACGTCAGAGCGTACTTGACCGCCTCGATGAGGTAGTTCTCGGTGCCCTCCACGTATCCCTTGTAGACCATGATGACGAACACGGGCGGGACCATCAGGAGCATGATCCTCAGGAGGACCCTGACGATGGCCTTGGAACCCTTGTCGTAGGTGGTGCTGGGCTTCTTCTTGCTGAGGGATTCGGCCATGTTGCCGAACACCGTGTCGTCGCCCACTGCGACGACCACGGCGACGGCGGAACCGCCGACGACGTTGGTGCCCATGAAGGCGAGGTTGTCGCATGAGAGGATGTTCCCGTCGATGTCGACGGGAGCGCTGTGCTTGCTGACGGGGTTGGACTCCCCGGTAAGGGCCGACTGGTCGACCTTCAGATGATTGGATTTGATTATCCTGACATCGGCGGGGATCATGTCCCCCGTGTCGAGGATCACTATGTCGCCCACCACGAGCTCCCTGGAGTCGACCTCCATCTCGGAGTCCTCGCGGACCACCGTTATGATCGTGGTGACCATGCTCACCAGTTTCGCCGCGGCTTTGCTGCTCCGCGTCTCCTGGACGAAGGTCACGGTACCGCTGACCAGGATCAGCGTCGTGAGAATGACGAAATAGATTATGTCCGGATCCAGGACCATCCAGAGGATGTCGATGATCGCGAGGACTATGATGAAATAATTGACGAAAGAACGGTACAGTCTCTTCAGCACCTGGTGGGTGTTGCGGTCCGTCACCGTGTTCTTCCCGTATTTGATACGGGATGTCGTGAGTTCCTCGTTGAAATGGCCTTCCAGCCTGCTGTCGTATTCTTTCAGCACAGCGTCAGCATCTTGCGAAGCAGCGCGTCTGAGCCTTTGTTCTGGGGTATCCGTCGAACCTTTGACCACGAAAGAGGGCATGGACCCCCCTACTTAAAATTTGGCCCCGTGGCCAGGAGATGCTGGGGGCGCCCGGAAGTCGAATCCGGGCGCGTTGGGGTTTGATGACGCCCTTGCGGGCTCAATCCTTCTTCTCGGAGGGCTCTTCCGCGGGGACCTCGGCGGGGGTCTCGGGAGCCTCCTCGACAGGAGCTTCCGCGGGTGCCTCGGTTGCCTCGGGAGCTTCTACGGGAGCCTCCTCGGCGGGTGCGGGCTCCTCTACGGGGACGTCCTCGGGAACGGCCTTCGGCTTGCCCTTGGAAGCGTCCTTCTCGGCCTTCCTGGCTGCGCGCTCCTCGTCGCGGATCTTCTTCTTCTCCTCGCGGTAGTGCTCCTTGTTCCTCCTGACATCCTCCCTGAGCTTCTTCTTGGCCTCGGCCTGCTCCTCCTTGGGGAGCTTCTTGATCTCCTCCTTGCGCTTCTCGTTGGCGCGGCGGGCCTTCCAATACTCGTCCGAGGCGCGGTTCTTCTCCTTCTCCTCGGCCTGCTCCTTCTCCTTGGCGATCTTGGCGTGCCTGGCGGTCGCCTTGGCGTCGTCTCCGGAGGTCTCGATGATCTTTTTGGACATTAGAGACACCTTCCTGTTACGGACGGTGATTCCCGAAGCCATATAAAAAGGGTGGAAGAAGTTTGGATGGATGCCGTCTCCACGCGGCACCCGGAATCACTGGTTGCACTTCCAGAGCCCGTGCTTGTTGCAGAGCTCCCATGCGACGATGCTCTTCGCATCGGTCTCGAAGCACGCTTCGGGGGCGTCTCCCGGCTTGAGGTACTTCCTCATCAGGACGCCGTCGGCGCAGATCTCGATGTAGACGATGTAGTGCTCCTCGGTCATCGGGTGGGGCGTCTCCTTCCCGACGACGACCTTGACGGTCCCGCCCTCCCTGGTGACGTAGGGGACGTGCTTCTCCTTGGCGGGGTCCTCGGTCTTGGGCTCGAGGGAAGTCATGGGGCTCCCGCAGCAGGACGGGATGCAGTGGCCTTTGTAGACCAGTTCGACGGCTGTCCCGCAGCTCTCGCAGACGTATTTCCGAGACATGGTAAACCTCGGAGTGCCGATTCCCTCCTCGGGATTTTATAAAATACCGTCCGGAGGCCCCGTTGAAACGTCCGTTACGTTCATGAGCGATGGCGCTCGTCACCGTCGCATGGAAATCCCGGCACTCTTCGCCGAGCTCGACGAGAACGGCCTCCGCGCCATCGAACCGCCCGCACGGGGCGTCATGCCGTCCGGACACGGGACGGCGTCCTTCAGGAAGGCGGCGGAGGGCATCCCCCACGGGGATTCGAGGGGTGCCGTTACTATCGTGGACATGGACAGCCTCAGGTCCGGGGAGTTCCGCGAGGGCGTGGTCAAGGGGATGAGGGTCCGCGGGTCGGACATCTGGTTCATGACCTGCGTCCGCGACGCCGACGACCTGATGGACGCGTTCAACACCACCGCCGACAGGGTCCTGGCTCCGTACCACCTGATAGCAGGGATGGATTCCGCGAAGGACATCCTCTCCGTGTCGGACGCCGTGATACCTTCGATATTCGTGAGGAACGGAGCGGCGGTGCGCGGGGACCTCCGCGGCATAATGGAATCCCTGGAGTCGATCGGTTTCTACAGGATGTGCGTCGTCGACACGGACGATTCCGTCGCCATGGGCGACTGGGAGTGGATCTCCGATGTGTTCCCTTCCACGATCCCGTTCGTCGGCGATCCCGGCAGGATCTCCGGGCTCGGATTCAGGGATACGATCAGTCCTCTGAGATCCCTCTGATGAAGTCCCCGACGGCCTCCGCCGCGCCCTCCCCGCATGTGCGGTCGGTCCCCGGGATTTCCAGGTGACCCAGCCATTCCATGCCGAGCATGGCCGCGAACGCCCTGAACACCATGACCGTCGGGCGGAACTCCGGCTTCTCGCTCCCGGCGCAGATCAATCCGGCGACGGCCCGCGGATGCGGCATGTCCCTGTCGAACCAGTAGGGCTGGAAGCGGTCTATAACCGTCTTGATTATCGAGGATGGACCGCTGAAATGGACCGGGGATGCCAGGATCAGGAGGTCCGACGAGGCGAACTCGTCGTAGATCCTGTTCATCCCGTCGTCTATGGCGCAACGCCCGTCGGCGCAAAGACCGCAGTCGCGGCAGTGGGCGATGTCGTCCGTGACATGGATGATGGTCGCATCGTACCCCTTCTCCGCCAGGACGGCGGAGGCCGCCCTGCACATTGTGTCGGTGACGCCGTTCATGCGGGCGCTCCCGCAGATGATCAGGGCCTTGCGCATGCCTCCGTATCGACGGTCCCGATTATTTCAGTTCGCGCCGGCGAGGGTGCTGTCGCGCCGATGTGGGCGTTTTAAGTATGCATTCGCCTATAGCCATCATTGCAATCTGCGACCATGCGCGAACGATGGTCCGGAAGAATCCGATGACCGTCATCGGGGAGCGATCGAGGAGGGGGAATGGGATGCGCGAGGTGCCCGTGGGATGCAGCGACTTCAGGGAGCTCAGGGACAGGAACCTGTACTATGTGGACCGGACGTTCTACATCGGCAGGTTCGTGGACTACGAGTCGAGGATCACCCTCCTGGCCCGCCCCCACCGCTGCGGGAAGACGCTGAGCCTCAGCATGCTCGACGCGTACCTCAACATCAGGTACGCCGGCGAACCCGACCGCTTCGAGGGATTGGAGGTCTCCAAAAGACGTCCGAACGACCCGGAGAAGAACTCCAACCCGGTCATCCTGATGTCGTTCAAGGGTCTCGGGACCGGGACGTACGATTCGTTCCTCGCAGCCTTCGCCGACAGGATGTCGGAGCTATTCGCAAGCTACCCGGAACTCCGCACGTCGGAGAGGCTCAACGGGGACACGAAGGAGGTCTACGAGTCGATCGTCTCCAAACAGGCGGACAAGGCGAGGCTGATGCTGAGCCCCAACCACCTCTGCCAGATGCTGAACGCCCACTACGGCAAGAGGGTGGTCGTCCTCATCGATGACTGCGACGACCCCGTCATCATCCCGGAATCGTCGATCGAGCGCGACCAAGTGGAGAAGTTCATGGAGATCATGCTTCAGCACGTCCTCAACGTCAACCACAACCGCTCCTTCGGATTCGCGGTGGTCATGTCGGCGAGGATGGTGTTCGACGGCTACGCCCCCGTGTACGGCGTGGACAACAAGCACATCCTCACGTACAATTTCTGGGAACTGTTCGCATTCAAGCAGAGGGACGTGGAGCTGATCCTCAAGGAATACGGTGAAGGGAGGAGGATCAACGAGGCCCGCGCGTGGTACGGGCCGGACTTCAACCCTTACAGCATCGTCAACTACGTCGCATCGGGCTTCGTCCCGAAGGTGTACAGGACCGACGTGGGGAACGACCCCATCATGGACGCCGTCCTCGCCCCGATGGACAGGTGCATCTTCTCCAGCCTGACGGAGATGGCCCTCGGCCTGCACACCCCGGTGTTCGTGGACACCGTGATGACCTACCGCGCGATGACGCGCGGGGAGGAATCCCTGATGTCGATGCTGGTCCTGATGGGATATCTGAAGGCATACAGGGACGACCTCCGCACCACATGGGCGAGCGTGCCGAACCTCGAGACCAGGCACATCTTCGCATCGGAGATATCGAGGGTGCTGTCGCCCCCGGGGACCGACCTGATCGGGGATTTCCTCCGCGCCATGGGGGATGCGGACAGGGATGCCATGCTCGGATGCCTGGACAGGGCGTTCGAATACTCCGCGGGCGGGAGGGTGCGGGACGACGAGCTGATCCACCATGCCTTCCAGGCGGGGGCCATGATGCTGATCGGAGCGGAGTACAGCGTGGACCTCGAGAGGAGGCTGGACGACGGCTTCTTCCACATAAGCCCCACATCCAAAACCCGCGGGAGGAGGGATGTGCGGTTCAAGATCGAGAAGGCCGGGTATTGGACGCCGTACAGGGACCGTTGGCAGAAGCCGGAGATCATCGTCAGCGAGGACCCGACGGCGCCGACCCGAAACCGATGCAGTGTTGACTGGACACGAACTCTTTATATTCAGGACGCCAAATCGACACGGTCAGCTTTTAACGGAGCTGACGCATATGAGACTGGAAGGAACCCCCATGGAAGGCATGCCGGTCGGGAGCGATGACTTCAGGAATCTGAGGGATGAGGACCTCTACTTCGTGGACAAATCCAAACTCATCGACGAGTTGTTGAGGTCGAAGGCGAAGGTCACTCTGATCACCCGTCCCCGCAGGTTCGGGAAGACTCTCAACCTCAGCATGACGGACGCGTACCTCAACATCGACTACGCCGACGAGCCCGACCGCTTCTCGGACCTGGAAATCTCCGGGATCCGCCCGAACGACCCCGAGAAGAACTCGAACTTCATCATCAACCTGAATTTCAAGGACCTCAAGGTCGAGAGCTACGAGAAGTTCGAGGAGTCGCTCAGGAACAGGGTGTTCTCCCTCTACTGCAAGTTCGGGGAGCTGAAGGATTCGGAGGAGCTGAGCCCCGACCTGCAGAAGTGGTACAGGGATCTGACCGAGATGACCGCCGATTACGACACGCTCTCGAACTCCATCCTCTACCTGTGCAAGATGATCGAGGCGCACCACGGCAAGAAACCGATCATCCTCATCGACGAGTACGACTACCCCCTGAACAGCACCAACGGGAACGAAAAGCTGCACGAGAAGGTCGAGGGACTCGTCAAAGCCCTGCTCGGAGCCGCGCTCAAGAGCAACGGGTCGCTCAGATTCGCCGTCGTCACCGGCGTGATGAGGATATCGAAGGAGAGCATCTTCTCCGACCTCAACAACCTCGAGGTGAACGATGTGTTCTCCACGGAATACGATGAGATGTTCGGCTTCTGCCAGGACGAGGTGGAGTGGCTCCTCCGTGAGAACGGGCATGAGGACAAGATCGGCGAGGCCAAGGAATGGTACGACGGGTACCGCTTCGGCAACGAGGACGTGTACAACCCATGGAGCATCATCAGCTACATCAAGAAGGACTGCAAGCCCGCGCCGTACTGGGCCGGGACCAGTGGGAACTCGATCATAGACGATGTCCTGTCCAAAGCCAACGAAACGACGTACGATTCTCTGATGGAGCTCGCGAAGGACAATGAGCAGCAATGCGTCATCGACCCTGCGGTGACGTACAAGGACATATCGGTCGGGGGCGAAAGCGCATTCACGGTCCTCGTCATGGCCGGATACCTTAACGCGATACCGCACGGGAGCATGTACATGGTGTCCATCCCCAATCAGGAGATGAGATACGTCTTCTCATCGAAGATCATGAAGTATCTGGCCCCGACCTTCGGGGAGACGCTGTGCGAACTGTTCATCCAGGCGATGAAATCGGGCGATGCCGACGGCATGACCTCGAATCTCAACAAGATCCTGGAGGAATCGTTCAGCCTGAAGATACCGAAGCACGAGAGCGTCTATCAGGCATTCCTGATCGGATTGTTCCTCCGGTCCCCCCAATACAGGATTGAATCGGAGAAGGAGTCGGGGGACGGATACTTCGATATACGGCTCCTCGCCAAGACCCCGCAGGTCGACAGCATCATCATAGAGGTGAAGAGAGCCTCGCCGGGAGTCAAGGACGCGACGATGAGGAGGTACGCCGCGAGAGCCCTGAACCAGATCGTGGACAAGAGGTATGCGGAATCCCTCGAAGGAAGGGTCCTCACATACGGCATGGTCTTCTCCGGCAAGCGCGCCCTGGCGAGATACCGCGAGCTCAGACGGCGAGGTCGGACAATCCCGAGCAGACCAGGGAAAACCCCGGAACGGCTGGAAATCCCGACTCCTCTTAGGATTCCAGCGCCGTCGTCCGGCCCCCATCGTCTCCAAACGATGTCTGGCACTATCCTATATACGGGACGTCCATACAGTCTCGGAGATAGACATGGACGATTTCATGAAGGTCAAGGCGGTCGAGATGCCCAGGGACATCGTCGCGGGACACGGCGTCCTGGACAGCGTCCGCGACATGTGCGTCGGACTGCATCTGAGCGGACCGGGCACGATCCTCACCGGGGGGAGGACCTCCGAGGTCGCAGGGAACCGCGTGAGGGACCTCATGGAAGGGTACGACATCGACGTCTGCCGCATCGGCGATGCCACCATGGAGAACGCCCAGAAGGCCGCGGAGCAGGCCAGGGAGTTCGGGTCCACGTTCATCCTCGCCGTCGGCGGGGGGAGCAAGATCGACACCGCCAAGATCGTCTCCAACGAGCTCCGCATACCGTTCATCGCCATCCCCACGTCCGCGTCCCACGACGGGATCGCGTCCAACCGCGCGTCGCTCAAATCCGCGGAGGGGTCCAGGTCCATCGCGTCCGCCTCGCCCATGGGCGTGCTGGCGGATACCGAGATAATCGTCGAGGCGCCCTACAGGCTCCTCGCCTCGGGATGCGCGGATGTCATCTCCAACCTCACCGCGGTGAAGGATTGGGACTTCGCCCGCAGGCTGAAGGGCGAATCGTTCAGCAGGTCGGCGTACTCGTTCTCGATGTACGCGGCCGAGAACGTACTGGAGAGCTCCGGGCTCATCAAACCCCACGTGGAGGAGAGCGTCTGGATGGCCATCAAGCCGATCATCATGTCCGGGATCTCCATGATCGTGGCCGGCAGCTCCCGCCCGACGAGCGGTGCGGAGCACATGATCTCCCACATGCTCGACATCAGATGCCCCGGGAAGGCGCTCCACGGGGAGCAGTGCGGCGTCGGGTCCATCATGACCATGTACCTCCACGGGGGCGACTGGGAGAGGATCCGCGACGCCCTGACCGAGATAGGCGCGCCGACGACGGCGAAGGGGCTGGGCGTGTCCGCAGAAGACCTCATCTACTGCATGGCCCACGCCACCGAGATCCGCTCGGACAGGTTCACCATCCTGGGGGACAAGGGCATAACCGAGGACGTGGCGGAGAAGGTCGCCAAGGCCACGGGGGTGATCTGATGACGATAACGTTGGTCAGCAAGGGTATCGCCGACAGCGGCTCCGAGTTCTACTACATCGGACCGATGGAGGAGTGCGAGGGCTGCAAGCTCAAGAGCGTCTGCAACAGCCTCGATGCCGGTTCGAGATACAGGATAACGGCGTTGAGGAAGCAGGAGCACGACTGCCCCGCCCTGGAGGACGGGAAGGTCGTGGCCGCAGAGGTCGAGAAGGTCCCCACTCCTGCCATTCTTCCGAAGAAGGGTCTGCTGGAGGGCGTGACCGTCACTTTCAACGAGCCCAAGTGCGAGAGGCCCGGATGCCCCAACTGGAGGCTCTGCCACCCCGTGGGGAAGGAGAACGGGTGCAAGGTCGCGGTGGTCCGCATGGGATCCACCGCGGAATGCCCCGAAGGGGAGAGGCTCGCCTTCGTCGACATCCTGTGACGAAGGGGCCCCTCTTTTTCTTTATCAGAACTTCTCGCCGGTGATGCGCTCGTACATGTCGACGTAGAGCTTGCTCAC
>CAVIUM010000009.1:0-38019 GCA_963645865.1 Lachnospiraceae bacterium
ACCGTTCCCGCCACCGATGGTGGCGTTCGATACGTCCTTCCCGGCGATGTCGGCGAGCCACTCCGGAATGCCGTGGACCCCAGCTCCGGAAAGTGTCGAGGAATAGGCCATGGAACCGACGGCCATGCCACCGGACACAATCATGATGCAGAACGCCACGAGCATCCAGATCATGAGGGTGGGGGACCGGTCCTTCGGATCCTTCCATTGGAACGCGGCGAGAAGGATGGTCCCGATAGCGATCAGCAGGTAGATCAACGGTGCCGACGATTCGATAGGCATCCCGCGTCCTCTGTATTGGGCATAGAGCTCGATCCCCGAAGCGGATACGACCTCGCGGGTCCCGTCGGAGAATGTGATGGAGATCTCCATCCAGTTCAGGAGAGTGCCCGCCGCGATAACCAGGGCGCCCCCTATCCAGAGGGGTACCCACACGTCTTTCAGATTCACCAGTTGCAACCTCCTTGTCGTCTCTGTGGGATGACGGTAGCGATCCATCGGATTTCCGGGGACCATACCTTTTCTTTGCACGGACGGCAGCACGGCTGACTAGAGGCGCTGTGACATCTCATAAGACATATTTGATGAAATCGTATCCGCCTATCGGTGTCGCGGGCCCGATTATCTGCACCGTCCGGAGGAAGGGGATGGGACATATGGCCACAGAATCCCCTCGGTTCCGTACGAATGTATGCGGAATGACGTGTTCCAGGTCCATCCGTCTGGAGCATTCCACACATATTCCGAATTAAACCCTGTACAACTTAAATACTAGTGTTTAAGTGGGATTTTTGTCGGGTCGGAGGCTTTTGCCGAAGGAACCATCATCCCTGCCGGAATGGATGTTCCACCGAATCCGACTCTTCTCGCATTCCTGTGGAGTGCCCGGCAATGTCGCGCAGGACGTGCTCGGCGTCCGAGGGATTCCCTGAGTTGTCGACCACGTACCATCCGTCGGCCAGACCTTTCATGCGGTGCCTGATCTTCCCCAGTTTCTCGGGGACCTCGAAACTCTCGAGCTCGTCTCCGCGGGCCAGGATGCGGGACGCGGCCACGTTCTCGTCCACATCGACGAGGATCTTCACATCAGGCGTCGGGAGGATCCTGGAGAACAGCCTGTAGGCGATCCCGGCGGGTCTGTCCGAGAGATAGGCGACGGACATGATGTAGCGGATGAACACGATATCGTCGTACTCGTCCCCGTGGCGTTTCATGATCCACACGGACCTCACGACGTCGATGATGTACAGCGAGGTGGAGATGATCTTGGCCGGCTTCCCATCCACTGTCAGGAACTTGGCTTCCATCCTGCCGATGAACGTGTTCCTGTTCGGGTGCTCGATCTTCAGCACCTTCCTCCCTTCGGATTCCAGGATATCGGTCAGCATCTCCCCGCTGGTGGTCTTCCCGGACCCGTCTATGCCGTCGATCACGTACCATGTCAAGCGGATCACAGCCCCAGCAGGCACATGGCTATGGCGACGGTCATGGAGTTGGACAGGTTGTCGTATGCTCCGGGGCAGAACAGTTCGGAGATGCATGCCACGGCTCCGGCTATCAGGCTGGCTGCCCATATCGGCACGATCGGGTCCACGGGACCGCCGTAGGCCCCGATGCTCCCCAGGTACGCGTACAGGGTCATGATGACGAACGACATGATGGCCGTCACGGCGAACACCCCGAAGGTCCCCTCCAGGGACTTCCCGTTGAATACCCTGTGGCGTCCGAACCTCTTGCCGATGACGCTGCCGGCGGAATCGCCGAATGTCATCGCGACGATACCGACGCTAGCGGCGGTCCAGTGGGCGTCGAAGAAGAATATGACGAGGATGTTGATGCTCACCACGTAGACGAACAGCCCGATCCTGTGGCCGTCGTTGGATACCTCTCCCAGATCGGAATCGGACACAGGGTTGCCCTGGAACATGGCCAGGAACACCAGGATGCCGAAGGGCACGGTGAAGAACACGAGCATGATCCAGTTGGCGGAGAACATCCACCAGAAGAAGACGAAGAAACCCACTCCTGCGTGGAGGATCTTCCTGTAGTCGACGTCGAACCCGCGTTTCTTGCAGTAGAGCATGGCGGCGAGGGAGCATGCAATGACGAGATAGACGAGAATCAGTCCGACTATATCCTGCAGCTCCATCCAGCGCCCTCTGGAGGTTCATGACGTCTTCGCATATAATAGAAGATGTCGGCTGAAGGTGCCAGATGCCCGATTTCTTGGAGGTCCGGGATGTCATCTCCCCAAGTTCTTTATTGGACGCGGATGTTGGGGACGCGATGAACAGATACCTGCAGCTCTTCCGCATCGGGAACGTCGTCATGGGGATCCTGGGCGTGATGATCGCCTCGTTCATGGCCGTCGGCACCGATATGCCCGACCACTGGAGGAATCTCCTGATCTCGATGGCGGTGGTGTTCGTGTTCATCGCCGGAGGGAATTCCCTCAACGACTACATCGACCGCGAGATCGACAAGACCGCGCACCCCGAGAGGCCGGTCCCGTCCGGCAGGATGAAGCCGGAGGAGGCCAGGAACATCGGTGTCGCGCTGCTCGTGCTCGCCGTGGTGTTCTCGTTCTTCACGCTCGATCCCGTGTGCATAGCCATCGTCGCCATCGCGTGCGTCCTGATGTTCTGCTACGAGCTGTTCCTCAAGCAGAGGGGCTTCGTGGGCAATCTCACGATAGCGGTCCTCACCGGGATGACGTTCCTCATGGGAGGTGCCGTCGTCGGAGCCGCCGAAGCTAATGCGGTCGTGGCCGCCATGGCCTGTCTGGTCTCCATCGGGAGGGAGATCGCCAAGGACATCGAGGACATGGATTCCGACGAGGGCAGGAAGACCCTGCCGATGAGCATCGGCGTGAAGGCGTCCTCCGTCATCGCATGCATATTTTTCATAGCTGGCCCGGTCCTGAGCGTCGCGCCCATGGTCTGGGGGACTTACGGAGTCCTGTACTACACCGTGGTCCTCGCGGATATCGCGTTCTTCGTGAGCGCCGCGACCGTGTTCAAGGACCCGCACAAGGCCGAGAAGGTCGCCAAGGTCGGTATGATCCTCGGTCTGGTCTCGTTCCTGCTCGGAGTCATCAAAATCTGAGGCGGTGGTGCGATGTTCGACAGGAGATCGGTCATCATCCGCGACGGGTCCGTCCTGGACTTCTCGTACATACCCCACGACCTGGTCCACCGCGAGGAGCAGCTCTCCAGGTTGGAGACCCTGTTCCGTCCCCTCGCCATAGACGGGCGCCAGTGCTCCGCGCTGCTGTGCGGGGGCGTCGGCACCGGGAAGACCGTCACCGCCAGGAGGTTCTGCGCCGACATGTGCGAGTACCTGGCCGCCAAGGGCAGGCCCGCCGACACGATCTACGTGAACTGCAGGAACTCCAGCGAAGCGGGGACCATCCATCAGCTCATCAGGCACTATGACAAGGGATTCCCCGAGAGGGGGTTCTCCGTGGACGAGATGGCCCGTGCACTGGCGCAGCACCTCGCCGCGAACTCCCGCGGTCTGGTGGTCATACTGGACGAGGTGGACGTGCTCCTGAAGAAAGGGTCCACCGACCTGGTCTACCAGCTCACCCGCGCCCGCACGGGGGAATGCGCCCCCGTCTCGCTGATCATGATCTCGCAGGAGCCCGTCGACCTGTATCTCGACGAGGCCTCCCGCTCCACATTCCGCAGGTCCAACACCGTCAGGTTCGACAGCTACAGCTGCTCCGAGCTGAAGGAGATCGTCACCGCCCGCGCGGGCGAGGCGCTGACCCCCGGGACATACACCGAGGATTCGCTGACGCTGATCGCCGAGGAGTCCGCCGAATACGGGGACGCCAGGATGGCGATAGAGCTCCTGGACCGCGCGGCGAACATCGCCGAGGAGGACGACGACGGGGAGATGACCGTCGAGCACGTCCGCGCCGCCAAGGCGATGATATACAGCTCGGTGTCGGATTCCAAGCTCCGCTCCCTGGACATCAACAGGATGCTGGTCGTCCTCGCTGTCGCCAGGGCCATGAAGAAGAACCTCTCCATCCCGTCCCAGACGGCCGAGAAGACATACGCAATCGTCTGCGAGGAGTACGGGGTGCCGGCAAGGAAGCACACTCAGTTCTGGACGTACCTTCAGGATCTGGACAAGATCGGGGTGGTTAGGACCAAGCTGATCTCCGGACCCACCGGAAAGACGGCCATGGTGTCGCTGCCGGACATCCCGTCGAAGGTCCTGGCGGAGAAGATGGAATCCATCCTGGAAGAGAGCGGGGAAGGCGAAGATGACGACCTGCGACCTCTGCCGCCGCGATGCGGTCACCTTCGTGAGATACAACGGCACCCACCTCTGCGCCGAGCATTTCCTGACATATGTGGACCGCAGGGTCAAGAGGGAGGTCCGCAAGCAGATAGACGTCCACAAGGGGGACAGGATCGCCGTGGCCGTCTCCGGCGGGAAGGACAGCATGGTCGCTCTGAAGATGCTCGCATCCGTCTTCAACGAGAGGAACGGCGTCGAGGTCCATGCGATAACGATAGACGAGGGGATAGAAGGATACCGCCCGCCGAGCGTGGACATCGTCAGGAGGTTCTGCGGATCCAACGGCGTGGAGTTCCATCTGAGGTCCTTCTCCGAGCTGGGGGTGACGATGGACGAGGTCGCTCCGGTCTCCGGGGACAGCAGCCCGTGCACCTATTGCGGGGTGTTCCGCCGGATGCTCATGAACGATGAAGCCAGGAAGATCGGAGCGAAGTACCTCGCCACCGGCCACAACCTCGACGACACCGCCCAATCCATCATGATGAACTTCGTCCGCGGGGACGTCGAGCGCCTGGCGCGCATGGCCCCGCACGTGAACGTCCGTCCCGGGCTGATCCCCAGGTTCATGCCCCTGAGGGAGATCCCCGAGAAGGAGACGCTGCTGTACGCCATCCTGTCGGGATTGGAGTTCTGGGACGGGGTCTGCCCCTACTGGGAGGCGGCGCTGCGCAACCAGTACCGCTCGGTCATAGACGGTCTGGAGGACCGCTCGCCGGGCGCCAGATACGGCATCATCTCATCCTTCGATACGATCCGCCCGATGCTTCTGGCGAATCTCCCACAATCCGACCTCCATCCCTGCCCGAAATGCGGGGAGCCCACCGTCGGATCCAGGTGCAAGACCTGCCAACTGGTCGAGAGGGCCAAGGCCAGGATCGCCGAGGGACGCCTCCGACACCGTTTATAACGACGTCGCATTCCCGACATCATGGGTCTCTTCTCCTCTTCGAAGCCGTTCAAGACAATCGGGCTCGGGATGCATTGGGACACGGAGGATCCGTTCCTGTTCGTGTCGCACCACGAGGACGACTACCCCCACGGCAACCGCCAGCAGGCCCCTCCGCTCGCGGAGATCAGTTGCAGGAACCTCGGCAGGGACTACCAGCTCAGGCTGGGGTTCAGGATGTATCACGGGAAGGTCGTGCCCGGGTTCCCGATGCACGCCCACTGGGGATACGAGACGGTCACGCTGCCGGAGAAGGGCTACATCGACCATTTCGACACCGAACGCATCGAGGGGAGGTTCGGATTCGGGGACGTGCAGTGGGTCTCGGCGTCGTCGAAGTACGAGCACTGCGAGATGTACCCCCTGGTCAACCAGGAGGACAGGAATCCGAACGACATCACGCAGATCATGATCAACCTCCCGCTGGAGATGAAGAACCAGGGCAACAGCGTCAGCACGGTCTGGTCGGAGGATGTGCCCGTCGTTCAGGGCGACGGATGGTCCGCCAAGGTGCTCTGCGGGACCTTCGGAGGGAAGTCGGCGGAGTCGCCCAACCCCGTCTCCTATGCGAGGATATCCAACGGCGTTAGGATCGTCAGGTTCGTCCTGGGGCCCGGCGCGACCGTGGGGATCGATCCCGCCGCCGATGGCGCGAACAGGAACCTCTATTTCGTATCCGGGAAGGATGCGAAGGTGATGGGGATCGACGTCCAATCGTACACGAGGATGAAGTTCTCCCACAAGGGGGAGTTCGAGATCGTGAACGGTCCCGAGGAGTCCGTTCTCTGGCTTCTCGAAGGGAGGCCCATCGGACAGAAGATGTCGATGTTCGGTCCGGTTGTACTGGAGGACCTGAAGGAGGTCCGCAAGGCGCTCGACGATATCCGGAAGAACGAGTTCCTCGAGTGGCCCTGGGATATAATCGATAAGGCGCAGCCCCTCGGGGCGGAGAGGTTCATAAGATATCCTGACGGGACGGAATCCAGACCGGGGAAGGAAGAGGGGAATGATGAGGGGAGTGCCCCCTCGGTTTGATTCAGCCCTTGTAGTAGATCATCGAGTTGCAGATGGTGGCCGCGATGTTGGAGCCGCCCTTCCTGCCCTTGGGCACGATGTAAGGGATTCCGTGGCGGTCCAGGGTCTCCATCAGCATCTCCTTGGCCTCGACGACGTTGACGAATCCGACAGGAGCCCCGATGACCAGGGCGGGGACGATCTTCCCCTCGTCGATGAGCTCGCAGAGCCTGATGAGCGCCGTGGGCGCATTCCCGACGGCGATGATCAGCGGTTTCGTCTCGGCCAGCTTCGCGGCCCTGTCCATGCAGACGGTGGCGCGGGTGCATCCGCGCTTCTTCGCCTCCGTCACGACGTCGTCGTCGCTGATGAAGCAGTGCGCCGTGCCTCCGTAGGCCCCGAGCTTCTTCTTGTTGATCCCGGCGGCGGCCATCTTGGTGTCGGTGACGATGTCCGCTCCTCCGCGTATCGCCTCCACGCCCTTCTCGGCCGCACCTTCGGAGAACACCAGGTTGTCGGCGTAGTCGAAATCGGCGGAGGTGTGGATGCACCTCTTGACGATGGAGAACTGGGGCTCGGGCCAGGTGCGGCCGTTGAGCTCCGACGTGATGATCTCCATGCTGCGCTTCTCGATCTCCTCGGGTTTCACTATCTCTATGCTCATTCATTCACTTCCTTCGATTCTGTATCCTCTGGGGGTGATTATCCGGCCTCCCGACGTGTAGGTCTGGGAGTTCCCGACGATGACGATGCAGAACATGTCGACGTCGGCCGGGTCGAGGTCGCCTAATGTGGTGACCTTGCTCGTCTGGTCGGGCCTGCCGGCGTTCCTGACGATGCCGACGGGCGTCTCCGGAGAGCGGTGTTTCAAAAGGATTTCGCGGGCCTGGCCGAGGTACTCGGTCCTGGTCTTGCTCTTGGGGTTGTAGATGCAGGTGATGAAGTCGCCCTCGCCGGCCTTCTCGACCCTCTTCATGATGAGGTCCAGAGGGGTCATGAGGTCCGAAAGGCTGACGATCACGAGGTCGTGCATCAGCGGGGCGCCCAGGATGGACGCCGCCGAGGATGCGGCGGTTATGCCGGGGACGGTGTCGATCTCGATGTCCGCGCCCATGTCCTCCGCCAGCTGGTAGATGATCCCGGCCATCCCGTAGATGCCGGAGTCCCCGGAGGAGACCATCGCCACGTCCTTACCGGACATGGCGTCCTCAATGGCCATCCTGCACCTCTCGACCTCCTTCATCATCCCGGTGGCCTTGTACTCCTTGTCCGGGAAGATCGGCTTCAGGAGGTTGACGTAGGTGGTGTATCCGGTGACCACGTCGGCGTTCTCGATGACGCGGGCCGCGCGGAAGGTCATGTCGTCCTTCCCGCCGGGTCCGAACCCCACCACATGGAGCCTTCCCTTCATCCGATCACTCCTTCCCCTTGCGGAATTCGGTGGTGAAGTGCTTGTCGTAGAGCTTGGAGAGCTCGTGGTCATCACCGAGGAAGTCGCCGACGACGGTCAGGGCGGTCTTCTTGATGCCGGCTTCCTTGACCTTCCCGGCGATGTCCTGCAGGGTGCCGCGGACGATCTTCTGGTCGGGCCAGGATGCCTTGTAGACGACGGCCACAGGGGTGGTCGGCTCGTATCCGCCGTCCTCCAGCTGGACGACCATCTCGTCCAGGAATCCGATCGAGAGGAAGATGACCATGGATGCGTGGTGCCTCGCCAGGTCCGGGAGCTTCTCGCGCTCGGGCATGGGCGTCCTCCCCTCCATCCTGGTGAAGATGACCGTCTGACTCTTCCCGGGCAGGGTGTACTCCGCGTTGAGGGCGGCGGCGGTGGCGAAAGCCGACGAGACGCCGGGGACGACCTCGTAGGGGATCCCGAGCTCGTCGAGCCTGTCCATCTGCTCCCTGTGGGCCCCGTAGATGGCGGGGTCCCCGGTGTGCACGCGCACGACCGATTTCCCTTCGGCTACGGCCTCGCTCATGACCTTGATGACCTCGTCGAGGTCCATCAGGGCGCTGTTGTAGATCGCTGCGCCCTCCTTGTGCCCCTCGAGGACATCGGGATTCACCAGGGATCCGGCGTACACTATGACGTCGGCCTGGTCGATGAGCCTCCTTCCTTTCAGCGTGATGAGCTCCGGGTCCCCGGGACCGGCTCCTATGAAATGTATCATTCCTTCTTCCCTCCGGTGTTCTTCTTGACGATGACTGTGGTGAAATAGCCGTATTTGCGACCGATGTCCATGGGCCCGATGTACTGGTCCTCCATGCCGACGTTGCTGACCACGGTGGCCCCGGAACGGGGGATGCCCAGCTCGTCCATGGTGTCCGCGATGAGGGACATGGACTTGAACGCCTTCATCACGACGACGTTGTCGAATTTTTCCAGCGCGTTGCGGAGGAGCTTCGAGTTCTCCTTGGCCACGGGGACCACGGCGAGTCCCTCGTTGCCGATCATGAGCGGTATCCCGGCCAGGGCGGCGCCGTGGCAGAAGGACGGGATCCCGGGGACGACCTCGGTGTCGTATCCGCGGGAGGCGATCTCGCGGTCGATGTACATGTAAGTGCTGTAAACGCCGACGTCGCCCAGGGTGACCATGGCGATGTCCTCACCGTTGTCCAGGAGGGAGCACATCTTGTTCATGGCCTCCTCCCTGCAGCGCTCCCTGACGGAATCGTCGGGGTTCATGTCGAAGAGGAACTCCTCGATGCTCTTCTCGGAGACGTCAACGGTCTGTTTGATGATGTCGAACGCCGTGCTCCCCTCGCCCGGTTTGCTGACGGGGTACGCGATGACCCCGCAGGAATCCAGAATCTCTTTCGCCCTGAGGGTCAGGAGTTTGGGGTCTCCCGGTCCCACGCCTATTCCGTATAGTTTTCCAGCCATTTGGCGGCACATCCTTGCTCGCGTATGCGAGAAAGGTAATTTAACTGTTGGCCGATTCGTCCAATATACGTGGGGGAGTATATGAGCCAAGGCCCGGAACAAGAGGATATGTTCGTTTTCGTCAACAACAAGCGTCTGAGGCGCGGACACACCACCGGGACCTGCGCGGCCGCGGCTTCCAAAGCGGCCGCCATGGCCGTCCTCGGACATCCGGCGGACAAGGTGACGATAGTCACGCCCAAGGGCATCTCCCTCGACCTCCCCGTGGAGGATCCGAACGTCTACGATGGAAAAGCGTCCTGCGCCGTCAGGAAGGACGGAGGGGACGACATCGACGCTACCAACGGCACCCTCGTCTACTCCGAGGTCACACTGATCCCGTCCGGCATCGAGATCGACGGCGGGGAGGGCGTCGGCAGGGTCACCCGGAAGGGTCTGGACCAGCCTCCAGGCAACGCGGCGATCAACCACGTCCCCAGATCCATGATAAAGGAGGCGCTGGAGGATGTGGCCGCATCTTACGGATACACGGGCGGATTCAGGGCCGTTGTCTCCGTGCCCGAGGGCAGGGCCATCGCCGCGAAGACATTCAACCCCCGTCTCGGTATCGAGGGCGGCATATCCATCCTCGGGACCAGCGGGATAGTCGAGCCCATGAGCGAGACCGCCCTGATCGACACGATCCGCACGGAGATGCGGATGAGGGTCGAGAACGGGTGCAAGACATTGCTGGTGGTCCCGGGGAACTACGGGAAGGACTTCTCCGAGGGGATCGACGGCATCGATCCGGAATACGCGGTCAAATGCAGCAACTTCGTCGGCGAGATGCTGGATTACGCCGTCGAACTGGGAGTGGACATCGTCCTCGTCTCGAACCTCGGCAAGATGGTCAAGCTGGCCGGTGGGATAATGAACACCCATTCCAGGAACGCCGACGCCAGGATGGAGATCCTCGCCGCAAACGCCGCAGTGGCCGGGGCGAGCATAGAATGCGTCAGAGGCATCATGGGATGCATATCCACCGACGACGCCCTCGACGAGATCGCCAAGGAGGACCTTATCAGGGAGACGTCGGAGCTCATGATGACCCGGATCGAATACCATATGAACCACCGCACCGGAGGGGCCATACGCACCGGGGCCGTGATGTTCTCGTCCGTGTACGGCCTCCTGGGGAAGACGTCCCTGGCCGACGAGCTGCTGGACGAGGTCAGGAGGGAGCTGGAATGAGGATCAACGCCATAGCGTTCTCCACGAACGGGTGCAGGACGGCCCTCAGGCTGAAGGACGCCCTGTCCGAGGACGACATCAGGATATTCTGCAAGACCAAATCCGACAATCTGGGAGTGGAGAGGATCGAAGGCTCCGCCGGGGAATGGACCGGGAAGTCGTTCGGGGAATGCGATGCGATCGTCTTCATCGGAGCGATAGGGATCGCCGTCAGATACATCGCACCGTACATCAAGAGCAAAACGGTGGATCCCGCCGTCGTCGGGATGGACGAGCACGGGAGGTGGGCCATCGCACTTCTTTCCGGTCATATCGGGGGATGCAACGAGCTCACACAGAGGATAGCCGACCGTCTGGGGTCCGAACCCATCATCACCACGGCCACGGACCTCAACGGCAAGTTCTCCGTCGATACCTTCGCGGCGAGGAACGGCATGAGGATCTCCAGCATGTCCATCGCCAAGGACGTCTCGGCGAAGGTGCTGGACGGGAGCTTCGTGGGTTTCCGTTCCGAGATACCCATAGAGGGGAAATTCCCCGAGGGCATCGTCCGGGCGGATTCGGGGGAGTTCGGGGTGTGCGTCACCAGGGATCCGGACGAGAAGCCGTTCGGGACGACCCTGTGCCTGATCCCCCAGGACATCGTCATAGGCGTGGGATGCAGGCGCGACACCGACCCGGAGAAGATGAGGGGGTTCGTCAGGCGCATTCTGACGGAAGACGGCATCGCCATGCAGAGGGTCGCCGCGGTTTCGAGCATAGACCTCAAGAAGGACGAGGAGGCGATCCTCGCATTGGGCAGGTTCCTGCGCACACCCGTTTCGTTCCACACCGCCGAGGAGCTCAACTCCCTCGAGGGGGAGTTCTCCAGGTCCGAGTTCGTGAACAGGATAACTTCGGTCGACTGCGTCTGCGAGCGCTCGGCGGTCATCGCAGGAGGGAAGGATTTCATCAGGCGCAAGACGGCGGAGGACGGTATGACCATAGCGATATGCTCCAAACCCTTCTCGGCGAGGTTCCTATGAGCGGGATCCTGATCTTCTCGGGCACCGCCGACGGACGCGCCCTGGCGGAGCAATTGGCATCCGAGGGCGCCGAGGTCCACGTGCGCGTGGCCACGGAGTACGGGGCGGTCGTCATGGACGGCGACGGGATCGACGTCCAGGTCGGGAGCTGCGGGGGCGCCGAGGGCATAGCGAGGACCGTCGAGGAGAACGGGTACGTCCTCGTCATCGACGCCACGCATCCCTATGCGAGGAGGATATCCGAGCACATCCGCGAAGGCTGCTCCGCCGCTGGAGTGGAGTGCATCAGGATGCGCCGCGAGGGCGGAGGCTCGGCCGAGGGGGTCATCGAGGTCCCCACGGTTCAGGATGCGGTCGATTTCCTGAAGACTCAGGAGGGGAACATACTCGCTTCCACCGGCACCAACGAGCTGGCGCTGTACGCGGGCATCCCCGACTACACCAAGCGCGTCACCGCGCGCATACTCTCCACGAAGGAATCCCTGGAGAAGGCCTTCGCGCTGGGGTTCGAAGGGAAGAACCTCATCGCAGCCCAGGGTCCGTTCACGGAAGGGGAGAACGTCGCCGCCCTCAGGAGGGCCGACGCGAAGTGGCTGGTGACGAAGGATTCCGGCACGGTCGGCGGCTTCGAGGAGAAGATCCGTGCGGCCAGGAGCACCGGGGCGAGAGTCATACTCATAAGCAAGCCGGAGGAATCCGGGTACGGTTTCAGCGAGGTCTTATCGATGGCAGAGGACAGATTGGGGCTTGAGCACGCGGACGGCGGGGTTCCCGCCGGGAAGAGGAGGATCACCGTCATGGGGATCGGCATGGGTCCGGGGGACCTGACGCAGAGGGCCCTGAGGAGGTTGGAGGGCGCCGACCTCATCATCGGCGCCAAACGCATGATCGAATCCGTCGGCCCGACCGGGGCGCAGACCCTGCAGGAGTACCGCGCCGATGTCATCGCCGAGTATCTCGACGAGCACGCCGGGTATTCGGACATCGTGTGCCTCATGTCGGGGGACACCGGGTTCTACAGCGGCACCAAGCAGATCCTCGCGCGCATCGACCGCTCCAGGTTCGATGTGGACGTGGAATGCGGCATCTCCTCGGTCGTCTACATGGCATCCAAGCTGGGCGAGACATGGCAGGACGTGTACCTCACCAGCGCCCACGGGCGTCCCTCCAATCTGGTCGGCCTGTCCAGGGTCCATCCGAAGGTGTTCACTCTTCTCTCCGGTCAGGATTCCGTGCGCTCCATGTGCTCCCTGTTCTCCGAATACGGGATGGACGTGGAGATCGCCATCGGCCAGGATTTCGGGTATCCGACCGAGGCGGTGGTCCGCGGGACCCCGTCGGAGCTGATGGGGAGGGAGTACGGCGACCTGTGCGTCGCAATGATATTCAACAGGAACCCGGACAGGACCTGCCCGTTGGGGATCCCCGACGAGGAGTTCATACGCGGGGACGCCCCGATGACCAAATCGGAGGTCCGCACCCTGTCCGTGGCCAAGCTGAAGCTCGCCGACGATTCGGTCGTGTACGACGTCGGTGCGGGGACCGGATCCGTATCCATCGAGATGGCGCTGACCGCCGTCGACGGCATGGTGTACTCCATCGAGAAGGAGGACGCGGCCGCCGATTTAATCGAGCAGAACAAGCTGAAGTTCAAGACGCCGAACGTCCAGGTGATCCGGGGCACCGCTCCGGATGCCATGGCCGACCTGCCCCTTCCGACCCATGCTTTCATCGGCGGATCGTCGGGCAACCTGAAGCAGATCGTCGAATGCCTCCTGTCCAAGAACCCGGACATCAGGATGGTCATCAATTCCGTCACCATCGAGACGATGAACGAGACCCTGGAGGTCGTCAAGGACCTCGGACTGGTCGAGGAGGAGTTCACCAACGTCACCATCGCCAAGGCGAGGAAGCTAGGCAGGTACCACCTCATGACCGGCCAGAACCCCGTCTACATCGCGGTGGTGAGGGGCAGATGAGCCTCCCGCGCCTCATGATCGCCGCGCCGGCAAGCGGGAGCGGGAAGACCCTCGTGACTTGCGGGATCCTGCAGGCGCTGGTCAACAGGGGATTGAAGGTCGCCTCTTTCAAATGCGGCCCCGACTACATCGATCCGATGTTCCATTCCCGCGTCATAGGCACGCGGTCGAAGAACCTGGACGCGTACTTCGTCGAGGACCCCGTCCTCAGATATCTGTTCGGAAGGACGGCGCAGGAGTGCGACGTATCCGTTGTCGAGGGGGTCATGGGATTCTACGACGGCGTGACGTTCGATGGGACCTTCGCCAGCTCCTGCGACGTGTCCAACAGGCTCGGGATCCCGGTGGTCCTGCTGATCAACGCCAAGGGCGCCTCGCTATCATCCATGGCGATGCTCAAAGGTTTCAGGGAGTTCGCGGACAACAACATCCGCGGCGTCATATTCAACCAGATGTCCAAGAAGGTCTACGATTCGCTCGCGCCGATGGTTCGCGAGATTGGGCTGGTGCCCATCGGATACGTGCCGAAGCTGACCGACCTCGTGCTGGAGAGCAGGCACCTCGGTCTGGTGCTCCCGGGGGAGATCGAGGAGCTGAGGGAGAAGCTGAACAGGCTGGCCGCTAAGCTGGAGGAGACAATCGATGTCGACGCCCTGCTGGAGCTGGCCTCCGGCGCTCCCGATCTCGATTACGAGGCCCCCGAGGTCGGAAGGGTCGACGGGAAGGTGCGCATCGGTCTGGCCGACGACGACGCCTTCTGCTTCACCTACGAGGACAACATCGAGCTGCTGGAGAGGATGGGGGCGGAGATCGTCAGGTTCTCGCCCCTGAAGGACCCCCGTCTTCCGGACGTGGACGGCATCGTACTGTCCGGAGGGTACCCGGAGCTCCACGGGGAGGAGCTGGAGTCCAACCGCTCCATGCTCGAGGATATCAGGTCGAGGATCGCATCCGGCATGCCCTGCATCGCGGAATGCGGCGGTTTCATGTACCTCCACGAGAGGATGCAGGACCGCGACGGCGTCGAGAGGAGCATGGTCGGAGCGATCCCGGGGAGGACATGGAACACCGGCAAGCTCTGCAGGTTCGGCTACGTGACGCTCTCCCCCGTCTCAGATGACGGGATGATGCGCTCCAGACCCTCGGTCAAGGGGCACGAGTTCCATTATTGGGACAGCGAATCCAACGGGGAGGACTGGGAGGCGTCCAAGAGGGGGACTACATACAGGTGCATCAACGACACCGGCACGCTGCTGGCCGGATATCCGCACATGTACTACTACTCCAACCCGGAGGTCGCGCTGGGCTTCCTGAAGAGGTGCGCCGAGTACCGCGACGGGAACCGTGATTGAGCGTCGCCTCGATCAGAATCCCTTCGCGATCCCGTCATGTGTGCTTGTTTCCGAAGTTCGAACCGATCGACGCCGTCAAGGTGCTGCGTACGATCCGTGAAAGCCGAAACGCGCTCGCTGCATCGTTCGAATCGTCTATGCGTGTGTTCCTTAGGCCAGGGTCTAACGTGCGAACAGTCACGCTTATGAAGCGAGTCCAGGATTATGATTCATGCATTGTTGCAAGATCCTGCTGGATAGGGCTCTGACGGTGGACGAGAACCCTTGCCACAGCCTCCTGCCGTTCGATTTCGAGAAGGAAGGCGTAGGCATCAGGATCCTGTCGTGCTCGATGATAGACGACGCAACGGGCTATTCCATGATACAGATCATGGACAACGCGGGAGTCGTCGAGGAGGGCCATTACAAGTTCGAGGGCGGCGAGTCCACTGTGACCAAGCTGTCCACGAACACATACATGGCCATGGTCACCAACAGGAGGTGCATGTTGTCCCGTCTGATCAATCATTCCGGATGCTTCCTGTCCGCAGCCATCCCGAAATCGGACACGCTCATAGAATGGACGCTGATAGGTCCCGACCGCGCCCGCCTCCAGGAGCTCTTCGACAAGATGCGCGAGAACGGGTACGCGTTCGAACTGGTCATGAGCGCCCCGGCGTCGGAGTTCCTGACCCTCACTCCCAAGCAGGAGGAGTACTTCAACACCGCGATGGACCTCGGCTACTACGACATCCCGAAGCGCATCGACCTGGATCAGCTGAGCTGCGTGCTCGGATGCTCCAAATCCACACTGAACGTGTCCCTCCGCAGCGCGGAGAGGAACATATTCGAGTTCTATCGGACCATGAGGTTCGGATCGAGATTCTCCACCTGCGGTCAGGATTGAACTCGCTGCTTCGCGACGAAGGCGAGGTACTCCAGCGGGACGTCACCCGTGTTCTTCATGGAATGGCTGGAACCTTCGGGACAGTAATGGCATATCCCCGGAGCCAACGGCTCCTCGACGCCGTCGCATACGGCGATCCCCGTTCCGGATGTGATGTATATCGCCTCGCAGGAGCCCGTGTGGGTGTGGGTCCCGATGGATGCCCCGGGACCGAGGAATCCCTTGATGATCCTGTTCCCGTCGACCAGGGTCATCCTCGATACGGTGTCCCCGGTTCCTCCGTACATGGAGTTGATCACGGCCTCATCCAGTTCGTCGAACGCTATGCGCATGCCGTTCGGAATGCCGAGATGGAGGATAAAACCGACGGATGCGAGGTTTGAAGGGCAGACAGCATATGGTCCATCAGAGAGAAGGCGCTCGGATGATAGATTGGGTCCTGTTCGCGCTGGGTTCGGCATTCTTCGCAGGCGTCACATCCATACTCGCGAAGCTCGGCGTCAAGACGGTGGATTCCACCCTCGCGACGGCCATCCGCACAGTCATCGTCCTGCTATTCTCCTGGGCGATGGTCCTCCTGGTCGGATCCTTCGATCAGATCGGCTCCATCGACGCCTACACGATGACGTTCCTCATCCTGTCGGGATTGGCCACGGGAGCTTCATGGCTGTGCTTCTTCAAGGCCCTGGAGCTGGGGGATGTGAGCAAGGTCGTTCCGATCGACAAGTCGAGCCTCGTGATCACCGTGGTCCTCGCGGCCCTGTTCCTGGGCGAGGGGATCTCCATGTTGGGAGCCGTCGGCGTCCTGGCCATAGCGATAGGCACGCTGGCCGTAGCGGATCGCAAGGAGCCCACGGAGCATTCCGGCCACGGGTGGCTGTTCTACGCCTTCGGCGCCGCCGTGTTCGCGGCCGCGACGTCCATCCTGGGGAAGGTGGGCATAGAGGGGGTCGAATCCAATCTGGGCACCGCCATCCGTACGGTGGTGGTCCTGGCGATGTCCTGGATGATGGTCTTCGTCACGGGCAAGAACCGCAGTCTGAGGTCCCTTCCCCGCAGGGAGCTCGGGTTCATCATCGCATCGGGATTCGCCACCGGGGCGTCATGGTTGTGCTTCTACCGCGCCCTGCAGGACGGTCCCGCGAGTGTCGTCGTTCCCCTGGACAAGCTCAGCATCGTGGTCACGATGGTGTTCTCCGTCCTCATCCTCGGCGAGAGGATCAACCGGAGGGCGTTCGTCGGCCTGGTCCTGATCGTCGCAGGCACGATGCTCATGCTCCTTCGAATGTCGGAAAAGCCGTTTCCGAACATGTTCGCAATACCCCTTATATCCCCATCTGCCCGATATCTTACACAGTGGTCCGACAGCCTTCCGTTTTACCGAGGAGAAGGATTGGAATGACCATAGACGAGGGAAAGAAGCAGAAGACGCTCTCCTACAGGTGGATGATCTTCATCGTCCTGGCGATAGCGTACTTCTTCGTATACTTCCACAGGACGACAGGCGGAGCCATCTCGGACAATCTGCAGTCGTTCTACGGAGTGGGTACCGCTTCGGTTGCGCTGCTCGCATCCGCGTACCTGTATGCCTACACATTGATGCAGATCCCCAGCGGCATCCTCACGGACCGCATGGGTCCGAGGAAGGCCGCCACGATATTCGTCTTCCTCATCGCGATCGGTTCCATACTCAGTGCGGTCTCCGCGACGACCGAGAACTTCAACCTCATGATAGTCGGGAAGTTCATCATCGGAATCGGCGCGGCCGTGGTGTACATCCCGATCATGAAGATCCTGGCCGTCTGGTTCAGGAAGAACGAGTTCGCCTCCATGAGCGGGGTGCTGCTCCTGGTCGGCAACGTCGGAGGTATCGCCGCCGCGACCCCGATGGTCCTCATGATGGACTCCCTGGGGATCCAGAACACCTACATCGTGCTCGCCATAATCACGGCGGTCATCGCCGGCCTGTGCTGGCTCGTCGTCCGCAACCACCCGTCCGAGAAGGACCTCCCCAGCATAGAGGAGATCGTGTCAGAGGAGACCGGTCAGCCGATCGGGGAATCCACATCCGCCAAGATGGGCACCGTCGAGGCCCTGAAGCTCACGTTCACCAGCGGCAGGAAGTTCTGGCCCCTGGCCATATGGTTCTTCTTCACCTACGGGACCATCATGCTCTGGCAGGCCTCCCAGGCGGGATCGTTCTACAAGAGCATCTACGACTTCAGCGGGAGCGATGCGGGACTCATGGTCACCATGGTCGGTATCGGCATGGTGTTCGGATGTCCGCTGGCCGGTACGCTGTCCGACAAGGTGTTCCATTCCAGGAGGAAGGTCCTGATCTTCGGAACGCTGATCTACACCATAGTGTGGGCCGCCATCTGGCTCACGGCCGGGAACGGCGGAATGAACAGCTTCGCGATACAGGCCGCCATCAACTTCGCATTCGGATTCTTCGGAGGGTTCTTCGTGGTGTCCTATGCGCAGATCAAGGAGCTGTATCCCATCGCCATGGCCGGAACATCGACGGCGGCGCTGAATCTGTTCCCCTTCGCGGGAGGTGCGATCCTCATCACAATCGCCGGGTTCATCATCACCGACAAGACGCTCGCGGAGTTCCAGACGCTCTGGATGATGGCCTTCGTCATGATGGTCGTCGCCTGCATATGCGCCTTCCTCTCCATCGAGAAGGGCTCCGACGAGAGCTGAGTCCTCCACGGCTAAACGTCTTACGGGGGTCCGGCCCCCGGAAAACCCCTATTTAATCCCTTGGTTTTTTCATTCATCCATCATCGGACAGTTTCTGCCAGAAAAATCAGTACAGCAGAATGAATGAATTTTCATGCTGGCTGTGGCAACGATAGAGAAAATCGAACATGTTCGTAGTGAAATTTATACATCCAACCATATATATGATATCTGGTAAAACGGAAGAGAGGAACACGTAAAAGGAGGAAACAGCGAATGACAGTAGAGGAGATCCTTAAGGAGCTGGCGGACGCGGTCGTCGCATGCGAGCCCGAGAGGGCGCGTGCGGCGGCGGAGAAGGCGCTCGCCGAGAATGTCGATCCGGTGCTTGCCATCAACGAGGGGCTCGTCGTCGGCATGGGGATCATCGGGGACAACTATGCGAACCACACGATGTACCTGCCTCAGGTCCTGGTAGCCGCGCACAGCATGTACGAGGGACTCGACGTCCTCCTGCCGGCCATACCGAAGGGGGACCTGGCTGATGCCAAGACCGCTATCACGGCGGTCGTTCAGGGCGATGTCCACGATATCGGGAAGAACATCGTGAAGACCATGCTCACCGCGGGCGGGTTCATAGTCAACGATCTGGGGAAGGACGTTCCGCCGTCCACCATCGCCGACACGGCGAAGAACGAGGGGACCGACGTCGCGTGCCTGAGCACTCTCATGACCCCGACCATGGACAACATGGAGGCGGCGGTCAAGCTGATCATAGAGAACGGCTACCGCGACAACATCATAATCACGATTGGCGGGCCGCCCACCACCGACGGCTTCGCGGAGGAGATCGGCGCCGACCACAGGGACAAGGACGCCCAGGCCTGCGTCAAGTACGTCAAGAAGAGGATAGAGGAGGGGAACTGATATGGCGATGTCTTGCAGAGACAGGGTGCTGGCGGCATTGAAGCAGGAGCCGCTGGACAGGCCGCCGGTGGCGGTATTCACCACCTGCGACACGATCGGTATGATGAAGGCCTGCGGGGCCTCGTGGCCCGAGGCCCACTCCGATCCGGAGAAGATGGCCACCCTGGGATGCGCCCAGGCTGACTACTTCGGATTGGAGTCGGTCAGGGCCGGATTCTGCCTCACGGAGGAGGCGGAGGCCCTTGGATGCCCGATCGACATGGGGACGAGCACCTCGTCCCCCATGCTCAAGGGGCACCCGTTCACCTACAACCCCATGAAGAAGATCTACGACGAGCCGGACGACCTGCCCGATATCGACGAGTTCCTCAACACCGGGAGGGTCAAGACGGCCATCGACGCGATGGGCATCATGCAGAAGACCCACGGCGAGGACTACTGCATCATCGGCGGGAACACCGGGCCCTTCACCCTGGCCGGGCACCTTCTGAACACGGAGAACCTCGTGTACTCCGTGTGGACGGATCCGGAGAGGGCGAAGAAGTGGGTCGGGGCGATCGAGCCGTACTGCCGCGCGTTCGGTCAGGCGCTCCTCGACGGAGGCGCGGATGTCGTGCAGATGTCCGAGCCTTCCGCGTCCACCGACATCCTGGCGCCGACGGACTTCCCGGTGCAGTCGGGTCAGTTCGTGAAGAGGTGCCTCGGGGACCTGAAGGGCAACACCGTCCTGCACATCTGCGGGGACTCGGAGCATATCATCCCGTACATGTACGACACCGGGGTGACCGGCATCTCCGTCGAGGAGAA
The DNA here is from genome assembly GCA_963645865.1 of Lachnospiraceae bacterium. Classification (GTDB taxonomy): domain Archaea; phylum Thermoplasmatota; class Thermoplasmata; order Methanomassiliicoccales; family Methanomethylophilaceae; genus Methanoprimaticola. The sequence goes on from CAVIUM010000009.1 coordinate 20,050, forward strand.
GGTCGATTCCTATCTGGCGAAGAAGATCTCCAAGAACAGGGGGGCCATCATCGGGAACGTGGGATGCGCCTTCCCGCTGTACAAGGGGACGCCGGCGGACGTCATCGCCGCGGCCCAGAAGAGCCGCGACGCGGGATTCAACAGCATCTCCGCAGGATGCGGCGTGCCGATCGGGACCCCCGATGACAACATCCGCGCCCTGGTCAAGGCGATCAAGGGTTGACGCTAAACCGGCGGGGAGACCCGCCATTAACCGCGCCCCCGGCCCGAGATCCCCAAAGGATCGAGGACACCCTTTGCACCGGGGGCGCGGACGTGCATGATATTTCTCCAGCCGCCGTCCGGAAGGGCGGCGGTACCCCCATTCAGATGAACACGATCTGCACCAGCACCATGTACAGGACGGTGCCGATGCCGATGCTCAGGAAGATGTTCCTCTTCCATAGGTGCAGCGCGATGACCGTCACGCATGCGATGAGTTCCGGTATACCGTAGGGATATGCGAGGACGGATGTGGACTTGAGGCAGTACACGATGAGCATCCCGATGATGGCGGGAGGGAGTACCTTCCCGATGTACTCCACCGTCGGCGGGATCTCCTTCCCCTTGGGGAACACCAGGAACGCCGCGGCGCGGGTGGAGAAGGTGGCAACCGCTACCACCGCGATCATGACCAGCGAGGAGACGGCGTCGATCATTCCTTCTTCGCCCCCTCGGGTTCGAGCCTGTTCCTCAGGAATATCACGGCGGCGACCATCACGAGCATCGCGGGCAGAACGAAGTTGCTCGCTCCGAATACGATGAGGCACACCAGCGCGGCGAGCACCCCGATCAGCTCCGGCAGCCTGTTGGTCCTCTTCTGCCACATCTCGATGAAGATCACGAGGAACAGAGCCGTCATGGCGAACTCTATGCCGGTGGAATCGAACACCACGATGGTGGCGAGGATGGATCCGATGGCCGCTCCGAGGACCCAGTAGATGTGGTCCAGCAGGGTGATGGAGAACAGGAAGTCCTCCTCGTCGCACCCCTCGGGTACATCGGTGGTGCAGATGAGGGAGTACGTTTCGTCGGTCAAGCCGAAGATCATGTACCATCTCTTGGCGCTGAAGCGGTTGTATCTGCCCACGAGCGATAATCCGTAGAACACGTGCCTGATGTTCACCATGATCGTCAGGAAGACGGCCTGGATGAGCGAGAAGCCCGGCACGAAGAAGTTGACCGCCAGATACTGTCCCGATCCGGCGTAGACGACTGTGCTCACCAGGATCGCCCACAGGACGTTGTATCCCAGGCTGGCGAACATCACTCCGAAGGCGGCGCCCATGAACAGATAGCCCGTCAGAACGGGTATCGTGTAGGGGAACGCCTTCTTGATAGTCGCCTTGAGATCTCCCATCGTATCTTCTGACGGCCCATCCGCTCCATGTATATAGCAGGGTGGGACGAAAAACGGGACCGGAGAGCCGAACGGAACGGTCCGGAGATGGGATAAAGTAGGGATTGGTGGGGTTTGAGGCCCCCTTCCGGGGGCCGTATGGATCACCAGTTGGTGGCCCTGACCTCGAAGAAGGACTGCGGGTGCTTGCACACGGGGCAGACCTCGGGCGCGGACTCGCCGACGTGGATGTAGCCGCAGTTCCTGCACTTCCACATGACGACCTTGTCCTTCTTGAAGACGACTCCGCCCTCGATGTTCTTCAGGAGCTCGGCGTACCTCTCCTCGTGGTGCTTCTCGATGCCTCCGACGGCCTCGAACAGCGCGGCGATCTCGTCGAATCCCTCCTCCTTCGCGACTTTGGCGAAGTCGGCGTACATCGTGGTCCACTCGTAGTTCTCTCCGGACGCGGCATCCTTGAGATTCTCGACGGTCTTGGGGACCCTGTTCCCATGGAGGGCCTTGAACCAGAGCTTCGCGTGCTCCTTCTCGTTCTCGGCGGTCTCGAGGAAGATGTCGGCGATCTGCTCGTAGCCTTCCTTCTTGGCCTGGGACGCGTAGTATGTGTATTTGTTCCTGGCCATCGACTCGCCCGCGAAGGCGGACTCGAGGTTCTTCTCTGTTTTAGAGCCTTTGAGTTCCATGCTTTTACCTCGCTCGGGGATACTGGCATCGTAGTATATGAACCTAATTAACGGCGTTAGGATTGCCTCACGAGGTTCAGGGATGCCGAATCCGAACTCATCTCCTGAACCTGCCGAGGAGGGTCTTCTTCGGTGCGCCGGTCTTGTCGAACTTCTCCCTCATCAGCTTGTCGTAGTTCATCCGGATGGATTGGTCGTTGGGTTTCATCTCCATCAGGATCTCGAGCTCCTCCTTCGCCTTGGGATAGTCGCGGAGGTCGTTGAGCAGGAGGACGGCGTAGTTCTGATGGTGATTGGGGTTCTTCGGATCGGCGGCTATGGCCTTCTCGTAGTACTCCCCGGCCTTGCGGAAGTCGGTCATCTGGTTCCTGAGGAACCTGGCGTACTCTCCGTATGCTTCGGCGCTCGGGGAGACTTCGACGATCCTCCGGAAGAGCTCGTCGGTCTGTTTGTTGTTCCTCTTGTCCTTGGCGAGGACGGTGGCCTTGGCCTTCAGGGCGTCAGCGTTGTCCGGTTCCAGGTCGATGATGATGTCGAGCTGCATCAGTCCGTATTTCTCGTCCTGGAGGTCGTTCACGGCGATGTTCGCGAGGACCAGCCTCGGTTTGGTGTTGTGGGGGTCCGTGGCCAGATATTCCTCCAGGGTCTCCGCCGCGCCCGATGGGTTCCCGCTGGAGGCCTGGTTCCTGGCCCTGGTGATCGCTTCGAAAGCCGCATCCTTCATGAACGGGCGAATGCGGAGATAGATAAAGGGTGCTTGGTCGGTAATTCGGAATCAACGTTGGAGCCATGCCGTTCGTACCACGTGTTCATGAATCATGGAAAGGCCGACACGACCAATTTCATGTAGTTATGTAAACGCTATCGAAGTTATTTATACCACTTCATCGATGAGGAGTATGAACTTGACCGACCACCGTGTAGAGACGATGGTCGTAATGAGTTTCAAAGGGTTTGCCCAGCCAGCTCGACGATCAGCCGAGCTATGCTGACGACCAGGGTTGCTGTTTCGAGACGTTTGCCCTGGTCCTCCCCTTCGGGGGAGTTCCTTCCCTCTTTCGAGGGTCTGAGTTTGGTGATTTCATCACCTCCTCCAGAGAGCTGAAGTCCGATTGCAAGACATGAAGTCCTGCACGGACTTCATCCCTGGCGAAATATCGCATTCGTTTATACTATATAACATACATCTTAACAATGTGAAAATATGATAGAATATGAATAAACACATCGTAAGATACTTAATCTTCAATGTCTTGTGAGTATGGCTATATAAATAGTGGATATCTTATCCAGACAGTCGGCTTCTGGGAATTACAGGTTGTCGGAACGAGGGTGGAACGGACCTTGGAATTCTATTCTTCTTCTCAGTTTCATGAAGATCGGTCTAATGTCCTATCGGACTAAATGATGTAAATCGCTTCATTATCAACGCAGTCTTGAGTTCTTCCGGTTCGTGTCGGGCAAACCGTCCAAATATCCGAACCTGAATCGGCATCCATGGACGGGATGCGTCTCAACAAGTTCGTCAGCGAATCGGGGGTCGCCTCCCGCCGCGCCGCCGACCGGCTGGTCGAGGAGGGGCGCATCACCATCAACGGCCGTGTCGCCGTCCTCGGCGACAAGGTCTGCGACGGCGACATCGTCTGTGTGGACGGGAAGGAGATCTCCCGCAAGGCGACGGATGTCGTCATAGCGTTCAACAAGCCCCGCGGGCTCACCTGCACATCCAGTCCGGACGACCCGGACAACGTGATCGACTTCATCGGCTATCCCCAGAGGATCTACTCCATCGGACGCCTCGACAAGGATTCCGAAGGTCTCCTCCTTCTGACGAACAACGGGGAGCTCGCCAACGCCGTCATGCGTTCCAGGGGCGAGCACGAGAAGGAGTACATCGTCACGGTGGATCACGACATCACCGACGCGTTCGTGAAGAGGATGTCCTCGGGCGTGGAGATCCTCGGCAGGATGACCAAGCGCTGCGAGGTGCAGAAGCTGTCGGACAGGCAGTTCAGGATCGTCCTGCGCCAGGGACTCAACCGTCAGATCCGCAGGATGTGCGGGTCGCTGGGATACACCGTGACGAATCTGAGGCGCGTCAGGATCATGAACATACGCCTGGGGGACCTCCCGACCGGGAAGTACCGCGAGCTCACCAAGGAGGAGTACGAGGAGCTATGCCGTTCGGCGCTAGGAGAATCGAGATAAGGGAACTGCGCGGGACGGATGTCGAAGCGCTCGTTCCCATAGGGATGGAGCAGCTTGGCACCGATTACATCTCGGACGAGGATTTCCTGGACGTCTTCAGCGATCCCGGGCAGTTCTGTCTCGTTTCCGAGGTGGACGGCGTGCCGAGCGGATTCGCCATATGCAGGGAGTTCGGACCCGGTGACGAACCCCGGGAGCTGGCGTTGCCCGATTCCCCGGAAAGGGATTGGGTCGCCTCCGGAACGAAGATAGGATTGGTCGATTCCGTCGCCATAGGCGCCGACGTCGGAGGGCTCGGACTGGGGAGGATGCTCTGCGAGGCATGTCTCGGGAGGTTCTCGGAGGACGGCTGCGACCGCGCAGTGTCCATGGCATGGGTCCATTTCGACGGGGCGGAACCCATAAGGAAAGCGCTGACCGACGCCGGATTCGAGAGGACCGGGCTGGTCATAGAAGGCTATTGGAACCAGTGGGTGGGGTCGCAGGAGGGGCATCACTGCCCGTATTGCGGAGCCCCCTGCCACTGCTTCGCCGCCATGTGGCGGAGATCGCTGCGATATCCTGTCGGACAGCCAGTTCCAGATGTCCTCGTAGACCTCCGAGCGGTTGGTCTCGTTCAGTATCTCGTGCCTCCCGCCCTCGTAGAGCTTCATGTCGGGGTGGAGGCCGGCCTTCTCCAGGCCCTTCCTCGCCCTCTCCACGCCCTTCCCGGATTCGCCGACGGGGTCGTCCGCACCGGAGAGCAGGATTATCGGGAGTCCCTTCGGGATGTTCCCGAAATCCTCTCCGGAGATCACCTTGCCGATCAGCGTGAACAGGTCCCTGTAGCCGGATGCCGTGAACTTGAACGTGGTGAACGGGTCCTCGTTGTACCTCCTGACGGTCTCCTCGTCGCGGGAGATCCATCTGTTGGGCAGGTCGGGGGAATCGAACTTCTTATCATTGCCTTCGAGGACGGTCTTGTTGAGGAACGGGCTGACGTAGCGGGGCCCCTTCATCTTGACGAGGAGGGACGAGACCAGCTTCCCGAAGGACACTGCGATCCCCGGCTGGTTCCCGGTCCCGACGATGATTGCGCCGTCCACCATGTCGCCGTAGCGCGTCAGATATCTCCTGACGACGAAAGAGCCCATGCTGTGGCCCAGGATGAAATGGGGGACGCCGGGGCATCTCCTCTCCACCTCCTGCGTCACCAGATAAACATCCTCCACCAGGTGCTCGTCGCCGTCGGATTCCGCGATGGTGCCGTGGTCGTCGGGGGAGGTTTCCCCATGGCCCAGATGGTCGTGTCCGAAGACCGACACGCCCTTCCCGTTCAGGTACTCAGCGAAATCCGCGTAGCGCATGATGTGCTCGATCATCCCATGAGAGATCTGGAGGGTGGCGACCGGGTTCTCGACCGACCATTCCACGCAGTGGAGGTCCACATCGCCCCTGGACGACGGAACGGTGAATTCGGATGCTGTCATGAGGGGGTGAAGCATCTGCGCACTAATCTGGATTGCCCTGGTGTGCGTGTTACTTTCTTCTCTAAAATTATTAATAGCGTCCTCCAGTTTGACCCTCATGCGCAGGATCGCGGTATACGGCAAGGGCGGAATCGGGAAATCGACCACGGTCGGGAACGTCTCGGCCGCCCTGGCGGAGTCCGGACTGAAGGTCATGCAGATCGGCTGCGACCCCAAGGCGGATTCCACGAGGGCCGTCGCCGGAGGGAGGATCCCCACGGTCCTGGAGGTCATGAGGGACAACCCGGATCCGGAACTGGACGACCTGGTCCATGCCGGGGCCGGCGGCGTTCTGTGCGTGGAATGCGGCGGACCGCGTCCGGGCGTCGGATGCGCCGGCCGCGGGATCATCGCGGCGTTCGAGAAGCTCGAGGAGCTGGACGCCGTCGACGTCTACCGTCCCGACGTGATCCTGTACGATGTTCTCGGCGACGTGGTCTGCGGAGGGTTCGCCATGCCCATCAGGAACGGGTATGCGCGCGATGTGTTCGTCGTCACCTCCGGTGAGATGATGTCGCTGTACGCGGCGAGCAACATCGCCGGCGCCGTCTCCGACATGAGGAACGACGGCTACGCCAGGCTGGGAGGGCTGATACAGAACTCCCGCGGCGTGAAGGACGAGGATACACTCGTCGACAGGGCCGCCGGGGAGATGGGGACCAGGGTCATCCTGAGGATCCCCAGGGACCCCGCGGTCCAGAGATGCGAGGAGAAGGGCGTCACCGTGGTCTCCGGGGAACCGGATTCGGCCATGGCCGGCGTCTACAGGGACCTCGCGAAACGCCTGCTGGACGCATCGGACGATGCGGAAGGCGGCATGAGATTGGAGCGATTTCGATGAAGACGGGAATAATCCTGGGTGGACACGGGTCCACGATGTCCTTCAACAAGGGCGTGCTGGAGATGCAGGCCGACAGGCTGAGGGCGAAGGGCTACGACAACGTGTACGTGGGGTTCAACGAGACCTCCTTCCCCTCGATCCGCGAGGCGGCGGAGGAGATGGTCAAGGACGGGTACGACAGGATCGTCATACTGCCGTTCTTCGTGGCCTCCGGATTGCACGTGGTGAGGGACTTCCCCATGAAGCACTTCGGTTTCCCGAGGGATGCGACGGACGGCGTCTGCGAGATCGGCGGGAAGGATGCGGAGATACACATCGAGCAGCCCTTCGGCGAGGAGCCCCTGCTGACGGACATCCTCGCGGAGAGGATCGAGGAGCTACGCACCCCCGGGAAGGACACCAGGGTCATCGTCATGGGGCACGGCTCCAGGCTCCCGTACAACAAGAGCGTGGTCGAGCTCAACGCGCGGCGCCTGTCCGAGAGGGGATACGGGGACGTGCGCATAGGATTCAACGAGTTCGACGAGCCCAAGATCGAGGACGTCATCCCGACGATGATAGACGACGGTGCGGAGGAGATCATCGCCCTCCCGCTGTTCATCTCCCTGGGGAAGCACCTGACCATGGACGTCCCCGCGAAGCTGGGGATCGAGAACTTCTCCGACGGGGGCATCGTGACGAGGGGGGACCGCCGGGCGGAGGTCAAGTACGCGATTCCGATCGGCGCGGACCCCAGGCTGTGCGACGTCCTGGTAGAGAAGCTCCGGAGGATGGGCCTGTGAAGGTCGCCGTCCTCGACATGACGCACGGAGGGGACCTCATCGCCCTGAGGTATCAGGCCGAGGGCGACGACGTCACCTGCGTCGATGTGTACCGCAACTGTCCGGCGGACAGGAAGGACGCGCTCCGCCAGGCGGAGGTCCGCGTGTGCGATTCGCTCCCCGTCGGGAGATACGACCTCGCGGTCATGCCCGGCCACTGCCCGAGGACCTTCCTCGGGGATTCCGAGGTCTCGGAGATCATCTCGTTCAGCAGGGCGGTCAACCGCTTCATCGACGACAGGAGGTTCAGGATCGAGGTCACCGGCGTCAAGGGGAAGACCAGCGCCTGTTACCTCATCTCGAAGATCCTGCACGATTCCGGCAGGAAGGTGCTCCTCCATTCGTCGAGGGGGGAGGGCCCCTGGACCGACGACGGCCATTCGATAGAGCGCATGGTCAGCATCGCGCCCCCCTATCTGATGACGCTCCCCGCGGGGGATTTCGACGTCATCGTCAGCGAGGTCTCCCTCGGGGGTTCGGGGAAGGCCGACATCGCGCTGATAACCAACCTCGCCGAGGACTACGGCATCGCGAAGAATTCGATGAAGGCGTCCGACGCGAAGAAGGACATCTTCACGGACAAGGTCAACATCGTCCCTCAGGACGAGATGGGATTCTGGTCCACCAAGTGCGGCAACCTCACAGGTTACGGACGGAGGGTGAAGCCCCTGTCCGAGCCCCGTCTGGGGAAGGGATTGAAGGCATCCGTCGATTACGACGGGGTCTCCGAGATCGTCCTGGACGGCTCCTATGTGTCGACGGAATACCTCGGAGCCATGGATGCAGCGCTTGAGGTGTGCCATGCCATGGGCGTCCCCAGGGAGATCGTGCTCGCTTCACTGGAATCCTTCAAAGGTGTTCCCGGGAGGGGGGAGATCGTCCACGAGAACGGACGCACGATAATCCGCGAGAGGAACCCCGGGATATCCCGCCTGTCCGTCGCCAGGGTCATGAAGTGCCTGGACGAGATGGACGCCCTCTCCGGGGCCGTGGCGATACTGGATCCCGTCAGCAGGAAGGTCTGCGACAAGATGGATGCCGGCGGCATCACCGAGGAGGTCGGGAGGTACGGCGTTCCCCTGCTGATCACCGACGGCGACGGCAGGCGCCCCGAGATCCCGGCGGATGCGGAGCTCGTCGTGGAATTCATCAAGGAGGGCTACCAGTGAGGACGGTCATCCACCCCCGCCCCAGCCCCATAGTCGCGGCGATGTACACGCTCCGCGACATGGACGTCGACGTCATCGTGATGCACGGACCGTCCGGATGCGGATTCATGGCATCCCGTCCGTTGGAGGATGCGGATGTGAGGGTGGTGACCACAGGCATGAGGGACAACGACCTCATATTCGGCGCTTCGGAACCTCTGATCGACACCCTGAAGCAGGTGGAGGAGAAGTTCCATCCTGAGACCGTCGCCGTGATCGGAACATGCGCCAGCATGATCATCGGCGAGGACATGGCCAGCGCCATCAGGAAGGCCGGCATCTCCGCCAACGCGTTCCCCGTGGATGTCCACGCCTGCATGGGCGACAACACCCGCGGGGCCATCAGGGCCCTGGAGGCGGGGAGGGATGCGGGTATCATCGATTCCGAGGAGTGCTCCCGCCAGATCTCCCTGATGAAATCCGCCACCAGGCTGGAGAAGAACGTGGGGATGGCATCGCGCGACTACATCCGCCCTGCCGTGAGTCCGACCAAGCTCCACGTCTGCAGGAGGATCGCCGACACCCTGTCCAATGGAGGGAGGGTGGCGGTCGTCATGGACGCCAAGAAGGAGCTCGCCTACCGCTTCGCGGACATGTTCGAGGCCGTCGACCGTGCGAGGAAGGCCCTGGGCGGGGAGACGCTGTTCGTGGCCAATCTGGATCCGGACAAGGGTCTGCCGAGGATCAGGAACTACTGCAGGGAGATCCTCGCCGACCTGGAATCGCACGATGTGAGGATCGACAGGATAGTCGGAGGTCTAGACGAGTACGCCATAGTCGGAGAGGGGATGAAGGAGGAGGTGGACGCGTTCCAACCCGATCTGACCGTCATCCTGGGGATCTGCCACGGGTATCCTGGCATGGGCGAGGACGACATCCTCATCACGGACCAGCCCAGGCAGCTCGCCAACTATCTCGCCATGGGATGCCAATGGGCCGTGGGGGAGATCTCGTCGCATCCGATGGTCATGGGCGCCCATTCGATCGTACCGCTTGAGACGGCGGACACCCTGAGGGAGCTGCTTTGAAGGGAGTCGTCATCGCCGGGACCGGGAGCGGGGTCGGGAAGACCTCCGTCACGACGGGCCTGATGTCCCGTCTGTCCAAATCCATGAAGGTCCAGGCGTTCAAGGCCGGGCCCGATTTCATCGACCCGATGTACCACTCCGCAGCCACGGGCAGGCCGTCCAGGAACCTCGATTCGTTCCTGATGGACGATTCCACGATAGTAAATCTCGCGGGGTACGCGTCCAAGGACGCCGACCTCTGCGTCGTGGAAGGGGTCCGCGGGCTGTACGAGGGCTTCTCCGGCGACGACGATCTGGGATCCACCGCATACCTGGCCAGGCTCCTGGGGTTCCCGGTCATCCTGGTGGTCGACGCCCGTTCCCTGACCCGCAGCGCCGCCGCAGTGGTCAACGGGTTCGCGTCGTTCGATCCCGGGGTCCGCGTCGCCGGGGTCATATTGAACAACGTGTCCGGCGAGCAGCACACCAGGAAGCTGGAGAAGGCCTTCGAGACCTACTGTCCGAACATCAGGGTCGTGGGGATGATACCGAAGAGCCCCGGCAAGGCGCTGGAGCAGAGGTATCTCGGTCTCAAGACGCTGAAGACCTTCGCGGAGCGTGAGATAACGCCGCTGCAGGAGCTCACCGAGCCCGTGGACCTCGATGCGGTCATGGATATAGCCGAATCCGTCGACGTCGACCTGCCGTGTTCCTCACCCTATACAGAGAGGGACTGCGGTCTGAGGGCAGCCGTTCCGATGGACGATTCGTTCTGCTTCTACTACAGGGAGAACATCGAGTGCCTGGAGGCCTCCGGGTTCAGGGTGGAGACGTTCCGTCCGACGGACGGGGATCCCCTGCCCGACGCCGACCTCTACTACCTCGGAGGAGGGTATCCCGAACTGCACGCCGAGCGTCTTTCCGAGAACAGGGACTTCGCGGAGGGTCTGAAATCGGTCGCCGACGAGGGAAGGACCGTCATAGGCGAATGCGGCGGTCTCATGTCCATGTGCTCGTCCATCACGGACAAGGATGGCAGGAGATTCCCCATGGCGGGTATATTCGATGCGGAGGCCCGCATGACTGGCGTGAGGCACGGTCCGACGTACGTCATAGCCGACGCCTCCCCGGACAACCCCGTCTTCAGAGGGAGGGTCCGCGGGCACGAGTATCATTATTCCGATGTCTTCCCTGTCGGGAAGCCGTCGTACGGATTCGATGTCGTGCGCGGGAAGGGCATAGCCGATTCCAGGGACGGATTGGTCAAAGGAAGCTGCATCGGCTCGTACATGCATCAGCACGCCCTGTCCGAGGAGGATTGGATCGGTCCCGCCGTCGAGAGGATCCTCGCCGAGAGGGATTGACCGTCGCATTCGAAATACGCGTATCGGGGTATCGTCTGCATGGGCACCCTGGAATTCTACGATGCCGACCCGGAGGGCTACTTCGACAGCACGTTCTTCAGGGACGTCTCCGCCACGGCGGGGAGGTTCGCTTCACACCTTCCGAAGGGCGCCAGGGTCCTGGACCTCGGGTGCGGTTCATGCAGGGACACGATGCTCCTGAGGAGGATGGGGTTCGAAGTCGTTCCGGCGGACGGATCCGAGGGCCTGCGCAGGGTGGTGAAGGAGCGTCTGGGGATCGACGTGGTCCCCGTGAGGTTCGACGACATCCCCTGGGTGGACGAGTTCGACGGCGTCTGGGCCTGCGCATCCCTTCTCCATGTACCTTCGGCCGAACTGCCGGGGGTGTTCTCCTCGATACACAGGACCCTCAGATCCGGAGGCTCCTTCTTCTGTTCCTTCAAGCTCGGTGATTTCGAGGGTATCAGGGACGGCCGCAGGTACACCGATATGGCATCGGGCCGTCTCGAAGACATCCTGACATCCGCGGGATTCTCCGTCTCCGACGTCTGGGAGGACGTCGGGTCCGACGGCACCCCATGGGTGAACGCGATCTCCATCCGTCAACGATATCATCCGCCTGCGCGATAGGCCGTACCATGAAGATGGACGGGAGGGCGGCCATCGTCGATATCGACGACGATGAGCGCGTCGTCGTATTCGACACCTACAAGCTGAAGAAGATCACCGGGACGAGGGTCGCTCCGATCCTCGGCCTCAGCGATTTCGCATCCCCATTCAAGGTGGCATGCGAGATGGCCGGGCTCTATCCCGGGGACAAGGCGAACAAGTACATCGACGCGGGAAACATCCTCGAGCCGGTTCTCCGCTCGTACCTGTCCAAGAGCTGCGAGTCCATGCTCCGCGGACCCCTGGGGATCCCCGAGGGTTCCAGGGCGGGTGTGGAGGAGCCGGTCGAGAAGGAGCTCTGCGGCTACGACCACTTCCACAACGAGCGCGTGTTCGGCGGCATGGTCGACGGATACATCGTCATCGACGGGAAGAGGAGCGCAATCCTGGAGATCAAGACCGCCAGCGACAGGAACAAGTGGCTGGACGAGGACGGCGGATACACCAACGTGCCGATGAGCTACATGCTGCAGGCCTCCCTGTACGCCCAGCTGTCCAACCTGGACAGGATCGTGTTCCTCGTGGGGTTCCTGGAGGAGCCCGACTACGACCGTCCGAAGCAGTGGGTCCCCACGCCGGAGAACACCTACATCGTCGTCAAGGACCGGCTGGACATGACCGAGTACATGGACAGGTGCGTCAAGTGGTACGACGAGTACATGAAGGGCGGATACACGCCCGAGTGGTCCGATTCCGAGGACGACCAGGCCGTCCTGAAGTACCTCCGCGCCTACAAGCCGGAAGCGGCGAAGAAGAAGCGTCGGTGAAGAAACTGGCAGATGCACAGGAGGGTGACGAGCATCCAGATGTTCGCGAGGGTGAAGATCAGCAGGAACATCTTCACCTTCGCGCCCTCCATCCGAGAGTACAATCTGAGCGTTATCACGCTGGCCATGGAAGCGATGGGGGTCCCGAACCCTCCTATGTTCACTCCGGCCAGCAGGCACTGCCAATCATCGGTGAAGTTCGACAGCATCACGGCCGCGGGGACGTTGCTGACCACCTGGCTGACCAATGCCGACGAGACCATCGGATCCCAGGCCATCATCCCTTCCAGCGCTTCGCGGATGCCCTCCATGTGGGATATGTTCCCAGCGAACACGAACAGGAAGACGAACGTCAGCAGGAGCCCCCAGTCCACCCTCCTGAATGCGTCGCGGGATACCAGGGCGACGATGCAGACGGCGATCGCCACGGCGGGGAGATACGGGACGATGCGGAGGACGGCGGCGACGCATAGGGCCATGAGGGCGACCATGACTGCGAGGCGGTGGCGATCGACCTCTCTGAGCGTTCCCGAGACCCCGGCGCAGGTGCTGTTGTGGAAATCGACATACCGGTACAGGAGGCACATGATCGCGCATATCATCATGATCCCGGCGAAGGCGACCCATCCGGTGATCTCCAGGAAGTCGGCCGTTTCTATCCCGTACTTCGAGCTCAGGAAGATGTTCTGGGGGTTCCCGAACGGGAACAGGCAGCTCCCGGCGTTGGCGCCGATGGTCTGGAAGACCGCCACGGGGATGACGAGGTCCATGCGGCCGGCGCTGCGCAGGACGAGGAACCCGAAGGGCACGAACGTGAGAAGCGCCACGTCGTTGGTTATGAACATCGACAGGAACGTCGGCACCAGGATCAGGACGACGCACACCGGGAACGCCTTCCTGCATCTGGAGAGGAGCCTCGAGGCCATGTTCTCGAGCACCCCCGTGTTCGCGATGGCCGCGATGACGGCCATCATGGCCAGGAGGATGCACAGGGTGCGTACGTCGATGTAATCGAGGTAATCGGCCGACGGGGGTACGAAGAACATCGATGCGACGGCGAGGACGAACGATGCGATCAGGACCTCCTGGCCCTTCGCGAGTTCCTTCATCCTCCCCGCCGATTGCATGCGCATCCGACCTTACAGGCCGTATTTCTCATTTGCCGAACGGGTTAAATCGCACTCCTCCAATCGGGATGCGGTGACAGATATGTCCGTCAAAGAAGACGTAATCAAGGCTATGAAGGAAGCCGGCAAGCCCATGAGCGCCGGAGAGGTCGAGAAGGCCACGGGCATCGACAGGAAGGAGATCGACAAGGCGTTCAAGGAGCTCAAGGCCGAGGGCGCCATCGTCTCGCCCGTCAGGTGCAAGTGGGAGCCCGCCCAGTGAGGGCGGGGGGCCGGCCCCCGGGCCGGCCCATGGATATCACTTCTCAGATCTTCTCCTGGTCTCGGACATCAGGATGCTGGTCATCGGGATCCTCCCGGACCTCAGCGACCTGTCCAGCAGCCTCCTCAGGTCCGCGTCCGAGATCATACCCGTCGTCAGCAGCTTCCCCAGCGTCTCGGAATCCCCAGTGGACACCGCCTGTTCGGCACGGGGCATTATCCTGTCCGAGATGAACCTGCGGTACTTGTCGCGGTTCGCATCGGTCAGTCCGACCGGGTCTATCAGCCTGCTCAGCGCCACCTCCGGCGTCAGCCTCATGTACAGGCTCAGAACGGCGTCGTCGAACTCCGGGAAGCTCATCGGGTGGTTGGCCATGAACTCGAAGGAGAACTCCCTCCCCTGACAGGGGCATCTCACGACGCAGTCGTTGCTGCACAGGAGCTTGAACGTCTCGAACTTCTCCAGTTCTCCCTCGTAATGGATCTCCACGATCCCGGTGGTCCCGTCGAGGGCAGCGGGGTCCATGTAGTCGACGGTGGCGGGGATGACGAGGGTCCTGGCGCTCCCTCCCCTGGAATCGGAGAGGAACGTCGGACCGATGGAGCGCACCGGCACGCCGTTGACGTTGTCGGGAACGACGATCGTCTTGTCGATGGTGGTGAGCCTGGTGATCCTGACCCCGGACGGGGTCATGTCGAAATCGACCTTGGACGTCATTCCAATCCCTCCAGCGCCTCCTCGATGCGCTTGTCGTGTCCGGAGGACAGCATCTCGTCGTTGTACCTGTACAGCGGACCGTCGGGTTCGGAGTACATGACTATGCAGTAGCAGCCCAGCAGTCCCGACAGGAGCGACACGGGCTCCTGACCGGCACCGAAGGACCTCTGCATGAACTCCATGGCGTTCTCCAGGCGGGCGTTGAACCTCTTGAAGCACGCCTCGTCCCTCCTGTGGACCTCCTCGCGGAACGCCACGATCGCATCGTGGGTCGGCTCCAGGGACTGGAGCGCCGCCAGACGGTACGCGGCGGACCTCGATGTGTCGCGGGTGACGTTGGCCGCCAGAGCCTCGGAGAGCCTCTTCTTCGCGACGTTCACCGAGCAGGACGCGTCGTCGCAGTCCAGTTCGTCGGCGAGTTCGGCCAGATCCCTCACGTCCATGCCCTCCTCGGCATCCGCATTCAGGGAACCGATCATCACGGAGATGACGGACAGCTTCTCCTCCGGTCCGGCATCGGAGAGCGAGGATTCCTCTCCCACGGTTCCGTCCAGGATCCCGTCCACATCGTTCTCCTCGCGGTACTTCCTGTGGAAGTCCAGGTATCTCTTGAATTCGGCCGCGATGTCCGGGCTGCGGATGTATTGGGATATGAGGTTCACGTCCACGGCGAGACCGAGCCTGTCGTGCTCCTTGAGCACCATGGACAGGTCCTCCCAGGCGCGGGGGGTGGCGAACTCCGGGCCGGATGGGGTGTTCTCGATCACCAGCAGGTTCTGGGGTTTGATCTGCAGATAGTACGTCACCGCATCGTGCACGCCGGCGCTCATCGCATACCTCAGCCAGACATCGGAATCCGCCTCGACCTCGATGAGCCTGACCCTGTCCAGGGTGGCGATGTCGAATTCGCGGGCGGACGAATTGAATTCCGGGGGATTGCCGGCGGCCACCAGCACCCATCCGTCGGGGATGCGGTGCGGTCCGAACTTCTTGTTCTGGAGCAGGTCGAGCATCGCAGCCGAAAGCGTCTCGGACACGCAGTTGACCTCGTCGATGAACAGGAGGCCCTGCTTCATGCCCTGGTTCTCGATCGCGTCGTAAACGGAAGCGATGATCTCGCTCATGGTGTACCTGGTTATCGGGATCTCGTCGCCCCCGAAGGAGCGGTGCTCGATCATCGGCAGTCCGATGGCGGACTGGCGGGTGTGGTGCGTCATCGCGTACCCCACGTAACCGATCCCGAGCTCCGCGGCGACCTGCGACATTATCGCGGTCTTCCCGAGTCCGGGCGCCCCCATGACCACCAGCGGTCTCTGCCTCGCGCGGGGGATCAGATAGCTGCCTCCCGCATCCGTATCCAGATACGCCGTAACGGCGTCCCTGACGCAATCCTTGGCTTCCTGTATGTTCATCTCATGCCACCTTGTTCTCCAATTCCCCCGTCCTGACCACGAGCCTCATCGCCCAGGGCGGGACGTCGTGCTCCATGTAGCGGTCGTCGCAGAACACGAACGCCGTATCGTACGGGGGGCGTTTCTCCGGGTACGTGCCCATCCCGTCGGTGAAGTACATCAGACCCCTGAGGTCCTTGAACTCCCCCTGCTCGATGAGCTCGTCCACGTATCTGAAGACGGGACGGAAGTCCGTCCCCTTCCCGCCCATCAATCTGAATCCCGATATCAGGAGGCGGAGATCCGCCTCCGACCTCACGACGGAGTCCGATCTGACGGTCTCGTCGCATTGTATGACGTGGAGGTTCACGCCGGTCCCCACGCCCGATTGGCGGAGGACCGCGTACGCCTCCTCGAGGAAAGCCGTCACGGGACCGCGCATGGTGGATCCCGACGTGTCTATGGCGATCACGAACTCCTCAACCCTCCTGGAGTCGGACGATTCCAGGGAATCCATCAGAGGGATGTTCCCGTAGGTCTGGAGGCCGTACGTGTAGTAGATGGGGTCGAACTCGTCCATGCTCTCCCTCACGCTGGGCTTCCGGGTCATGAACTTGCGGAGGAAGGCGCGGTAGTCGCACCGTTTCCTGTTCCTGATCTTGAGGATCGAGACGAACGCGTCCGTCGCGCCGTCGGTCCTTCTCACGAATCCTTCGACCTCGGCCATGGCCTGAAGCGCCAGCTCCTTCCATTCCCCGGAATCGGATTCGGGATGGGAGGTGTCGTCGTCTTCTGTGAACATCCTGGTGTAGAGGCCGATCTGCCATTCGGACATGTCCGACAGAACCGTCTCGAGGAGATCCGGGGCGGGGGCTCCCGCGCGCTTGAAGCATTTCTCGCAGGCGTACATCCTGTCGTCGCGGCCTTCCACGCATGTGTGGGGCGTGTCCATGGAATCCAGGACGTATCCGACGATCATGTCCTCGGCCAGCATCCTGTACCTGTTCCCGCGGGCGTTGGGATGGCCGAGGATGCAGTGCATGACGCAGTGGGCGATCTGGCGGACGATCCTGTTGGGGTCGGCGCGGTAGTCGGAGATGACCGTGTCCTCGCGGAATATGATGGCCTTCCCGTCGCAGGAAGGCAGTCCGTCGCCGGATTCAACCCTCCTCTGGAGGGACAGGACGGCCATGGTGAGGAAGCGCATGTCCAGGCACAGTCTGTTGGCCGATGTGGACACGATCTCCTCGGCCACGGCCCTGCGGTTCATTCCTTCGCCCCCATCCTCCCGTATTTGGCTTCGAGGACGGCGGCGTCGTCCTCCCCCAGCTCCCCGAGGATGTAGTTGAAATCCGACTCGGAGAGGCGGTAGAGCTTGTCGGTCCTGACGTGGGACCTGGAATCCAACCCGGCCTCGTAGGGCTCCATGGGGCGCATGTACGCGCCGTCGTGGGGATGGGTGGTGACCATCATCACGTCGTACTTCTGACCCTTGCGTCCGAGCACGACCACGGGGCGGTCCTTGGAGCCGTCGCGACCGTCGAAGCGGACGTCCGCGCTCCACACCTCCAGGGGTCTCGGGGCCTTGTTCTTCCCCATGCTCGGCTTCATACAGCTTCCAAGTTGGTCGGAGGTTATATCCATAGCGGGTCGCAACTCGCTGAAATCCCTGGCTGGATGCGTGCTCGGATACGATTTCCCAGCATGTTTTCCGGGCATTCAGCACGGCCATCCAGCCGATGGGAATGTTTAAATCCATGATGCAAATCGGGGAATCACCGGATTCATTTGGGCAAGTAGATCAGCCCGGTAGATCGCTGCCTTCGCAAGGCAGAAGTCGCGAGTTCGAATCTCGCCTTGTCCACCATTCCTCACTATCCAGATCTCCAAAAAGTGGACAGGTTTACTGTCCGCCCTTGGACAACCATGAGTTCCTCGCGTTGTCCACGGCCTGTCGAGTCTCCTCCTGCTGTAGAATCCTTCCGTGGTCTCGGTGCT
>CAVIUM010000010.1:0-34711 GCA_963645865.1 Lachnospiraceae bacterium
CACCCCTCCATATTTCTTAATACGCTGTCGTTTTTAAGGAATCCAGATGCGGATACCTCTAGGCTGCCCAAAGTTCGACCGTCTCCTGGGAGGCGGGATCGAGTCCGGTTGCGTCACGCTGCTCTACGGCGAGGCCGGCGCGGGCAAGACCAACGTCTGCCTCCAGGTGGCCCGCGAGGTCGCCGAGAAAGGGTCCAAGGTGGCCTACATAGACAACGAGGGATTGTCATCGGAGAGGTTGGAGCAGGTCTTCACCGGCGACGAGGATGCCATGAGGAACATGCTGATCTTCCAGGTCCACAGCCTGGAGGAGCAGACGGACCGCATCGAGAAGATAGGGAAGCTGGCCGAGGTCAAGGCGATCTCGCTCGTGGTCATAGATTCCCTCACCATGTTCTACAGGCTCAGGCACGACGAGCCGAAGGCCCGCAACGAGTTCGTGAAGCAGACCGAGCTCCTCCTGGAGATCGCCAGGAAGTACGACATGACCATCCTGGTCACGTCGCAGGTCTATTCCAACATCTCCAGCGGGCGCGTCGAGTTCCTGGGCGGTCACGCGCTGAACCACAACGCGAAGACGATCCTCCGTCTGGAGAAGATGGAGAACGGCCGCAGGAAGGCCGTGATCGTGAAGCACAGAAGCCTCCCCGAAGGGAGGAGCGTCTTCTACCGGATCACGGAGACCGGGATAGAAGACGCCTGATGGTTTGTTCAGAGCTCCCTGTCGATGGAGTATCTGGCGAGGGCGATCATGAATTCCTTGTCCTCGCTCTCGGGAAGGAATCCGATGGTCTCGATGGCGCGCTCGACCTTGGACCTCGCCATGTCCATGGCGTAGTCGATGGATCCGGCGTCGATCATGATCTGCTTGGCGCGGGCGCACTCCTCCTCGGTGGCATCCATCTTGCCGAGGATCGACTCGAACTCCGCCAGCTTGGCGGGCTCGTCCTTCAGGGCGGCGATGGTGTGGGTGACCATGACGGTGCACTTGCCCTTCCTGATGTCGTTGCAGTTGGATTTGCCCGTTTTTGCAGGATCGCCCATGATCCCGAGGTAGTCGTCGAAGATCTGGAATCCCAGCCCGGTCTCGATGGCGTAGTCGTGGATGGCCTCGGCGGTCTTCTCGTCGGCGCCTCCGACGATGGCCCCTCCGGCCGCAGCGGCCGCGAAGAGAACGCTGGTTTTCAGCTTGATCGTCTCCAGGTAGACCTCCTCGGACACGATGTTGCCCTCGTTGTTGACGTCCATCTGCTGTCCGCGGGCCAGGTCCCATACGGCCTGGCTGACGTAGCGCAGGGCGCCCCTCATCCTCTCGGCGGGGATGTCCAGGTCGCAGATGATCTGATATGCCTTCGCGAACAGCGCATCCCCGGCCAGGACGGCGGTGGGCATGCCGTATGTCACGTGGATCGTGGGCATCCCCCTGCGCTCCTCGTCCCCGTCCATGAGGTCGTCGTGGACCAGGGTGAAGTTGTGGATGTACTCCACGGCGACGGCCAGGGGGATCGCTTTGGACCTGTCCCCTCCGACCGCTCCGCAGCAGGCGACGGCCATGGCGGGCCTCATCCTCTTGCCTCCGCGGTACGGGTACTGCCTCGAGGCCTCCATGAGGTTCGAGGGCTCCTCGTCGCCGATGTAGCTCTTGATCGGTCCGTCCAGTTCGGCGGACGTCTTCTTCAGATATTCCTTGGCGTCAATCATAGCGAATCAACCCATTGCCTGGTCTCTCCGAGGATGACGTGGCGGGTCTTCGCCAGCGCCGCCAGGTCCTTCGAGCCCGTCAGCAGCATCGCCGCGCGCAGCTCCTCCTCGATGATAGTAAGTTTGTTCTTCACGGCCTCGGCCGATTTCGTGGCCTCCCTGATGACCGCGTTGGCCACCCCGGCGCACGTCGCACCAAGAGATACGGCGGCCGCCACGTGGGTGCCGTCCAGCACCCCTCCGGATGCGATTACCGGGAGACCGCATCCGACGGTCTCCAGGACGGATGCCGGCGTCGGTATCCCCCAGTCGAAGAAAGTCTCGCCCATGCCGGTGCGGATCTCGTCCCCGGCGTTCATGGCGCGGTAGAGCTCGACGGCCGCGAAGCTCGTCCCTCCCATGCCGGCCACGTCTATCCCGCGGATCCCGATCCCCTTCAATCTGTCCGCCACGTCCCTCGAGATCCCGGCGCCGGTCTCCTTGACCATGACCGGGTACTCCAGGGCGAGGCTCCTGATGGCGTCCCTGACGCCGGCCCCGTTGGTGTCGCCCTCGGGCTGCACAACCTCCTGCAGGAAGTTCAGGTGCACGGCCATGATGTCCGCGTCGATGAGGTCCTTGGCCTGTCCCACCATCTCGGACGTGAACATGTCCTTGCTCTTCTGCGGGACCAGCTGAGGGGCGCCGACGTTCCCTATGACGAGCGGGACGTCGTAGTCCTTGATGACCGAGTAGCTCTCGGGGCAGGTGCCGGTGATCCCGGCCCTCTCGCTCCCGACCCCCATGCCGATGCGGAGATCGGCGCAGGCCTCGGCGATGTTGGCGTTGATCTTCGTGGCTCCCGGGAACCCGCCGGTGATGGCGGTGACGATGAGCGGGAAGCTCAGCTTCTTCCCGAAAAGCCAGCATGTGGTGTCGATGTCGTCCATCCCGATCTCGGGGAGGGCGTTGTGGACGAGCCTCACGTCGTCCCAGTAGCAGTGTCCGGGCGCGATCCTCTCGTTCATGCATATCTCGATATGGTCGGCCTTCCTGTCTCTGATTGTCATGGCGGTCACATCCTGGCGACCGTGCATGTGACCTCCTCCCCTTTCAGGAGGGAGAGGAGCCTTCCGGGCACGGTTCCGTTGATCAGCACGCAGTCCCTGTCGGGGGTGCACATCCTGAGCATGGCTTCCATCTTGTTGCGGACCCCTCCGGTGACGTCCGCGACGTTCTCCTCGGAATCCACGCTTTCCATGATATCCCTTGTCACCTCGGGGATGAGCTTCGCATCTCCGTGGAGCTTGGGGTTCTTGTCGTACAGGCCGTCGATGTCCGAGACGAACACCACGCGTTCCGGCTTGAACACGTCGGCCATCAGCTCCATGAGCTGGTCGCCCGATACGATGCAGAATCCCATCTTGCGGTCCATGACGACGTCCCCGAACGTCACGGGCATGATCCCGACGTGGGCCAGCCTGCGCATGGGTTCGGTGTCCCCCGGGACGAGCTTCCCGTCCTCGGCGACGAAGCAGTTGCCCGGCGCGACGGACGCGGCCGGGATCCCGCAGGCCATGAGCTCGGAGGTCAGGAGCATCCCGAGCTCCATGGCGTCGTGATGGACCATCGCGGCGGCCGCCACCTGACCGTAGTCGGAGAATCCGTTCTGGATGGAGTACTTCTTGGCGAGCATGTGCCCGAAGGACCCCGCTCCGTGGACAATCATGACGGAACGGCCGGATTCGGCGATCTCCCTGCAGAGGCGGGATGCCTGCTCCTGGTTGAATTTCTTGTACTGGGACTTGTCGGTGATGACGCTTCCGCCAAGTTTGATCAGTATCATCGAATCGGGGCTATTGCTTCAGGGTATAAAGGATGCGCACCCGCGCGACGAGCAAGAGAGCTGACGCTCGGGAGGTAGAATGAAAAAGTGGTTGACAGCGTGTCTGAGTTCCCGTACGCTTGCGCAGTACAGTACAGACAGATACGCGGGCGGACTTTACTTCCGGGTTCGGGAAGGGACCGGGTGTTGCCCCGCCGCTTTGGCCGTCATACCGAAACATGGGATATCTGTCAAGTATTTAAAGTTATCGGATGGGTTCGAGTTGACACGCCGCAAGATTGTTCGGGATACGCTTTTACGGCCTTCGGCGATTACTTTTCGATGGGACTATTCACTCGCAAGAAGGATAAGAAGGAAGAGAAACAGGCCGAGGTGGCGCCGAAGGTCTCCGAACCCAAGGCGGAATCCAAGCCGGAGCCCAAGGCCTCCGAGCCGAAAACGGCCGATAAGCCTGCTGAGAAGACCGAGAAGACGCAGAAGAAGGGGGCGTATTTCGTGTCCCCGCGTCCCGACGGCAGATGGCAGGTCAAGAGGGCGAACTCCGAGAAGATCCTGAAGATCTTCGATACGAAGACCGAGGCCGAGGAGTACGCCAAGAGGGTCGCGGCCAACCAGGGCTCTACCGTCGTCCGTCAGAAGAAGGACGGTAAGATACAGAAGAAGAAATGAGAACCCGGGGGCCCTCCCGGGCCCCGTCGGGACTCAGCAGAAATCGACCTTGTCGCTGTCGAGGACCTCGTTCCAGAGCCTGATGGTCTCCTGAGCGTCCTCCTCGTCCATGACCTGGATCGCGAATCCGGCGTGGACCACGGCCCAATCGCCGACCTGGGCGTCGACCATCGAGAGGTTCGCCTTCCTGGTGACCCCTCCGAAATCGACATCCCCCATGTCGCCGTCGATGTTCACGATCTTCCCGGGTATTGCCAAGCACATGCTATCACTCCGACATTATCGCTACTATCGCCTCGGCGGGCTGTCCGTCCGCCGCGGCCAGGGCGGCCAGGGCCTTGTCCCTGTCGCATCCGGTCTGGGACATGACGAGCTCCACATCCTCGTCGGGGAACGTCCTGATGACCTCCCCGTCCGATCCGATGCTGCGCTCCTCGGTAACTCCGGACACCTGGTAGCTCGTGGATCCGCCCATCTCGATGCACACGACATCGGCGTTCTTCACCACGTACTCCTTGTCCTTGGTCCTGATCACGACCTCGGTCACTCCGTCGATGGAGGTCTGCTTGATCCCCATCTTCTTCATGGCCTGCTTCATCTGCCTGTCGTTGATCTTCATTCCGCCCATGACCGCTCATTCCCGTCGTTGTTCTTAAGGGGTGCGTCGGAATCGTTCCTTCAGCACCGATTCGACCGCTCCGCGCATGGATGCCAGGACCTGCTCCGCCATCGCGGGGTCCTGCACCCCGCCCTGGGCGAAGTCCGGCTTGCCGCCTCCGCGTCCTCCGAACGATTTCAGGATGTCCGGCAGGAGCTTCCTGCAGTCCACCGCGGGGTCCCCGGAGGCCATGATGACGGACAGCGTGTCGGTCACCCCGACGATGAGCGCCACTCCTCCTTCGGACTTCACGGATTCCGCCAGGTCGGTGAGGACGGACCTCTCCGATCCCGGCAGGGATGCGCACAGCACCTTCTTTCCACAGATGTCCTCGGGTTCCAGCGACGATGCCAGGTCCTTGGCGGCCTGTTTCAGCAGCCTCCCCTTGAGCTCCGCGTCCGCCTTCATGTTGGCGACGGCCTTCGGAGCATCGGTCATCTTGCATCCGATCTCGTCCGTGACGGACAGAGCCACGGTGGCCAGCGAGACGGCCGCATCCTTGGCGGCCTGCCCGACCTTGAAGTGTATCGCCACCCCCTCGTCCCCGGCGGAGACCTTCCTGTCCACCAGGAGCATCTCCAGCTCCGAAGTCTCCATCACATGGATCCCGGAGCACGCCGACAGGTCTATGTCCCCGATGGCGACGACGGTGATCTCCTCCCCCTCGGGGATGCGGTCCAGCTTGATCCTGACCTTCTCCAGGTCCGGGTCGTCCCTGTCCATGACGCTGCGGGTCACCGGCAGGTTGTCCTTGATGGCCTGGTTGGCGAACCTCACGGCCGCCTCTATCTGCTCCCAGGTCAGGTCGTGGTTGACTATGACGTACTTGCTCTCCGGCGAGATGTAGATCTTCGTGATGGTCAGGTCCTCGCACTGCCTCCTGAGGGAGCAGAAGAGCAGGTGCTCCCCGGTGTGCCCCTGCATGAGGTCGTAGCGTCTGTCCCAGTCGACGCTGCACCAGACGCGCTCCCCGGGCTTCAGGTCGTTCCCGGGGACCGTGTGCACGATGGTGTCCCCCTCCTCGTGGACCTCGGTCACCCTGTTCCCGCGGATCGAGCCGGTGTCGCACACCTGGCCTCCGCCCCCGGGGTAGAACGCCGTGCTGTCCAGCACGACCCTGTCGCCTTGGACGGAGACGACGTTCGCCTCGAATTCGAAGCCGTAGCCGTCGCGTCTGAATATCTCGTCTGTCATGAGGCGCCCCAATCGCGCGGGGAACCTTAATAAATGCGCTCCCGGTTTCTGTCCTGACGGTACATATGTCGCTCAATGACTTCGATGAACTGGACAAACGTATAATCGAGCTCCTGTGCAGGTCCAGCCAGGGCTCATACCGCCAGCTCGCGAAGCAGTTGGACGTGCACCCCACCACCCTCATACAGAGGGTCAAGAACCTCGAGACCCGCGGCGTCATCAACGGATACCGCGCCAGCATCGACTACATGAAGCTGGGTTTCGAGTACATGGGGATGGTCAGCGTCTACGCCGAGAACGTCATGACGGTCCAGGACAGGATCTCCAGGATCCCCCAGGTCATCTCCGTGTTCGACGTCACCGGCGACAGCGACTGCATCGTGTGGATCGCCTGCCTCGACAGGGACGAGTTCTCCGAGGTCGTCAAGGAGATCAACGCGATCCCGGACGTCAGGAAGACCAACACGTCGGTCATCCTGAACATCACCAAGGACCCGTTCTCCTACATCCCGCCCATACTCGGCGAGAGGTGAATCGTCGGCCCATCCTGTTCGTTCGCCCGCGCGCAATATTAATAATGGCTGTGGAATGGCACCGCCATTTAAGAGGCGCTCTCATGAGAAGAACGAACACTTGCGGCGAGCTCAGGTCTGCGGACCTCGGGAAACAGGTCTGTCTCCAGGGATGGGTCAGGTTCTCCAGGGACCACGGCGGAGTCGCCTTCATCGATTTGGCCGACAGGTACGGCATCACCCAGGTCGTCTTCGACCCCGAGGCTCTGCCCGCGGGCGTCGACGCGAAAGCGCTCGAGGCCGTCATGCACGATTTCTCCCGCGAATCCTGCGTCCAGGTGGACGGGATCGTGAGGAAGAGGGTCGAAGGGACCGAGGATGCCAGGAACCCCACCGGGGAGGTCGAGGTGCTCATCACCGACGCCGTCCTGCTCAACAGATCCCAGCTCCCCCCGTTCGAGCTCGGCGACCAGAAGGAGGGCGTCCTGCCCGACGAGGACATCAGGATGAGGTACAGGTACCTGGACCTCCGCAGGTCCGAGATGGCCCAGGCCATGGTCTTCAGGAGCCGTCTGATCCACCTCGCCAGGAACTACCTGGAGCAGAGCGGGTTCCTCGAGATCGAGACCCCCATGCTCGGAAGGTCCACCCCCGAGGGCGCCAGGGACTACATCGTCCCGTCCAGGGTGCACCCCGGCACGTTCTACGCCCTCCCCCAGAGCCCCCAGCTCTTCAAGCAGATGCTGATGGTCGGCGGGATGGACAGGTACTACCAGGTCGCCAGGTGCTTCCGCGACGAGGACTCCAGGAAGGACAGGCAGCCCGAGTTCACCCAGCTGGACATGGAGATGTCCTTCGTCGACATGAAGGACATCCAGGACATGATCGAGGGCCTGATGGCCTACGTGTGGAAGGGGCTGTACGGGTCCGAGCTGAAGACCCCGTTCCCCCACATCGCCTACCGCGACGCCATGGAGCGCTTCGGATCCGACAAGCCCGATATGAGGTACGGCCTGGAGTTCGTCAAGCTGACCGACGTCGTCAAGGACGTCCCGTACAAGATCTTCCAGAACATCCTGTCCGAGGGCGGCATCGTCGCCGGGATGAACATCAAGAACTCCATCTCCAAGGGCAGCATCGGCAGGAACGAGGTCGACCGCTACATCTCCTACGCGAAGAAGGTCGGGCTCGGAGGGCTCACCTGGATGAGGTGCGTCGACGGGAAGCTGGACAGCAACATCGTGAAGTACTTCACGCCCGAGATCCTCGATGCGATCAAGGAGAGGATGGGCGTGGAGGAGGGGGATCTCCTGTTCCTCATCGCCGGACCCTGGAAGGCCACCTACGAGGGCGGAGGGTTCCTGAGGAAGAAGGTCGCGGAGGACCTCGGATTGGTCCCGAAGGACGTCTACCAGTTCTTCTGGATGGACCAGTGCCCCATGTTCGAGATCGACCCCGTCTCCGGCAAGTACGACGCGTTCCACCACCCGTTCGTCCTGCCCGAGAACGACCTGGACGACGATTACGTCGGAGGAGCGTGCTTCGACCTGTGCCTGAACGGAAACGAGCTCGGATCCGGATCCCTCCGTATCCACAACGCCGACCTCCAGAGGGCGGTGTTCCACAAGCTCGGACTGGACGACCAGAGGATCGAGGAGAACTTCGGGTTCTTCGTGCAGGCCCTGAGCTTCGGCGCGCCCCCGCACGGCGGAATCGCCATCGGGGTGGACAGGCTGTGCGCCATCCTGCTGAACAAGGACACCATCAGGGAGGTCATCGCGTTCCCCAAGAACAAGAGGGCCGTCTCCCTGCTCGACGGGTCCCCCGAGAAGGTCGCCGACGAGAAGCTCGAGGAGCTGCAGATCATCTCCCTCGCGGGGGATCTGGACCTCGGCGATGCCGACGGCGGCGACGAGGACATCTGAACCCCGGGGGGCCTCCGGGCCCCTCGGAAACGATCACGGCGCATCCGGCGGCGATACCATGTCACGCACCGTTGCGATAGGGATCCTCGCGGTCCTGCTGGCATGCGCATCTTTCTTCATCCCGCCGTCCGACGGCGACGCCCCGGCGGGCGACGACGGGACGTTCGCATTCGTCATAGACGAGAGCGATTCCACGGCGACGGTCACCGATATCGTCGGCGGCATCCCGGGCGGCATCGCGGACGTCCCCGGCAGCGTGGAATACGGCGGCATGAAATACGAGGTCGCTACAGTCTCAGTCGGGAAGGGATGGGACGGCATCACGATGATGACCCTCCCGGGCACGGTGTCGTCCGTCTCCCTGGGGGAGGGGACGGCGGCCGACCTCAAGGAATTCGTGCTCCGCGAGAAGAATCAATACCTTTCGGTCGATGAGAGCGGGATCCTCTACTCCGCGGACGGGGAGACGCTGAAAGCCGTCCCCTGGGGGTACGACGGGGCCGTCATCATATCCGACGGGGCGAAGAATGCCGAATACGACGCCCTGTCGCACCTCGTCAAGGTCACCAGCATAATGTTCCCCACCTCGTTCGAGGATTCGAAGCTCAGGATAGCGGACGACCCCTGTCTGACGATCATCAATTTCTCCGAGGGCATGGACGGCACCGGTCTCGTCCTGGAACCGGGCGAGGCATTGCTCAAACTGCTCTTCGACGGCCATTACTTCGAGATCGACGGCATCACCCTCAAACCCCTGGAGGAGTTCGAGGGGGATCCCGTGAGGCTGTTCTACAAGACGGGCGAGAACGAGTTCTCCGAGCGCACATCCGTGGAGAGCACGGATTACGCCGGGTTGATCCTCATATTCGCGACGGTGGCCGCCATGGCCGTCGTCCTGTTCCTGGCGTTCAGGAGGACCAAGGGGTCAGAACCAGACCTTCTTGGCCCCCTTGATGAGCAGGATGATGAAGATGGGCCCTCCGATGATCGAGGTCACCACTCCCACGGGGATTCCGATCAGGACCTTCGCCACGCAGTCGGCGCAGATCAGGATGAGCGCCCCGATGGCCGCCGAGCAGGGTATCAGATACTTGACGTTGGATCCGACGAAGATCCTCGCGACGTGAGGCGCGACGAGTCCCATGAACCCGATAGTCCCTGTGAACCCCACCATGGTGGCGGTCATGACGGCGACTATGAAGAGCGATACCGCGCGGACGCGCTTCACCTCGACCCCGAGGCTGGTGGCGCTCCTGTCCCCGCAGGTCATGACGCCCACGTCCCTGGACATCAGCTGGAGCAGGACGAGCGACACCAGGACGACGCCGGTGACGATCCACACGTTGTCCCACGATGCGGGTCCGAGGGACCCGACGTTCCACGTGTACAGCATCTCCACGTTCTCGGGGTCCGCCAGTGTGGTCATGAGCGACGTGGTCGCCCTGAAGATGTACATGATGGCGATCCCGGCGAGGATCATCGTCGTGGGTGTGATCCTCTTGTGCTTGGATATCAGCACGATGGCGATCGTGGGGACCATCGCCAGGATGACGGCGTTCAACGTGACGGACAGGTTGTAGTTGTTCCCCGTGGGGATCAGCGAGAGTCCGAGGATGAACATCAGCGCCGCTCCGAATGACGCTCCCGATGCCACACCGGTGGTGTACGGGTCCGCCAGGGGGTTGCGCATGAGCGACTGCATCACCGCTCCTCCGACGGCCAATCCGGCTCCGCAGACCACTCCCATGATGGCACGGGGCACGTTGTACTCCCAGACGACGAGCTCGGCGATCCTGTCATCGACGGTGTTGCCGTGGAAATGCGCCGAGAGGACGTTCCAGACGACGTCGGGCGTTATGGAGCTCAGCTGGGAGAGGAATATCGAGCCGAAGGACACGCATGCGGCGATAGCCAGGGCCAATCCGGCGATGAGGACCTTCCGTCTGTTGACGTTCCTGCATTGGACCTCCAGGGGGGACAGGTTCTCTTCCATCGGAACACCTCCCCGTAGCTCTTCTTCTTGCTCAGTATGAGGTAGAGGAACACCGGCGCTCCGATCATCGAGATGACGACACCGACGCGCAGCTCGTCCGGCGCGATGACCGTGCGCGCCACGAGATCGGCCACGAGTACGAGCATCGACCCGAGCAGGGCGGATGCGGGTATCACGTAGCGGTTGTTCCCTCCGAGGATCATCCTGGCGGCATGCGGGGCCACCAGGCCTATGAATCCGATGATCCCCACGTAGCTCACGAGGACGGCTATCGACAGGGATGCGATGATCATGATGATGGTCTTAAACGTGCGGACGTCCAATCCGAGGCTCTTGGCGCTGTCGTCCCCCAACGCGAGGAGGTTGAGCCTGGAGCTGCACAGCCAGAGCACGATGCCCGACACGATGACGATGCAGGTCGGGATGAGGCATTTGTCCCACGACATGATGTCGCCGAGGGAGCCGATCTGCCACAGATACGCGTCCTTCAGGGTGTCGGCGTCCGTGGTGACCATGATCATGGTCTCCATCCCGCTGAAGATGTATGAAAGCGCGATCCCCACGAGGATCATGGTCGCGGGGCTCATGCGGATGATGTTGGACAGACCGATGAGGATGAACGCGGGCACCAGGCCGCCGATGAAGGCGTTGACCATTATGCCCATGGAGCCCAGGGTGCTGGAGAAAGTGAATCCGGTGACGATGGCCGCCACGGCCCCGAAGCAGGCTCCGTCGGAAACTCCCGTGGTGTAGGCGTCGGCCAGGGGGTTGTTCATGACGCTCTGCATGGCGACGCCGCACATCGCCAGACCGGCGCCTATGGCGATCCCCATGACGATGCGCGGGAGGTAGACGTTCCACATCATGTAGTCGTCCACCCACTCCGTGCTGTGGAGTTCGTACGATTTCCCGAGTATGTGGTCGATGATGACGCGGTACGATTCGAAGAATCCGAGGTCGCGGCCGTTGATGGAGAGCGCGACTCCGGCTATTATCAATATTACAACGGCGCAGACGCCCATGAAGAGGATCTTCGTCCTGGTGCTGGTCGCGTACCTCCCCTCCAGGGAGGAGGGGTCGACGACCTCGACGGCTTCCGGAGACGACATACGAGCCCTCCAGCGTCTTCGCGTCCTCCTCGCCGAAATCCAGGTCCTCCAGGATGACGTGCGGTCTCCCCCCGTGGTCGATCAGTCTGGAATCGACCCCGTAGACCGCCTTGATGTTCTCCTCGGTGATGACATCCTGGGGGGTCCCAACCGCGAAGATCTCCCCGTTCCTCATCATGATGATGTTGTCGGAGTACTTCGCGGCGATGTTGATGTCGTGACTGATCATCACGACCATTATGCCCTTGAGGACCGACTGCTTCTTCAGCAGGCGGATGACGTCCATCTGGTGCTTGATGTCCAGGTTGGCCGTCGGTTCGTCCAGCAGGAGCACCTCGGGCTGCTGCGCCAATCCGCGGGCCAGCATGACCCTCTGGTGCTGTCCGGCGGACAGCTCGTTGAACGGGCGCATCGCGAGGTCGGAGATGTCCATCATCTCCAGCGCCTCCTCGACGATCTTCATGTCCTCGTGCATGGTGTTCCATTTCCTGTGCGGGTTCCTCCCCATCAGGACGGTGTCCACGACGGACATCGGGAAGCTGTCGCCGGAGGTGTACGGGACGTATCCGATCTTCTTCGCCAGATCCTTGGCCTTGTATCCAGACACATCCTTCTCGTCGATCAGCACCGTCCCCCTGGTGGGCGACAGGAGCTTGTTGAGGCAGTGTATCAGGGTGGTCTTGCCGGCACCGTTCGGTCCTATGACGGATATGAGCTGGGGATTGCACATCTCCAGGTCGATCCCTTTCAGGATGTCCGTGTCCCGGGTGTAGCCGAAATCCATTCCGATGGTCTGAAGGGTCGTCATAGGGGATTCTCCGAGAAATGGTCGCGGGGCATGGCGCCCCGCATTGTTTGATCAGGCGGTGGGGTGCCAGATGTACTGGCCGGTGGAGGTGTCGTAGTCAACGCCGAGGAAGGTGTCGACGTACTCCTGGAGGAGGGACTGGGCCCAGCCCTCGTCGAAGCAGTCGCTGTACATGGTCTGGGCCATGATGGCGTTCCTCACGGGCAACGGAAGGACCCCGTTGATGAGGTAGTATCCGTTGGCCTCCTTGTAGGTGTAGGTGTTCTCGAAGTAGCCGACGTACTTGTCGATGTCCGCCTGGGCGGGGGCCTCGGGGTAGGACATGGACTTGAAGTGGAACAGGAAGTCCGCGTTGTACTTCGAATCGAGGAGCCAGGTGTCCCCGGTGTTGAACTTCTTCGTCTTGTCGGTCCAATCGGCGAGGTTCTTGCCTCCGACCTCTTGGGTCGCGGCGTAGTAGTCCGAGTCG
Organism: Lachnospiraceae bacterium; assembly: GCA_963645865.1. Classification (GTDB taxonomy): domain Archaea; phylum Thermoplasmatota; class Thermoplasmata; order Methanomassiliicoccales; family Methanomethylophilaceae; genus Methanoprimaticola. The sequence continues at coordinate 12,864 of CAVIUM010000010.1, forward strand.
GTACCGCTCACGGAGTTGGACATGGTGACGCACATGACGGTGGCGGTGCCCCACTTGTCACCCTCCTTCTCCTTGATGGTGTCCATGATGTCCGTGGTCCAGCTGTTGTACTTCTCGGCCTTGCTCTCGTTGCCGGAGAGGATTCCCAGGGTGCTGGTGGTCTTCATGGTCATCGTCAGGTCCTTGGCGTTGAGCTCGAGGAAGGAGATGCCGAGGTTGTTCAGGGTCTTCACGATCTCGCTGTCGGAGGACATCCCGCTGTCCTCGGAGATGACGGTGGTCACTCCGAGCTTGGTCAGGGTGTTGACGTCCTCGGTGCTCAGGCTCGAGTTGAGGGTGGCGATGGCGCCGCTCTGCATCTTGTCGTAGAGGTTCTTGTCCAGGGCGGAACTGATGTACTTGGTGGTCCCGCAGGCCAGCATGCCATCGTCGAGCCCGAGGACGTCGACGACGGTCCTCATGTTGGTACCGCCCATGACGGCGTACTTGCTCAGGGGGTAGTTGACCTTGATGACGGCCCCGTAGTAATCGGAGACGTAGGCGGTGGTGCTCTCCTTGTTGGCGAGCTTCTTCACGATCTCCAGGTCCTCGTCGTCGATCTTGCCGTTGGCGTTTGCGTCGGCGAGGGGCCAGTCCTTGAGATCCTTCTTGCCGTCCAGGACCTCCTGCACGATCCTGACGTCGGTGTCGTCGATGTAGCCGTTGCCGTCCACGTTCCCGTAGATGGAACCGACCTCGACGGTACCCGCCACGGGGTCCTTCTTATCGCTCTTGTTGAGCATGATGGCCGCCGCGGCGACGATAACGATGATCACGACGACGACCGCCGCGATCTTCATAGTCTTTCCATTGTCCATTGAATCACCGTTAAGGTGCATTAGGAGAACCTAATCAGTGTTCAGCATGCCTAAATTATATAAAAACCTTGGAGGTATCAGCCAGTCACATGAGCGATAAATGTCCACACAATCTTTCGGATTCCGTGATACGCTGCGAGGGTCTCCGCAAATCCTTCGGCGATCTGAAGGCGGTGGACGGCATCGATCTCGAGGTCCGGAGGGGCGAGATCTACGGGTTCCTGGGCCCCAACGGCGCCGGGAAGACCACCACGGTCCGCATGCTGACCACCATGGAGCGCCCCACATCGGGGACCGTGTGGATCGACGGGCACGAGACGTCCAGGGACTACATCGCGGCCCGCAGGAGCATAGGGATCATCCAGCAGCAGCACAGTCTGGACAAGGACATCTCCGTCCGGGAGAACATCATCCACCACGCGCTGATGCAGGGCATGTCGCTCAAGGAGTCCAGGAGGCGCATGACGGAGCTGTGCGACACCATGGAGCTCACCGGTCGGTTGGACGACCTGGTCGCCAACCTCTCGGGCGGGTGGAAGAAGCGCGTGGCCATCGTGTGCTCGATGATCCACGACCCGGAGGTCCTCTTCATGGACGAGCCGACCACCGGTCTGGACACCCAGTCCAGGAACCTCCTGTGGAGGATGATACGCGCCCTGAACAGGCAGGGGACCACGATTTTCCTCACAACGCACTACATCTACGAGGCCGAGTCGCTCTGCGACAGGATCGGGATAATCGACAAAGGCCATCTCATAGCAGAGGGCTCCCCGGACGACCTCGTGTCGTCCGTCGGGAGGTTCGTCATGGTACGCACAGACGACGAATGCGACGACATCTCGCTCACGTTCTTCCCCGACAGGGCATCCGCCATGGCGGCCGCCGACGCGCATTCGGGGGAGCACAACACCGTGGTCAGGAAGACCACCCTGGAGGACGCCTTCCTGGAGATCACCGGCGGGGTGCTCCGATGTACTTCCTGAGCGAGGTCTGCAGGGTCGCGTACGGCGACCTGTGCTTCCTCAAGAGGCATCTGCCGGAGACGATCATATCCGCGATGGTCGGACCGCTGCTGTATCTGGTGGCGTTCGCCTACGGGATGAGGTCCGGGGACACGGAAGCGGGCGTCAGCTACGTGGCGTACGCGATCCCGGGGATAGTGGCGATGACCTCCATGACCGCGGGATTCACATCGACGGCTCAGAAGATCATCATACAGAGGCTGTTCCACACGAGCTTCGACGAGCTGATCCTCAGTCCGATGCACACCTCCTCCATTGTCTTCGGGAAGGCGGTCATCGGGATGCTCAGGGGACTGGTCGGGAGCTCGATCCTGCTGGTTCTCGGATTGTTCCTCACGCCCGACCTGGTCCTCGGCGTCGGGACGGTGGTCTCGCTGCTGTTCTCGTGCGTGATGTTCTCGCTCCTGGGGGTGGCCGCCGGTCTGCTGGCCAAGTCCAGCGTGTCGCTGAACGTGTTCACCAGCCTGGTCATCATGCCGATGACCTTCCTCTGCGGGACCATCTTCTCGGTCAACGCGCTGCCTTCGATCGTGGGGGACATAGTGTGGGCCCTCCCACTGACGCATTCGTCGGAGGTCATCCGCGCGTCCGCCCTCGGATGGGACGTGCCGTGGATATCGGTGGCCGTGATGTTCGCATATCTCGTCGCGTTCTACGCGCTGGATTACGCGATAATCAGGAAGAAGCTGTACCGATCGCTGGAGGGAGCGGTACTCCTCCAGGAGGACGTCCTCCATGCCGGGGGACAGCCCGACCTCGGTCGCGTAGATCAGACGCACCCGTCCTACGACGCCTTCCGATTGTCCGACGCCGAGCCCAAGCTTCTCCGGGATCTCGACCACGGAGTGGTGGCTCGAGGAGGTGAACATCGGGATCACGAGGATGTTGTCGCATCCCGTCGCTTTGGCCTGCTCCATCCCCTCCTCGACGGTGGGGGAGTCGAACTCGTTGTAGCAGCAGATCGTCGTGTACCCCAGGTCCCTGACGTATCCCGCATTGAGCTCAACCGTGTTCCTGTTGGCGGGGTCCTTGGAGCCGTGGCCGATCAGGACGACGGTCGTCTTCCCTTCCTCCGGCGCGCGGGTTTTCACGATGTTCTCCATCACGACCCTCATCCCGGGTTGGATGCCGAAGGCTTCCGAGATGACGACGTCGACCTTTCTCCCATCCAGTTCCATCGTCCCGCGGCGTTCGCCGGGCCCGAGCCCGAACATCTTCGGGACGAACCTGTCGGCGAAGATCCCGGGGGCGAAGAACAGCGGGAGGACGACGATCCTGTCCGGATTCTCCTCTGAGATGTCCTTCAGGGCGGATTCCAGCGCGGGCTCCTTCTCGCCCTTGTACGCGTGATGCACCCTCCTCCCGAGGGAGGCGGAGAGGCGTTCTGCGAACATCGGAGCGGCGTCGCCGTTGAGGTCCTCGGACGATCCGTGTGCCACGATGAGAATGGAATCCATGTCGGACGCATCGTCCAATCGCATTTATGTGTATGGAGAAAGACGGTGTATGGCGCCGTCGGACGCGGGTCCGACGGCGGAAGAGGGGGCGGCGCCCCGTTTCAGAACCTGGCCTCTATGAGCCTCTTGACGGCCTCGACCACTTCCGCGGACGAGTACGCCCCGGAGGTGGCCTTCATGACCTGGCCGATGATCTTGTTGGCGGCCTTGTCGTTCTTCCTGTAGTCCGCCACGACTCCCGGGTTCTGGTCGATGAACCCGTTGATCATCTCATCCAGGTCGCCCGCCGCCTTGCCGGCGGATTCCGCATCCTCGCCGGTCATGAGGCACTTGATCTGGATGCCGCACTCGGTGTCGGTGATCTCGCCCTTGGCGAATCTCTCGATTATGGGCACCACGCCCTCCGGGTCCGCCTCGGATGATTCCAAAGCCTTCCAGTTGGCGCTCACGGGTCCGGCGATCCACTTGACCGCCTCCTGCTTGCCCATGGAGCCCGCGACCCTCTCGAACAGGTCGGCGAGGTCCATCGAGGTGGAGATGAGCTGCTTCGCCATCTTCTGGTCGATGCCGTACTGGGACGCCATCCTGAGGGCCATCTTCTGGGGGCTCTCCTTGATCTTGATCGAGTCGGCCAGCTCCTTGATGCGGTAGATCCCGAGGTCCGGCTCGTCGATGTATCCGTAGTCGGCCTCGAACTCCTTCTTCCTGACCGAGATGGTCACCCCGCGCTCCTCGTCGAAGCGCCTGGTCTCCCTGTCGATCTTCCCTCCGGCGCGGAGGATCTTGGTCTGACGGATCACCTCGAACGTCAGCGCGCGCTCCACGTTCCTGAGCCCGGTGACGTTCTTCACCTCGCACCTCTCCACTCCGACGGATATGTTGCAGTCGCAGCGGATGCTGCGCTCCCCGTCGCCCGGGAGGTCGATGACGTGGCGGATGTCCTCGATGAGCTGCTTCAGGAACTCCCTGGCCTCGGCGGGGCTCGAGAGGTCCGGCTCGGTGACGATCTCCGCCAGGGGGATACCGGAACGGTTGTAGTCTACGAGGGATGACAGGTCCCCGACCCTCTTGGTCTTCCCCGGGTCCTCCTCGACGTGGATCCTGGTGATCCTGATGGGCTTCTTGCCGTCGAGATAGTAGACCCCTCCCTCTCCGATGGGGTTGTCGTACTGGGTGATCTGGACGCTCTTCGACATGTCGGGGTAGAAGTACGTCTTCCTGGAGAACCAGGTGACGTCGTTGACCCTGCATCCGAGCATCTTGGCGAGCATGATCCCGTACTCCAGGACCTTCCTGTTCAGGACGGGCCTGGATCCCGGCATCCCCAGGCACGTGGGGCAGACGTGGGTGTTCGGCCCCTCGGCCTCTGTGGTGGGGCAGGAGCAGAACATCTTGCTCCTGGTGGGGAGCTGGACGTGTATCTCCAATCCTATCTTCATTGCGCAGGCCTCCTGAGCTCGAACGCCTTCTCCCATTCCTCGGCCATGGTGAACAGCACGTCCTCGTCCCAATGGTCGGCGACGAACTGCATGCCGATCGGCATGCCGTTGCCGTCGTACCCGCAGGGGACGTTGAGGTGGGGGTTCCCGGCCAGGTTCGGCGGGACCGTGAGATAATCCGCTTTGTAGGACTCCAGGGCGGTCATCTTGGCGATGTCGTCGAACCTGGGTGCCGCGAAGGGCATGGTGGGGGTGAGGACGGCGTCGTGGGTCTCCATGATGCGCCTGTAGTCGTCGATGACCAGCTGCCTGACCTGCCTGGCCTTGGCGTAGTACCTGTCGCGGTATCCGACCATCCTGGTGAACGTCCCGAGGAGGATCCTCCTCTTGGCCTCGTCGCCGAAGTCCCTCGAGCGGATGGACGAGAAGTAATCGTCGAACTTGAGGGAGAGGTCGCCCTCCTGGTCGCCGTACCTCATGCCGACGTATCTGGCGAGGTTGGTGGATGCTTCGGATGTCGCTATGACGTAGTACGCCGGGATGGCGTACCTGAACGAGGGCATGTCGACCTCCTCGACATCGATACCCATGGACCTGAGGGATTCCAGGGCGTTCCTGAACGCGGACTCGACGTCGTCCGAGAGTCCGACCATGCCGTCCTTCGGGACGGCGACGCTCTTCATCCTCCTCTTCTCGTTCTTCAGTTCGGGCTGGATGCACGAGGTGGGGTCCATCTCGTCCCTCCCGGCCATGATCGTCACGTATTCCCTGAGGTCGCCCGCTTTAGCGGAAAGGATCCCGATCTTGTCCAGCGAGTTCCCGTAGTCGATCAGGCCGTACCTGGAGACCCTGCCGTAGGTGGGCGCGATCCCGTACACCCCGCAGAAGCTCGCGGGGCAGCAGATCGATCCTCCGGTGGAGACCCCTATCGAAACATGGTCCTCGATGGCCATGGCCGCGCAGGCCGATCCTCCCGAGGATCCTCCGCACGCCCTCTCGAGGTCGAACGGGTTCCTGGGGACCTCGTAGGCGGAGTTGGCGGAGAACGTCCCGAACCCGAACTCGTCCATGTTGGTCTTGCCGATGAGCTTCCCGCCGGCCTTCCTCATGCGTGCGATGCAGGTCGCATCGAACACCGGGCGGTACCCCTGCAGGACCTTCGATCCGGCGCAGGTCTCCATGTCGCACGAGGTCAGGTTGTCCTTGGCGGAGAACAGGAATCTCGCATCCCCCGGATCCGTGTCCGCGGTCATGGAGTGGAACATGCCGTACTTCTCGTTGGTCTCCCCGAGGGAGGCCAGGACCGATGCCATCGTCATGAGAGCCTCGGCCCCCTGACGTACCTCTCGTACGTGTTCATGTCCCTGAGGAGAGCGTCGGAGTCGAAGCGGACCTCCGGCTCGTCCTCCCTCGTGATGTCGGCCACCCCGATGGGGTCTATGCCGTAGGAATCGCATTCGGGCGCCTCGTCCAGTAGCTCGAAGTACCCGAGGATGTCTCCCAAGTCCCTGCTGTATCTCTCCAGCTCGTCCTCGGTGAGTTTGATGTGCGCCGTGCGCGCAACCCTCTCGACGGTTTGCCTGTCCATTCGCAGACCTTCTATGCGCGAGGTTAGCGGGAGGATTCTAATAACGGTTATGCGCGCGCCCACGCGATAGCTCAATCCATGTGGAAGGCTCGGGATCCCGTCTGCAGCCGACGCGCGGTAACCTTTCACTGCCCTCGCATCCGTGCGGAATGAACATATTCGCATCTGCAGGATGGTGTCCGGTACGTGGCGGTAGAGGTACAGCAGAGTGCGTCGGGCGAAGGTCATCCTGTTCATGGACGGGGGAGCCTCTTCCGAGGAGCTGATGAGGAGGGATAATGTTGGGAATGCTCCTGCCATCGTCGGGGGCGAGGTCAGCGGAGAAGGGGGTCGGTCCGAGATTCCTTCATCGTACCAGCTCGATAGTCACATGTTCCATAAGTCAACGCCGGCACCCCCTCCCGCGAGAGCCTCGGTGGAATCCGCTCAGATCGATCATATCGTGAGACGGCAAGAAGCCCGCGTCGATATTCGCACCATCGGGCGGAGCCCGATCTCCCGCTCGGTCCTTCACGAGGTTCTCTTCCGGCCCCGGATCCGGCCTCCGGGTTCCGGTCGGAGAACCGCTCGATGAGGCTCAGCGCCTCATCCCATATGGGCGATACATCATCCTGGACCGCGGCCCAGAGGAGGTCGTAATCGACGTTCTGGTAATTGTGGGCCGCGAAATCTCTGAAACGGATGTATCCTTTCCAGTAGAAATCAGGAGCATTAGTCCTCAGCCAGGATTCGTTCGTCTTGACGATCTCACCGATTTGCTGCAGAGAGAATGCGCATGTGGCCTGGTATGCGTAATCCACAAGGAAGACATCCTTGGAGCCGAACCTATGGACGGCGTGAGTGATCCTCTCGCAGTAGGTGCAGATGCCTTCCAACCCTCTCAGTGCACGTGTCTCCTCATCCATAGATCCGGATCCTCTCCTTCAGGACCTCTCTGGTGAAATCCGTGTCATCGCGCAGGACGCTGGCGGTCATGGCCCCGACATCGCATTTCAGGATGTCCTCCAGTTCATCTTCGAAGGCGAATATGTCGAAAGCTCTGAATCCGGGGCCGATCTCCACGATCATATCGTAGTCGCTGTTCCTGCGATTGTCCCCTCTGGCGCGTGAACCGAAAAGATACACCGCCGTTATGTTGTGCCTGCGTGCCACCTGTCCGACGATCTCGGAGAGCTCTTCGAGGGAACAATCCTCCTTGGACGCACGGTCGGGCATGGGAATCGGATGTCGCTCTGTGTTGAAATAGTGTTCCATGAGCTCTACCCCCTCCCACAATCCCTGAAGTCGGCCCGATATGCTGACACAGATGCGTGTGCGGGCCTGGAAGGCCTTCCCACATCGTTCCTGCACCCGATTTCGGCATAATCGGGGCTTCTCGGCGGACGTCCTTCCATCTCATCCATTGTGGATGGGATGAATCCATAAGACAGGCCCGACCGGGACGGATGCTCCTTCAGACGCATCAGGTCCCTTTCAATCGTTCTTCGGCGCGAACATGACGACGCCGTAGTGGGTGTAGTACCCGTCCCCGAAGGAGAACTCCTTCCCGAAGGATCCGAAGTAGCGGGACATGTCGATCCCGGCGGCGGATACCGACGGAACGAGCTGCTCGGGGAACCTGCATGGCTCCGGATAGGCGCATACGCCGCAGTAGTTGCATCCGCCGTCGGCGAATCCGAGGCAGTCGTATCCCGCGGCCCTTATGGACAGGACGGTGCGCCTGACGATGTTCTGGAACTCGTCGGCGGCCTTCTTCACGGCCTCCTTGTCCCTGACGTCCACGTCGTACCTCTTCTCCATCAGGATGCAGGATGTGAACCTCCTCCCGAGGGTGTCCATCTTGTCCTTCCAACCCGGAGCGCAGGCCCAGTTCTTCCCGTAGGTCCCGCATATGTTCTGCCTGCAGCTGTCCAGGCATTTCAGCACATCCTCCTCCAGATAGGTCGGCAGAGGCACCTCCGATATCGTCCAGCCCTGCGCCTCGGCTTCCTGGCATGCTTCTCTCCAGGCGGTCATGGGTCCCGTTTCGACATGTGCGCTTATAAGGCTTATCGGTAGGCTATTTAACGGCCGTTTCAGTCACGGTCGGTATGGCAGATGCCTCCCCTGAGAAGAAGCTCGCCGCTGCGATGAAGGCGATGGACGAGGGCGACTTCAAGAAGGCCTACACGGCGTTCAAGAAGCTGGTGGTCGAATACCCTGACAACGCGGATGCGTGGTACTACAAGGCAGAGTGCGGGAACTACGCGTCGGGCATGTTCGGCGCGAAGGTCGATCCGCAGGAGATCATGGACGCTTACAAGAAAGCGATGGAGCTGGACTCCAGCCGCGTCGACTACTACCAGTCGTACGGGCAGTTCTGCATCTCCATCAACAAGTACGACGAGGCGGAGGGGGCGTACAACGAGGCCGCGGAGATCGACGAGTCGATGTCCTCGGCGCTGTACTCCGAGTTCGCCATCGAGTATTACAACAACGTCATGGCGACGTACGGCGAGATCATGGAGGACCCCAAGGCCCGCGCCCCGTACGCCAAGAAGGCGCTCACCTACATGCTGAAGGCTCTGGACATCGAGCCCGAGGAAGCGAAGACGCTTCTGTGAAAACATCGGGGGATCCCGGCGGATGCGCCGGCCCCCGGTCTTCATTTCAGACGATGGACGTCGTTCGTCCTTCGCCATGCGTTTCATCGTAGACTTTCTCGATGATGTCGAGGGCTTGATCAATGTTCGTCACCGTTATCTCGTCCCCCTTGACCAGGTAGAACCAGGGGAGTCCGATTTGGATGAACGTGTTATCATCAATGTCGAGGTAGAAATTGTAGACCTCGTACCCATTCCATGTCGTCAAGAGATCGATTCTCCTGATCGGGTACCCTCTTCTCCCGACTACCGTGTGTTCGAGCATCTCGAGGATTCTATCTTCGATCGTCTGTGTCATGGACATCTTCGTAGATTAGGACCATCTCAGCATCGGACGCGAGGTCCGGCGCACGATACCATGCAAGGAGCAGAATCCAGCGTGGATTCCTTGTCCTCATCGTCTTCCCAACCCTCCTCGTCTTCATCGGACTCTTCTGTTTCATCGCAGTACTTCGCCATTATTTCGAGGGCCTGGTCGAAGTTCGTCACAGTGATTTCGTTTTCTTTCACAAGGTAGAACCATGGGAGTCCAATCTCCACAGGTTCATCGACATCGAGACGGAAATTGTAGACGTCGTAGCCGTTCCAATTCGTGAAGAAACTGATTTTTTTTGACAGGATATTCTCTCCGTCCCACAATCGTGGGCCTGAGCATATCCATGATCCTGTCCTCAATTGTTTCTGTCATTCTTTCATCTCCGGTTTCAGCAGCTCGTCGATGTTGTCGAGATTCGGTTCCATCCGGTCTGTCCTCAATACCTCTGGTCTGAATTCACGGCATCAAGCAATTGATTTTATGTATTCCATTTGTTTGTTCTTATCAATCATTTTCTCTTTCAGCGAATCGTACACTTCTAATGATTCGTTGATGTTTTTCGAGGGCGGGGATCCTCGTTAGAAATCAGTTTGATGTACATTTGTCTAAAAATATCAAAAATTATTAGACAAATGAACGCACATACCTTCGCTTCCACTGCACAGATGGCGCTATTTTTGGTTAAAAATGCCCAATTTTTCAGAAGAGCTTAAGTAGAATAGACGTTTGAGCAGTTTCAATCGTGTCAATTAGACGATTGAGGAATATCATGAGTTCGAGAAAGACAATAATTGCGGCGATGGTCCTCATCGCAGCGGCCATCGCCGTCCTGGCGGCCGCACCCGCGGTCTCCGCCGACCACATGGCCGGCGAGATGCCCGAGGACTACGCCAACATCTCGTGGGTGGCGATCTGCTCCATCCTCGTTTTCATCATGACCCCCGGTGTCGCCCTGTTCTACGGCGGCATGCTGAGGAAGCAGAGCATGACATCGATCATCGCCCAGACCCTCCTCACCATGGCCGTCATGGGCATCTCCTGGGTCGCCGTCGGCTACTCCCTCGCCTTCTCCGAGGGCAACGCGCTGATCGGAGGATTCGACTACATCTTCTTCAACGGACTCTCGGATTCCGTCATCGCGGAGGGTTCGGTCGTCCCCGATATGGAGTTCGCCGTCTTCCAGATGATGTTCGGGCTCATCACCGCCGGCATCGTGCTGGGAGCCTGCGCCGAGCGCATAAGGTACACCGCCATCACGTGGTTCCTCGTGCTCTGGTCGATCCTCGTCTACGCCCCCATGGCCCACATGGTCTGGGGCGGAGGATTCCTCGCCAACCTCCCGTTCGGACTCGAGACCCTGGACTTCGCCGGAGGAACCGTTGTCCACATCTGCGCCGGTACCACCGGCCTCGCACTCGCCGTCTACCTCGGCAAGCGCAGCCCCAGCACCATCAAGAGGGCACACAGCATCCCGATGGTCTTCTTCGGATGCTTCCTCCTGTGGTTCGGATGGTTCGGATTCAACGGAGGATCCGGACTCGCCGCCAACGGACAGGCCATCAGCGCCATCACCGTCTCCATGATCGCGGCCGTCTGCGCCATGGCTTCGTGGGCAGTGGTCCAGTATCTGCACGTGGGACGCGTCGGGGTCCTCGGACTCGCCGCCGGTTCCATCGCCGGACTCGTCGCCATCACCCCCGGTGCGGGATACGTCACCCCGATCACCTCGATCATAATCGGTCTCGTCGGCGGTGTCGTGTGCTACTTCGGCGTGATCTTCATGCGCGAGAAGTCCGGCATCGACGATGCGCTGGATGTCATGGGAGTGCACGGGATCGGAGGTATCTGGGGTGCCATCGCCACCGGTATCTTCGCCGAGAACAACCTGGGCGGCGCCGGAGGACTCATCACCGGAGACTGGCAGCTGTTCGTCGGGAACATCGTCGCGGTCATCGTGACCATCGTGTTCTGCTTCGTCGTGTCCTATGTGCTCATCTGGATCATCGGAAAGCTCATGAGGGTGCGCGCGACTGAGAACGAGGAGCTCATCGGCCAGGACCTGGTCGAGCACGGGGAGCCCGCCTACGTGATGTGATAACATGAAGATGATAATGGCAGTGATAAGGCCCGAGAGGCTCCAGTGCGTGAAGGACGGTCTCAGGGATGCCGGCATCAACGGGATGACGATCACCCACGTGACCGGCCACGGGGAGCAGAAGGGACTGGTGTTCACCACCAGGGTCGGCGAGTTCGTGGTCGACGAGATCGAGAAGGTGAAGATCGAGGCGGTCGTCGAGGACGACCAGGTCGATCTGGTCATCAGGACGATCCGCGCCAAGGCCGAGACCGGCCATCCCGGAGACGGCAGGATCTTCATCCTCCCGGTGGAGGAGTCCATCAAGATCAGGACGGAATCGGCCGAGAGCTGATCCCGGAAACCGGGCCCCTGTCCGACAGGCGGGGGTCCCTCTTCCCACTTTTTAGACATTTGTCGGTTCCGGCGTCGGAGAACGCCTCTCCCCATGCCGTGCGACCCCTTTCTTCCGCCCCATATCCGCATCATTTTCGAGACAATCGTCCCGTTTTGACATGCTCGAATATCCGTATAACGATTAGATTCAAATACAATTAGACATTTGTCTAATTTATCTCAAGGATGAGATACATTCGGAGAGTGAATCGGTTTGAAGCTCGTACTGAAGGCGGTCGCAGGGCTCATCGCCCTGTTGTCCCTGACTATCTTCGCGTTGCCCGAGGTCTCGGCGGCGTTCGACGCGGAGACGGTGGATCCCGTATCCGGCGTCTTCATGTTCTTCTGCGGAGCGCTTGTGTTCATCATGGCGCCCGCCATCGCGCTGTTCTACGGAGGGATGCTCAGGAAGCAGAGCATGACCTCCATGATGGCCCAGTGCCTCGGGGTCGTCGCGCTGGTCCTGATCATCTGGTGGATCGTGGGTTACTCCCTGGCCGCCGGCGGGGACGGACAGTTCATCGGCAACTTCGACTACGTGTTCGGAAAGGATCTTTCCATCACCGAGGGCAACGGCAGCATCTCCACGCTGCAGTTCTTCATCTTCCAGGGATTCTTCGCCGCGGTCACCGCATGCATCGTGTTCGGTGCGACGGCGGAGAGGATAAGGTACCCCGCGGTCCTGGCGTTCCTGACGCTCTGGTCCTTCCTGGTCTACGCGCCCATGGCCCACATGGTCTGGTTCGGAGGATTCCTCTCCGACGGCATCACGGAGCTCGGGTTCCCGGCGCAGGACTTCGCCGGAGGGACCGTTGTGCACATGTGCTCCGCCGTGTCGGGCGTGGCGTGCGCAGTGGCCATCGGTCGCCGTAGCAACAGGGTCTCGAAGGGGAGGTCCCACAACGTCCCCATGATGTTCCTGGGCGCCATGATCCTCTGGGTCGGATGGCTCGGGTTCAACTGCGGATCGGAGGGCGCGTTCGACGAGATCGCGGTCCTCGCGCTGGTCAACACCATGCTCGCATCGGCCGTCTCCACGGTCGTGTGGATCATCATCCAGTACCTGCACGTCGGCAGGGTCAACGTCACCGGTCTTTGCGCCGGAGTGATCGCCGGACTGGTCGGAATCACGCCGGGATGCGGATTCGTGGAGCCGTGGGCCGCGGTCATCATCGGAGCCGTCGCGGCGGTCATCGTGTACTTCGGCATCATCTTCATGCGCGAGAAGTCGGGCATCGACGATGCGCTGGATGTCATGGGTGTCCACGGCATCGGAGGTATCTGGGGCTGCATCTCGGTCGGCATATTCGCGACCGCGCAGTACAGCTGGGTCGGGGCCGGCGGACTGGTCGAGGGCCAGTTCGACATGCTGGTCGGACAGCTGGTCAACGTCGGTGTGACGCTGGTCTACTGCTTCGTCGTATCGTTCGTGATAATGAAGATCATCGACCTGCTGATGGTCCGTCTCACCGGAAGGGGAGCCACGCTCACCGAGGAGGAGCAGATGATCGGGTCGGACATAGTCGAGCACGGGGAACCGTCCTACGTGATGTGATTGAAATGAAGATGATAGTAGCTATTGTCAGGCCGGAGAGGCTCCAGTGCGTGAAGGACGGTCTCAAGGAGATCGGCGTCCACGGGGTGACCATCACCCATGTGACCGGACGCGGGTCCCAGATGGGACTGGTGTTCACCACCAGGGTCGGGGACTTCATCGTCGACGAGATCGAGAAGGTCAAGCTGGAGATCGTGACCGAGGACGAGCTCGTGGACGGGATCGTCGCGGCGATCAAGAAGAAGGCCGACACCGGGCACCCCGGCGACGGCAGGATCTTCATCCTCCCGGTGGAGCAGTCCATCAGGATCAGGTCCGAGTCGGCCCAGTGAGTCGCCGGACAGGCCCCTTCGGGGGCGACAAACCCTTTTCTTCAACCCCCCGATCATTTTTGCCACAATTGGGCGGGCGACTGCCCGTGCAGGATTCTATCCTTCACGGAATACGGATCTCTGCGAACACCCCGAAGAGATGGCATCAGCGGGTATGATACGGTGTAAGCCGTCAATCCATCTGGTTGATCAGGATTGCCGGACGTCCCTCATGCATGATGATCTCCGTCTCGACCCCGTAGACCTCCCTGAGATTGTCGCTGGTGATGACCTCTGTCGCCGTCCCGACGGTCTTGATAGATCCGTCCAGGGACATCATGATGACCTTGTCGGCGTACTTGGCGGTGATGTCGAGGTTATGGCTGATCATGATGACCATGATGTTGCGGCGGGATGCAACCTCTCTGAGGAGCTCCGCCACGAAGATCTGATGCTTGATGTCGAGGTTCGACGTCGGTTCATCGAGGAGGAGGATGTCCGTTTCCTGGACGAGGCCTCTCGCCAGAGCGACTTTCTGGTGCTGTCCTGCGGAGAGCTCGTTGAATCTTCTTTCCGCGAAATCCTTCATCCCGAATACGTCGAGGATTCTGTGGACCTTCAGGATGTCTTCCGGAGACGTCCTCCAGCTGCGCTTGTTCCCCCGACCTATCATCACGGTCTCGAACACGGTCATGGAGAACACGTCGTCCGTGTGGACCGGGACGTATCCGATCCTCTTCGCGATGTCTCCGGGGCGCATTTCCGAAATGTCGACCCCGTCGAGGTACACGGTTCCCGAAGTTGGTTTCAGGAGCTTGTTCATGCATTTGATCAGAGTGGATTTCCCTACCCCGTTGGGTCCGATGATGCAATACAGGCCGGGGCCTTCCAGATCCAGGTTCACATCCTTCAGCACCTGGGCCCCACCGTTGTAACCGAATCCGACGCCTTCCATCTGTATCCTCATGCTATCACCACGACGATTTCCTGGTGCGGACGATGAGGAACAGGAACACCGGTCCGCCGATGAATGCGGTTATGACCCCGACCTCCAGGGTGGCGGGCGATATCATGGTCCTTCCGATCAGATCCGCGATGACCAGGAGCGCGGCCCCGAATGCGGCGGACGAAGGGATCAGATATCTGTTGTCCGAGCCGACGAATATCCTCGCTATATGCGGGGCGACCAGTCCGACGAAGCCGATGAGGCCGGTGAAGCTGACCACGCAGGCCACGACGAGGGTGATGGTGATCAGGAGCAGCCTCCTCATCGAGTCTACCTTTATCCCCATGGCCTTGGCGCTCTCATCGCCCGTGGATAGTATGTTCAGCTTGCGGGCATGGAGCTGGAGCACGAGGCTGCCGGCGATGACGACGAAAGCGATTAGAGCGATATCGCCCCAGCCGGCGGAACCCATCGTCCCGACCTGCCATTTGTACAGCGCCGACAGGTCGTCCGGGTCTGCGAACAGCTTGAAGACGGTGGAGAAGGCGTTGAAGATGTACATGATGGCGATTCCTGCCATGATCATCGTCGTGGGGGAGCCGTCACGTATCTTCGACACACCGACGATGACGGCCATCGGGATCAGGGCGAACACGAACGCGTTCCAAACTATCGCGTAGCTGCCTGCGACGATGGATATGCCTGCAGTCATTGCGATGGTGGCTCCGAAGCCTGCGCCTGCGGATATTCCCGTGGTGTAGGGATCCGCCAGCGGATTCTTCATGAGGCTCTGCATCACGCATCCGCATGCGGCGAGTCCGATGCCCGTGAGAATGGCGAGTGCTATCCGGGGGAGGCGTCCTTCGACCACGAAATAGTCCAGCATGGTATCCTGAATGTCGCCAGTCAGGTGCTGCCAGACGATGCGGTAGCAGTCCGCGAACCCGATGTGGTACGTTCCAATCCCCAGGGATATCCCCGCCGCCAGGGCGACGGCGATGCAGCATATCGCGATGAAAGCGATCTTCCTGATGACCGAGGTCCTGTAGCCGGCCACCAGGTCCCTCTTCTGCTCCGGTGCAGGGTCGTCCGCGCACCATAGGTCCGCGGCTTCGCGGACGGCCCTGCTCGTCTTCGTTGCCATGGTTTTTCCTTGCTCGTCGAGATGTTTCAATCGGTCCAGCCGGTGTAGGTGAATCCCCATTCCATGCCCTTGGCGGTGTTGGATCCGGGGGGCATAAACTTGGAACAGTAGTCGTTCACGATCTGTTGCGCCGTGTCCCAGGAGATTAGGTCTGGGTAGATCTGCGATGCCAGGAGCATGCATCCGGCGGGTCCTCCGAAGAAGGGCATGATCGAGAAGTCGATCGTGTAGATGCTCTTATTCTCGTACACGGGGAGGTTCGAGAATATGGATGCGAGCTTCGCGGAACACCAGTCGTTGTACTCGCTCTGGTTGGTGACCTTGGGCGTGTGCTTCGTTTGGCATATCACGAACGTAGTGTCCCCGATGGCGGACTGTATCGCTTCAGCCGAGCCGAGGGGCGTGAATCCCACCTTCCCGGCAGTGGTGTCGGTGAAGTTGATAATCTTGCTGAACCAGAGCGCAGGGGACTGATACTGGTTGTAGGCCGAGCAGTTCGACAGCGTGTCCGGATTGAAGGTCTTCATCACTATGCAGGTCTTCTTTTTGGACTCGTCGATCTTCGAGAGCATGGACATGGCTTCGGTGTACCACTCCTTATAGGGCCCGGAGAGACTCTGATCGCCCAGCATGCATGCCAGCATGAGGGCTCCGTCGATGCAGTGCTCTCCCTGGACGGTCACCATCACGATGGAGAGCTTGTCAGTCAGTCCGGAGCGGTAGGCGTCGTCCCAGATGTAGTTCGTGGAGGTCCCGCCGGTCCATTGGATGAGCGTGTTGATCGTGCCGTCGTCCGTCGCCGCTGCGAGGGCCTCGACGGTGAGGGCGTCCTTCTGGCCGAGGGTGGGGAGCTTGGATATTCCGGGGTAGAGGGAATCTCCGTAGTCGCTCTGAGCGGTCATGGAGGTCGCCGAGAAGTATTGATAGACCCCGAGAACGCTGAGGATGTCGACATCGCTGTATTCGCATCCGATCTTCGTCCCTATGGGGTAGTTGACGTACGCGTCGATGTGGTCGTTGGAGCCGTCGACATGGTCTTTCGTCGAGAACGCCGTCTCATACCACATCTTCGTCTGTTGCTTGGCCACGATCTTCTCAACGACCGTGATGTCGTTCGATGTGAGCTTGCCGTCGTGATCGGCATCGGCGAAGTAGTACTTCTCCTTCCAATCCTCGACGTTGTCGTTCACGAGCTTCTTGACCAGATCCACATCCTTCTGATCGATAACGTCGTCTCCGTTGGCGTTGCCGTAGATTTTGAGCCTCACGGAGTCCGAATCGTAGGATTTGTCATCCTCCCCGCCTTTCGGATAGAGGAGGACGGTCGCTGATGCGATGATGAGGATGCCTATCACCGCTACTGCGATCATGGTGTTTTTTTGGATTTTAAGCACCTCAAATTGGATTATACATCCAATCTATATATGGCGAAACACGAACGTAATTTTATTACATCTGGAGAGGGGAGACGTGCCTGGCAGCCGAGTAATCAGTTATGTCCGGCCCATATCCATGGTCTGGAAGGATTATAACCCACTCCGATGATGGAAGCCCCGTGATGCTCCTCAGGTTCAGCGTGTCCGGATACAGGGGGTTCCAGGGACAGATAGAGATCGATTTCACGGACAAGAAGAACTACCAGTTCGGGAAGGAATGCGTCCGTGGCGAAGTTCTGGACAAGATCATCATCGTGGGCGGCAATGGCGTCGGCAAGACCAATTTCGGGTACGCCCTGGTTGATATCATCACCGCCGTGACCGGATTCACACGCGACATCGGGCAGATGGACGAGAGATGTTTCCTGAACGGGTACAACCACGGCGGGAAGGCTGAATTCTGCTACGATTTCATCCACAGGGGTTCCAGAATAGAGTACAGTTACAGCAAGGACTCCCCCACATCCATCCTCTCCGAGAGGCTGGTGGTGGACAGGAGCACGCTGTTTGATTATTCCGTTTCCGATCCAGCTTCCGGGGCATACGACTTTGAACGTCTGGGATTGACGATGGAGGAGATAGCGGGCCTCGATGGGACCGTGTCCCTCATCAGGATATGTTCGGAGAAGCGCAGATCAGCGAACGATCCGTCGGTCGAAGCCGTATGGTGCTTCGCGAGGCAGGCGCTGTACTATCGCGCCATGTGGAAGAAAGATGAGCACATCGGTCTGATGGACACCGACGACGATGTGGAGGGATACATCATCGACAACGGTTACCTGGAGGAATTCCTGGGATTCCTGAAGGACGTGGGCCTGGAGTGCGGGGACCTCCGCCCATCGGGCCGGGAGCTGGTCATCCGCACGGGGGAGACGGAGATTCCGTTCGCGGATGCGGCATCACGCGGGACGATGCTGATGTGCAGGCTGTTCTGCTGGATCAAGAGGTGCAGGGATTCAGAGGCGCTGATTTTCTTCGATGATTTCGACGACATGTTCCATTTCGCCACCGCCAGGGCCGCTATAACGAAGATAATCTCATCGAATAGGTCCCAGTGCGTGTTCGTGACCCACAATTCCGGCCTGATAACCAACGACTTCCTCAGGCCCGACTGCTGTTTCATCCTCGAATCGGGGAAGCTTTCCTCTCTGGCGAGCCGTACCGAGAAGGACATCCGCAAGGGTCACAACCTCGAGAAGATGCTTCGCGACGGGGTCTTCGACCGTTCATCCGAATAATCCGTCGAGGATGTACATCGTGCCGTCCAGACCGATGACGGGGGCTCTCGCGAAGTCCACCTTGTCCGTGGGGTAGCCCAGGTCTATGCACTTCCGGCAAAGGCCGGTGCGTGATTCCGCACGGCACCTGTATCCGTCTGCGAAGAGCACGTCGTAGGCATCGTCGGAACGGACCATCCCGAAGGAATCCTCCAGGAACGAGGTGAGCGGACGAGATATGGAATTCATGGCGTCGACGCAGAACGGCACGCCGGTCATGTCGCTATCCAGAGCGAGCATCGAACGATATGTCCTCTTCTTGCATCTGTCCAGGGCCCTTATCGGTCCGGAAACGTCTTTCCCCGTGACATCCTCCAGCCGGCGGTAGAACCTCTCGACGGCATCGAAGCCCACCGGAGAGCACCCGATGGAAACCGTTTCAGCTCCGCGACTCTCGTAGAAACGGCGGGTCTCCGAGGTCAGATCGGGACACAGGTCGATGCAGTATCTCGCTTTCATCGAATGGCGGATGTCATCGATCGAGTTTCCAGCGCCCAGATGGCAGACGCAGTCTATCCCCATGCTGTCCAGCACCCAGTCCGTCTCTTCTCTCACGGACATCCAGTCTTTTTGCGATATGCCGAGGCCCACGACAACCGCGGTGTCATCTTCCAAGTCATATGTGCCGTTGTCGTATCTGCACAGGATCCTGGACGTCATCAGGTCGAATCCTTCGGAGAACTTGCCTTCGACATCCTTCTCGTTGGCTATAAGCGCCACGTCTTCCAGGCCGGATTCCCGGATGGCGCGGGAAACATCGTCTCCGATGATCGAGAGTCCGGAGGACGTGAGGATCGCGACAAGGCCGTATTCGTCGTGCGACACCGCCTCCAACGCATTCCGGAGCTTGGTGTATGAGCCCCCGGAATAGTCGGAATGGTCGACCTTCGAGTACGGAACGGTACAACATCCAGAGTATTCTGGACGGTCTTTGAACCTCAGTCTTTCGGGGCGTGGGAACAGTTTCCGAGTCTCCGTGAGGGGGCGACGACAGCCATTCTGACCGTGCAGGAACGCCGTCGCATCAGATATGCCCTCGACCGCGAATACGGCTCCTACGAGTCCGCCTCCGATCGGGTTCATTCGCCATCCCCCCATGAACGCCATCCGGCTTTCGGTCCCGATCCGAGGGCGTTGCACAAAGCCCTCAGAAGTAGCATCGGTCCGAAATGAGCGAAGGATATGGAGGGATAGCCTATGCGGTGCATGTCCGGCGACCCATCGGCGCCACCTCCGATGACAGCGTCCATGTTTTCCATCGCTTCCCGTTGGTATTGGTCGAGATCATTCTCGAGCATGACGGGGACGGCCCCCGCATCTTCCAGCGTCTCGATT
Source organism: Lachnospiraceae bacterium (assembly GCA_963645865.1). Lineage (GTDB taxonomy): Archaea > Thermoplasmatota > Thermoplasmata > Methanomassiliicoccales > Methanomethylophilaceae > Methanoprimaticola. Next base: position 32,659 of record CAVIUM010000010.1, read on the forward strand.
ATCCAGTCGCAGGGCTCGAAACCGGACTTCACGACTCCTATCCTCATGCCATGGAGCACATCCGCAGAACGCAATGCGGAACGATATTCTGATTCCACGGTCTCTGCCAATTCCGATGCCGCATCCGGGGACGAGAACATCTCTCCCATATGCGATATCCACGAGATACCCTCCCTGAATCCTTTCGGGAGGGGCCTCATGGCCACCCTCATGCCTTTGGATTCCAGCATCTTCCTGAGCTTCAGATTCTCATTCGACTGTTCGGTCATGATGAACATCGCAGTGGAACGAAGGCCGACGACATCATTCAGGGAGCAATCAGAAAGGAACGCGGGGCGAACGGTCAGTCCGAACGGCGACAGCATCCTGCCGACATATGTTTCCAGCGAGCCGTTGCCTCTCATCAGCGCCCCGTCATCTAGCAATCTCACGGTCCTGCCGTCGCTTTCAACCCCCATGTCGACCTGGTCGAGGATGGCACGGAGGACCTCGATGTGGGCATCCACACCTTCCTGGATGCGGTTCGCATCGATCACGGGGATTCTCGTGCCCGGGTGCCTCCTCATGACCTTCTCAGCCACGGCTGACGAATCGTCGCCCATCATGCTCGTCATGCACGTGAGAATGACGATGATGAACGGGTTGGCATCTGCCAAGGAATCCAGCAGGGATTCCAGCCTTTGTTCGCCTCCGAACACCGCTCCCCGCGCCCCGATGCAAGTGCAGAATATGTTACCGACCTCATCCTGCCTGACTTTCCTCACTTCCCCGAGCATGTTGTATCCGCAATGTCCGCTTCCGTGGATGACCACGGGGACGTCCGTCAGTCTGCCGGCGGTAAGGGTCGCTCCCATCGGGCCCATGCCGATGCGACGTGGCCTGCGGGCAACCATCGCATGGCCGGAGGATGATGAGATAGGGACCGTGATGTCTTTCGAAGAGGGATCGGTGTCATCCACGCGACCTTCGGACGAGAGCTGTTCTAACTGACGGTCTTCTAGTGGATGCGGGATCCATAGGGGATCTTTCCCATTTATCAGCGATACGATGTGATCGGCCAGCCTGTGAAACTCCTCCGCCTCATTCGAATGGGGGAACGATTCGCACAGCGTCTTCCCCGCTGATTCGGCTGAAGCGAACCTCTCGGACCGTTCGAACCGCGCCACAATAGGCACTCCGGTCGCATCGGAGAAAGCTTCTACCATACTCCGTTCCCGCTTGGATCCTCTGGAGTTGAATATGATTCCACCGAGCCTTGGCTCTCCCCCTGAGTGTCTGGACACCCCCTTCAGGATATTGTTCGCAGCGTACAGGGACAGAAACTCCCCCGAGGTCACGATGAACACGGCATCCGTATACTTCGGGCGCATAGGGACGGAGAATCCTCCGCAGACAACATCTCCGAGAACGTCGAAGACTGTGATATCGGGATGTAAATCGTTCAATCCGAGGGATTCAAACATGTTGAACATCGTCAGAATTCCTTTTCCTGCACAGCCGATCCCTGCCGATGGACCTCCCGCCTCTATGCAGATGACGCCGTTCGATCCCGGGCATGCGATATCTTCTAGGTGCCTGTCCTTCGACGGAACGTCTTCGACGACATCCATGACTGTCCGGATGGGTTTGCCACAGGTGAGCAGCCTGGTGGAATCGTGCTTCGGATCGCATCCGACCTGGGCCACCTTCAACCCTTTTGACGCGAGAGAATACGAGAGGTTGGCGGAGATGGTCGATTTACCTATCCCTCCTTTGCCGTATATGGCTAGCCCGAAGCCCATGATATCACTGGGGTACGCATCCGTCCAATGGTTCAGAGATTATAAGCCTGAACGCAGGTGTAGAATTATTACGGCACAATCACGGTCGGACTTCCACCACTATGTTTGGATCGTCCGTTCTCATCGATCCGGTTCTTTCCGGTCTTGGGACGGATCCTCTGGAGCAAAAAATCCTTTCTAGCTTCGTGGAAATTATGAGGGCTCACGCTCATCGGAGAATTTTGATAATAGATGGTAGCGAGGGGTCGATTTGAACGACCGATCTCCGGGTT